>JAHEJN010000012.1 GCA_024638845.1 Acidimicrobiales bacterium | reverse complement strand
GTCGCCGAGCTCGAGCCCGGCGACGGGCTCCCAGCGTTTCGTCGCAATGAGCTCGCTCGTCAACTGACGATGCCGTGAGCGCAGGTCGTCGCCCAGCGCGGTGGCCAGGACGACGTTACGTTCGACGATCTCGTCGACCGTGGTGTCATCGATCTCGGGTCCTCGGCCCGAACGGAACCAGCTCATTGCGCCAGTGTGCCCCGTAGCCGTGCCCCTTCAAGCCGCGTGCCCACTGTGAAACACTGGCGAAGTGACGAGTGACCCCGAACGGGAGGCGCGTCCGGCCCCCGACCCAACGCGACCTCGGCCGAGGAACCACTTCTCGGAGGCGATCGATCGGTCGCCGACGGTGGCGACGGCGGCGAGCGCAGGCCTGATCTGGGCCGCGGGCACGCTGGCCCTACTGATCGCCGTGTTCCCGATCTTCGCCGGCGTGCTGTTGGCCACCGGTTCCATGGGGAGTGGTTGGCAGGGTCACGTCGCAGGAGTCGGGCTCATCGCCGCCGGCGTCGGCTTGCTGGCCTTCGGCCGCTGGGCCACCTACCAGTGGGCGCCATAGCGTCAACACCGTTGGTCATGCGGCGCTCAGGTCTGATCCTCGAATTGCACGGCCAGTAGCGCCAGGTCGCCCCGCCGTTTGATGCCGGTCTTGCGCATGATGTTGCGGACGTGGGTGGCCGCAGTGGCCGGCGAGACGAATAGCACTTCGCCGATCTCGCGGTCGGACACCTGACCCGAGCTGATCGCGTCGACGACGTTGCGCTCCCGGGGGGTGAGTCCGGCGGTCTCCATTGTGACCCCTCTGGGCAACCGCCCGACGAGTCTGTCGGTGACGGCTTCGAGGACCGCGAACTCCTTGGTGAGCTTCCAGAGCAGCGCCATCACCGGTACGAGCACGACCAGCCCGACGATCACGATGACGACATGGATGCTGCCCGTGAAGTGCCTACCGACGGCCTCGTCGACCCAACCCAGTCGGGTGATCTGTACGCCTATGTCCTGGAGCGACGCGAACACACCGTAAGCGCACAGCAAGATGACGATCGAGGTCTGGAGACTGGCAAAGCGGGTGCGGATGCTCTGGCCGAAGCGCCACGCCCGCCACGCGATGCCCACGAGGAGTACATCGGTGAGCAGGGTCGTGACCAACAGGACGCCTGCCATCTCGCCTCCTTCGGTCCGCCGAGAGCCCGACACGTTATCAGGTGAGCAGGCCGTCACGGGCAGGCAGGACGGCCGGGCCTGGTCGACTTGCGTCACCAGCCCGGCCGTCTCGCCTGGGAACCCGAGTGCCTCCGACGGGTGGGCGGAACTCGTAGGAGGCAGGCGCGCGCGGAACAGCGAGATGCCGCGCGGGCCCGTCAGGTCCCATCGGGTCAACCATGTCCATCGATGGCAATCGGAACAATCCTGGAAGGCGGGTGAATCCGTACCTGATCGCCGGTAGAGGCCCCGGATCGACGGATTCGCCACGGACAGCTGTCCGTGGCGACGGTGAGTCGACCTGTAGGCGGGATTCTGTCCAGAAGCCGAAGCTTCCTGTGTGACCATCCATCTTTGCGGCCTACCTGGAGATTGCTTCCTTTCGGGAGCGAGCCGGGCGGCTCACGTCTCACGCTTGGCCTTGCTCCGAGTGGGGGTTACCCAGCCGCCGAAGTCGCCTTCGACGCTGGTGCGCTCTTACCGCACCGTTTCACCCTTACCTGTGCCCGATCTCGTTCCGAGGAACGATCTCGGGCCATCGGCGGTCTGCTCTCTGTTGCCCTCTTCCGACAGGTCGCCCCGCCCTGACTCTCGTCAGCACTCTGCCCGGAGGAGTCCCGACCTTCCTCGACGCCGGAGCGTCGCGGTCACCCGGCCGACTCACCGTCGGACCCTCAGTCTTGCACCTGCTCGCCGTGGTTGAAACCCTGTGTCGTGACACAAATCCAGACAACGCATGTCGGCTCGCTACCACGCAGCAGCCAGGTTGCCGAGGTACTCCTCGAGCGGGAGAACGGCTCGGCGTTCGATCGGGCGTCCTTCGACGCCGTCATGGCCGGGGCAGTGGCCGAGGTCGTGCAGCAGCAGGTCGATCTCGGGATCGACATCGTGTCCGACGGGGAGACGTCCAAGATCACCTACAGCACCTACGTGAAGGACCGCCTCAGCGGTTTCGACGGTGACACGCCCCGACAGCCCGCCCTCGATCTGGCGCCCTATCCCGAGCTCCGCAGCCGGCTGGCCGCGGCCATGGGGGGCAGCCAGGCGTTTCGACGCCAGTCGTGTGTCGGGCCCGTGAGCTATGTGGGTCACGACGATCTCCACGCCGATCTGGCCAACCTACGCACGGCGGTCGAGCGAGCGGGAGCGAGATCGGCATTCATGAACGCGGCGTCTCCTGGCCTGGTCACCGCCTTCCAGGGCAACGGGTACTTCGCCACCCACGAGGCCTACGTCGAGGCGGTGGGCGAGGCGATGCAGGTCGAGTACGAGGCCATCGTCGATGCCGGGTTCCAGCTCCAGGTCGACTGCCCCGACCTGGCCATGGCCCGCCACACCGGCTTCCAGGGCCTCACCGACGACGAGTTCGTCGCCCGTGCCCGCCACCACGTCGAGGTGCTGAACCACGCCACTCGCAACATCGACCCAGCGGCCATGCGCATGCACATCTGCTGGGGCAACTACGAAGGGCCCCACGATCACGACATCGACCTGGCTCGCATCCTGGCGGTGGTGATGGCCGCTCGCCCGTCCCACGTCCTGTTCGAGGCGGCCAACCCCCGTCATGCCCACGAATGGCAGGTGTGGGCCGATGCGCAGATCCCCGACGACAAGATCCTGGTTCCAGGGGTCATCACCTCGACGTCGAACTACGTCGACCACCCGGCCCACATCGCGGAACTGCTGCGGCGATACATCGACATCGTCGGCCCCGAGCGGGTCATCGCCGGCACCGACTGCGGGTTCGGCACCTTCGCCGGCATCGGCAAGATCGACGCCGGAGTCGTACCCAAGAAACTCGCCGCGCTCGTGGAAGGTGCCAAGCTGGCGCCAGACAATCGAAAGGGCACCCCATGACCGACACCGAGACGCTCCTCATCGAGCGGGCCTGCGAGAAGCTGGTGATCGACTCGGCCACCTTCAACGACCACAAGGACTGGCCTGCCCTCGCCGGTCTCTACACCCAGGACGGCACCGTCCAGCGGCCCAACGGCGAGGTGATACGAGGCCGGGCGGAGATCGAGACGTCCTATGCGGCCGGGCCGACCAACCGCCTCACCCGCCACGCCTGCGCGAATCTGCGGGTCCACGTCGACTCGTCCCGCGAAGCTCACGCCACCACGGTGGTCATCATCTACTTCTGCGATGCCAACAACACGCCGAACGGGCACATGGGCATCAGGGCCAACGAGAGTCATCTCATCGGTGAGTTCGAGGACACGTTCCAGCGGACCGAGGATGGCTGGCGCATCTCGGCGCGGATCGCCCGCATGATCATGCACACGTGACGCCGCTCGACGACGTCAGCGCATCTTCCACCCACCGTCGACGTTGAGGGTCTGGCCGGTGATGAATTCGGCATCGCGGCTGCACAGGAAGGCCACCGCAGCGGCGATCTCGTCGAGCCGGCCGCGCCGTTGGAGGGCCTGCCCGGCGTAGATGGCGGCCTCGTAGCCATCGGGTTGTATGGCTTCGGCTGCCGTGGGAAACGCTCCAGGGGCGATGCAGTTGACCCGAACGCCGTGGCGTCCGAGCTCGGTGGCGAGGCTGCGGGTGAAGGCCCCGGCTGCGCCCTTGGCCGTCGCATAGGCGACGATGTTCGGCCAGCCACCGTGTTCGGTGATCGAGCCGATGTTGACGATGCTGCCGCGACCGAGCCCGATCATGTGTCGAGCGGCGGCCTGGGCGGCGAAGAAGTATCCCCGCTGGTTGACGGCGTGCGCGGCGTCGTACTCGTCGACGGTCACCTCGACGAACGGTCCGGCCGGGAACACCGCGGCGTTGTTCACCAAGGCGGTGAGCGCGCCGGTGTCGGCAGCACGATCGACTGCGGCCCGCACGGCATCGACGTCGGCCATGTCGAGCTCGACGGCGGCCGCACGCCCGACGTCGACCACCGCATGCTGGGCCGCATCGAGGTCGATGTCGGCCGCCACCACATGGAACCCGTCGGCCGCGAGTCGGTGCACGATGGGCGTGCCCAGACCGCCTCCGGCGCCGGTGACGAAGGCAACCTCGGGAGCGCTCATGACTTCGTCCCCTTCAGAAGTCGATGGCCGACAGGTCGGGGAACCAGCCGGTCGAGCGGGTCACCGCGGCCTTCCACTGCTCGCGATCGAACGCACCCGAAGGCTCGACGGTGGTGCGAGGCGGAGCCAACGAGGCGATCTCGTCCCATCCGCTCCAGATGCCGGTGGCCATGCCCGCCAGGTAGGCGGCGCCGAGGGTGGTGCTCTCCGCCTCGGCCGCCAGCTCGATGGGGCGACCACAGGCATCGGCAAGAGCCTGGGTGAAGGTGGGGTTCACCGACATCCCGCCGTCGACCCGCAGGGTCTCGAAGGCGAGGTCGGTGTCGGCCTCGGCCGCCTCGACGAGGTCGGCCCCCCGCTGAGCCACGCCCTCGAGCACGGCGCGAACGACGTGGGCACCGGTGCTCCCGCGGGTGAGCCCCAGCAGCGTGCCGCGTGCGCCGAAGTCCCAGTTGGGCGTTCCGAGCCCCAAGGGCGCCGGCACGTAGACCACACCCTCGGTCGATGCGACCGACGACGCGATCGTATGAGACGCCGCCGCGTCGGAAATGAGGCCGAGGTCGTCGCGCAGCCATTCGACGTTGCTTCCGGCAGCCAGCATGATCGCCTCGACGCCCCACACCGGCGATCCGTCGGCCATCCATGCCACGATCGGGAAGGTGCCGTGCTCGGACCGCTTGTCGAAGGCGGGCCGGGTCTCGCCGACGCACACGTCGAGCATGGCGCCGGTACCGAAGGTGATCTTGGCCAGACCGGGACGGACACAACCCTGACCGATGAGCGACGCCTGCTGGTCTCCGGCGATTCCGGCGATGACGGGTGCGCCGGGCAGGGCCGAAGCCGGCCCGACGACGCCGGTCGAGTCGACGATGGTCGGCAGCATCTCGACCGAGAGCCCGAGCAGCTCGCACACGTCGGCGTTCCAGACCACCTCGTCACGGTGCGTGAGCTCGGTGACGCCCGCGTTCGTCCCATCGGTGACGTGCAGCGCTCCGCCCGAGAGGGTGTGAGCGATCCACGAGTCGACCGTGCCGATGCACAGGTCGTCACGCGCCCCGGCCTGGGCCACCAGTTGGGCAGCCTTGGTCGCCGAGCCGTTGGGAGAGAACCGGTGCCCCTCGGCCTGCCACACGAGGCAATCACCGACGGTACGCAGATCCTGCCAGCCGATGCCCGGAGCAATGGGCTCACCGGTGGCGCGATCCCAGACGATGGTCGAGGCTCGCTGGGTGGTGATGCCGACGGTGGTGACGTCGCCGGCCCGCTCGACCGCCTCGACGGCGAGCTCGAGGGTGACCGCAGCCATGGCGGTGGCGTCGAACTCGACCAGGCCCGGAAACGGCGTGTCGGGGAGGTTCGGCCGGCGCAGGTCGAAGCGAACCGACCCGTCGGCGTCGACCACGGCGACTCGAATGCCGCTCGTCCCCACGTCGATGACCAGGATGCTCACGGTCGCCTCAGCCCCAGGGGTCGGGCAGGCCGAGCTTGCCCGGATTGAGAATGCCGTTGGGGTCGAGCGCAGCTTTGGTGGCGGCGAGCACGTGCATGGCCGTTCCGAGCGCTTCGCGCATGTAGGCCGATCGGTTGAGACCGACGCCGTGGTGGTGCGAGAGGGCCGCGCCCGCAGCCAACCCGGCTCGGCTGCCGGCGTCCCAGACCCTGCGGTAGTAGCCGTCCTTGTCGGCACCCACGATGTCCTTGTGGCCGGCGAAGGTCACATAGATGCAGGCGCCGTCGCGGTAGGAGTGCGACTGGTGGGCCGAGGCGGCCATGGTTCCCTCGACGCCGGCGATGGCGTCGATCATGTCTCGGTACACAGCCTCGAGTGCGGCCCACGGCGCGGCCACCTCCATGGTGTCGACGACGAACCCCGCGCCGATCAGCGACTCGAGCGCTCCCACGTTGTTGCGGTGCCCGAGCCATTGCTCGACCAGATCGGGATCGAGAGCCACGGCCTCACGGCACTCGGCGTCGACGATCGCGGCTGTAGCGGTGATGATCTCGGGATCGGCCTCGTCGAGAACGAGCAGGACGTGGAGATCGTCGATGTCGAAGTTCCGACCGCTCTCGGTCTCGTCGTAGAGACGGACGACGGCGGGCGTGGCCCCGCGGTGCATGATGCGGCGGCACGCATCGAGACCCTCCTCGAACGAGGCGAACCCGAAGGCGCGACGGATCTCGGCGGTGGGCAGTGGATGCACTCGCAGTCTGGCGCCGGTGATGACGCCGAGCGTTCCTTCGGAGCCCACGAACAGCTGGTTGAGATCGGGTCCCACGGCAGCCCTCGGCGCGCCACCAGTCACGACCTGCGTGCCGTCGGCGAGAACCACATCGAGACCGATCACGAGATCCTCGATCTTGCCGTAGCGGGTCGAGTACTGCCCGGCGCTGCGACAAGCCAGCCAGCCGCCCACTGTCGACAGCGCGATCGACTGCGGATGATGACCGCCCGTGACCTGGTGCTCGTTGCGGAGCTCGGCCTCGTACTCGTCGCCGAAGGTGCCGGCGGCGACATCGACCACCATCGACTCGGTGTCGATCGAGCGGATTCCGCTCAGGCCCGTGAGGTCGAGGGCTACACCACCGTGCAGGGGAACCGATCCGCCGCACACGCCGGATCGGCCGCCGATGGCGGTGACGGGAACACGGCTCTCGTTGCAGATGCGGAGAACCTCGGCCAGGCCGTCGGCGGTGTGGGGCCGGGCCACCATCGACGCCAGCGATGCGACCTGGCCGGCGCGGGCCCAGGACATGGCCAGCGGCCACCAGTCGCGGCTCGCTTCGGCCAGAATCGCGGCGTCGACCGTGACCTCACAGGCGGTGGCGAGTCGTGCGGCCACCGAATCGGGGATCTGAACCCGCTGGACGTCGAGCCGGGACGAGGCGGCGTCGGCACCGCCGCTGAGGGCGATCGGTGGTGTGGGTGCGTTGGTCACCTTCTCAGATTGCCACGGCCAACGGGTCGGGGAGACATGCGACGGCCGCGTCGGCGGCGAGTGCTCGACGGCACTCGGTGACCTCGGCTCGACAACGAGCCGCCGACCAGCCGAGATCGGCTGCGATCAGCTCGGCCACCGACTGGGCGATGCTCGAGGTTGCGGCGAGGCTCCGCAGTCGTGCCCGCGTGCGCCGGGCGAGAACGTCGTCGAGGGTGATGGCCATCTCGTACCGCACGGCGTAGAGCGCCTCGACGGCGAGATAGGGAAGGCGAGGATCGAGGGGCTCGGCCAGGCTCGGATCGGCATCGATCATGGCGATCAGAACGGCGGTCTCGGAACCGAACCGATCGACGAGGTGCTGACCGCGGGCCGGCCCGAGGCGGGGATGCAGCCGCGCGTGGCGACGCGCTTCGCGGAGGCCCCGGGCCCCGACGAGGGGAAGTCGTTTGGTGCGGCACCGGCGGGTGAGCGGAAGATCGAGCTGACCGAGGTGGTCGACTGCTGCGTCGACCGCATCGGCGGCCATCGCACGATAGGTCGTGAGCTTTCCGCCGGTCACGCTCACCATCCCGGAGGGCGAGGTGGTGATGCGGTGGCGACGGCTCAGGTCGGCCGTGCGCCCGGTGGTGGGGCCATCGGCCACGAGCGGTCGCAGGCCCGCCCAGGTTCCGGTGACGTCCGCGGGGCACAGATCGAGCGTGGTCGAGGCGTTCACCCCGGCGAGAAGGTAGGCGACATCGTCGGACGTGCAGTGCGGATCGTCGAGTGGCCCGTCGTAGTCGGTGTCGGTGGTGCCGATGTAGGCCTGATCGCCCCACGGCACGATGAACACCGACCGCTTGTCGGCCCTGACGGGGAGCACGACGGCGACGTCGGTGCCGACCCTCGACCACGGCACGGTGACGTGGCTGCCCTTGGCCGGCCGGATGGTGCTCGCCGCGTCGCCGTCGTCGAGGTCGCGGAGCCCGTCGGCCCACACGCCCGTTGCGTTGATCACGACGTGGGTGCTGACGTCGAAGGTCTGGTCGTCGGCTCGTACGGTCACGCGGCGTAGACCGTCGATCGGATCGTGGAGGGCGGTGACCGAGACCCGGTTGGCCACCGTGGCACCATGGTCGATGGCGGCGGTACGGGCCAAGGTGAGGGTGAGGCGGGCATCGTCGGCCCGGCAGTCGTAGTACAGATAGCCGCCGGCCACGTTGCCCACCGGCAGGCCGGGCATGTGGGCCAGCGTCTCGGCGGCCGACAGCCGCTTGTGCAGCTTGCCGATGCGCGCGCCGCCGGTGAGGTCATAGGTCCACAGCGTCGTTCCGAGCGCCTTGGCCAGCTTCTTGTCGAACAGACCATGGCGCGACAAGACGGGAAAGAGGAACGGCAGCTCGTGTACCAGGTGCGGGGCGTTGGTGAACAGACGCTGCCGCTCGGCCAGCGACTCGTACACCAGCCCGATCTCGCCCTGATCGATGTACCGGAGCCCGCCGTGTACCATCTTCGAGCTCTTCGACGAGGTACCCGAAGCGAAGTCGTCGCGTTCGACGAGAGCGGTTCGTAGGCCCCGAGACGCCGCGTCGAGGGCCACCCCCGCACCGGTGATCCCGCCGCCCACCACCAACACGTCGAAGGCGCGTGAACGCAGTGCCGCGATCGCAGTCGCACGATCGAAGATCCCGAGGCTCATGCAGGCAGGGTAGGCGGGAGTGTCAACGGGTTGCTCGTGGCCTAGGGTCGGCGACGTGAAGTCGAACGGCGAGCTGATCGACCTGGGCGGCTGGCCGACGATCCTGGCGACTCTCACCCAGGGCAACGATCTCACGGCCGAGACGGCCGAGGCCTGCCTACGGACCGTCCTCGCCGGCGAGGCCACGCCCGCCCAGATCGCGGCATTCGTCGTCGGCTTGCGCCAGAAGGGGGAGACGGTCGAGGAGATGACCGGCATGGTGCGGGCCATGCGGGCGGCGGCCACGCCGCTCGACCTGCCGGCCGCTACGGTCGATCTGGTGGGCGCCGGTGGTTCGGTGCTCGGTCGCGAAGCGGCCCTCAACGTGTCGACCATGGCGTCGGTCGTCGCCGCGGCCGCGGGGGCAACCGTCTGCAAGCACGGCAATCGCAAGGCGTCGTCCACCTCGGGCAGCTTCGATGTGCTCGAGGCCCTCGGTGTCGCCATCGACATTCCGGCCGAGGGCGTGGAGACCTGCGTGACCGAAGCAGGCGTCGGTTTCGCCTACGCCCGGCGGTTCCACCCCGCCATGCGGTTCGCCGCCCCCGTCCGGGCCGAGCTCGGCATTCCGACGGTGTTCAACATCCTCGGGCCGCTGTCGCATCCGGGCCAGGTGACTCGTCAGGTGGTCGGCGTACCCGACCCCGCAGTGGGCGAGCGCATGATCGCCGTGCTGTCGGCCACCGGTTCCGAACGCACGCTGGTGGTCACCGGCGCCGGTGGTCTCGACGAGCTGTCGACCACCGGGGTCAACGTCGTCTTCGAGCTGCGGGCCGGTGAGATCACCCGGACATCGCTCGATCCGACCGAACTCGGCCTCGCCCCGGCCTCGCTCGAGTCGATCCGTGGCGGCGATGCCGAGACCAACGCTGCGCTCACTCGTGCGCTGTTGGCGGGCGAAGGCGGCCCGGTGCACGACATCGTCGTGCTCAACGCCGCAGCCGGTCTGATGGTGGCAGATGAGGCCGTCTCGTTCGTCGTCGGGATCGAGGCCGCGACGCATGCCATCGAGTCGGGCCGGGCCGCCGAGGTGCTCGATCGGCTGATCGAGGTGTCGAACCGATTCGCCTGAGTGCTCAACAAACGACGTTGTCGTCCGATCAGAAGTCCATGGGTAGAACGTCACTGGCCGCGATCGGCCTCGTCGGATTGCTGGCTGTGGGCTGTTCCGCAGGCCCGATCGAGATGGCCGTTTCCCCGATCGAGCCCGAAGCGCCGGTCGACGACCTGGCGTTCGACATCGACGATCCGGCCGCGCCGCCCGCAGCGGTGCTCCGAGACCCGTTCTCGGCGGTCGTCGTGGTCGACATCGAATCGGGCTACGTCTTCGGTGGCACCTACGTGCCCGAGTTCACCGGCCCGTCGACGCGCTGGACGGTCCTCGCGGACATCGACGAAACCGTCCGCTATGGCTACTTGGCCATCGGCGGCGTCGCCGAGCCCGGCAACCGGGGCTGCACGGAGTACCTCGAGACCTTCGACGGTCAGTTCGGTCGCAGTTCCTACGATGGCCGCATGGCCGCCTTCGAGCCCGACACATCCGGCGAGATCTCCTTCGACGACATCGCCGCATCGTTCCCGCCGCTGGCCTCGGACCTCGCGGCAGCCCACGGCCTGGAGCCCTGGGCCACGAGCGAGGCGGCCAACGGCGAACGAACGACCACAGCGGCCCTCACCGCCGAGGCAGTGGCAGCAGTTCGATCGATGCTGATCGACCCGGGTGGCATCGAGACCATCTACGACTCGGGGACCCTGGTGACCGTCGAGGACCGCGACGGTCACCTGGTCTCTGTGTCCCTCGACGCGCTGGCCGAGGTCGACGGCCGACGCGAGACGCTCGACCTCGACCTCTCGTACCAGGCCCCCCAGACGCAGGTGACACCGGATTCGCCGTGGGCGGCCACCGCCGGCTGTCCCAGCGCAGCGGTGGAGCTCGCCGGTGGGTGGAAGGTCCTGAGCGTCGGCCCGACCGCCGTCGCCGATCTCCCATCGCTCGCGGAAGCAACCCTCTTGTTCGGCAGCGATGGCGCGTTCTCCGGCTCCACCGGCTGCCAGACACTCACCGGTCGCGCCGATTTCGGGTACTCGTGGATCGACGGCGCCGAGATCGCGCTGAGCGGATCACCGTGTGCGGGAATCGAGTCCATCCTCGAGGCGACCCTGCTCGCCGCCTTCACCGACGGAGCCGATCTGACCTTCGACGACGACGGCCAGGTCGTCCTGACTGCACCCGACTCGACGGTCGTTCTCGCCCCGCTCTAGGTTCTCGCAGCCGACGCGGATGTCCGTTTCGGCGCGGGCGCTGCGAAGATGGTCGGGTTGACATCCGAGTTGCCGACCGAGGACCAGGCCATGACAGACATCCGTTCACGCACCCGTCGGGACGGCGACTGATGGCTCGCTACACCGTCGCCGTGGTCAGCCCCTGGACACCCGAGCAGGCGTTCGCCTACATGGCCGACCTGCGCAACTTCGCGGAATGGGATCCCGGCGTGTCCGAGGCCGAGCTGGTCGACGGAGACGGCCCCGGACCCGATGCGGCGTACCGATTGAAGGCCAGCGGCACGACTCTGCGCTACGAGACCAAGGAGTACCGGCCCGACGAGATGATCTACGTGGTGGCCAAGAGCACCTTCTTCGAGTCGCTCGACCGCATCACGGTCGATGCCGAAGGCACAGGCTCACGGGTGGTCTACGACGCGCAGTTGAAGCTCAACGGTCCGCTCGGCATCTTCGATCCTCTGCTGAAACTGGCGTTCAACCGCATCGGCGACAAGGCCGGAACCGGACTGATCGCCGCCCTGGGGGGTCGGAGGGTCGACTGATCGACCCGTCGCCACCGGTTCGATCTCAACGAGAACGAGACCCCGACCGGGCACCGGAACGGCTGCGGCTGTTGGCGCCGCCCTTGCGCGAGCCACTGCCGCCACCACCACGGTTGCCGCGGCCCTGACCACGCTTGCGGCCGCCGGCGGGGCCGGAGTTGCCGCGCGGACCGTTGCGGTGTCGACTGCCGTTTCGCTTCGGGCCCTGGCCGCGGCTTCCCTGGGGGCGCTCGTCGGCCGGCTCGGCGGCGCGGACCTCGGCCGGGGTGCGCTCGGGAGCCGGGGTGCTCGAAAGGCCACGCAGCGCGTGGGTATCGGGCACGGTCACGGCATCGTCGATGCCGATCGTGCGGGCCATCTTGCGGACGTCGTTGGTCTGGTCGGGCTGCACCAGCGAGACGACGACACCGCCGTCGCCGGCCCGGGCGGTGCGGCCCGAGCGGTGTACGTAGGTCTTGTGGTCTTCGGGCGGATCGAAGTGGATCACGGCTGCGACGCCGTCGACGTGGATGCCGCGAGCAGCAACATCGGTTGCGATCAGGGCGTGCACCCTGTTCTTGGTGAAGTCACCGAGGGCGCGAGTGCGCTGACCCTGGCTGCGGCCGCCGTGGATCGCGGCCGCCTGCACGCCGGCGCGGCCGAGGCGCTTGGCCAGCCGATCGGCTCCGTGGCGGGTGCGGCAGAACACGATGGCGGGCCACACCGCATTGATGGCCTCGGCGGTGAGCTCGGTGCGCTGGTCCTGCCTCGACTTCCAGAACACGTGATGCGCGGACGTGACGTCAGGCGTCTCGTCGCCCACCTCGTGTCGGACCGGATGGTGCTGGTAGTCGCGGGTGAGCTTGGCGACGTCACCGTCGAGGGTGGCGGAGAACAGCACGGTCTGGCGATCGTCGGCGGTGGCGTCGAGCAGGCGACGGACCGCGGGCATGAAGCCCATGTCGGCCATGCGATCGGCCTCGTCGAGAACGACGCGACTCACGTTCGACAGATCGACGTGACCTTGCTGGATGAGGTCTTCGAGGCGGCCGGGGCAGGCCACGAGCACCTCGACTCCGTCGCGTAGCGACTTGATCTGGGGGCCGTAGCCGACGCCGCCGTACACGACGCCGATGCGCACGTTGCCGGCGAAGCGCTTCAGCTCGACGTGGATCTGGTCGGCCAGCTCGCGCGTGGGGGCCAGGACCAGCCCGCTCGGCCGCTTCGGGGTGGCTCGTTCGATGTCGATGACCAGCGGAATGCCGAAGGCGAGGGTCTTGCCCGAGCCCGTCGGGGCGCGGCCACAGACGTCGTATCCGGCGAGGGAGTCCTCGATGGTGGCGGCCTGGATGGCGAAGGGTGCCGTGATGCCGTTGGCCTCGAGAGCGCGGCAGATGGCTTCGGGTACGCCCAGCTGGGCGAAAGTGGGGGACATTGTTCTCCTGATGGGCGCGTCTGGCGCGCCGGCGGATCGGGGTTCGCGGATGCCTCACGCGGCTCGGTGAGGACGAGGATGTGTTCGGGGGGAGTGGTTCGATCTGACCGGAAGAACCAGTGCCCGTCTGCGAACCCACCGACCGGAAACCCCAGGCGGTGCGAGCTCGACCCTACCAGCCGGGGCCTGTCACACCTCGTCTCTACGGTCGGTTCATGGAGCACTCCGACTTCACCATCGACTGCGACACGTGCGTCATGCAGCATTCGAACGCCTGCGGTGACTGCATCGTCACGTTCATCTGCTCGCGTCAACCCGACGAAGCCGTGGTCATTCCGCTGGCCGAGTACGCCGCACTGCGCGAGATGGGCGACGCGGGCCTGGTGCCCCGGCTGCGCCACCGGGCGCGGGCCGCCGACTCGTCCTAGGCGCCTGATCGCGGGTGGTCCGTGCGACCATGGCGGGATGTCCACTGCTGTGCTCGCCGAAGACCTGCGCCGCGTCGGGCTCGCCGCGGGTCTGGCGGCCGTCGGCTTCACCTCGGTCGAGCCCTTCACCGAGGCCCGAGCCGCCATCGACGATCGCAGGGCGGCCGGGCTCGACGGTGGCATGCAGTTCACGTTCCGGAACCCGGCCCGCTCCACCGAACCCGAGCGCATCCTGGCCGGTGCCCGTTCGCTCGTAGTCGGCGCGTGGCGCTACGACGTCGCTGCCCCCGCGTCGCCACCGGGGGAACCGAGTGGCCGGGTGGCGGCCTACGCCCGAGTAGACCACTACGCCGACCTCCGCCAGGCACTGGCCGTGGTCGCCGACCACCTCGAGGCGGTCGGGCACCGCACCCGCGTCGTCGCCGACGACAATGCGCTCGCCGACCGGGCTGCCGCGCTGCGAGCCGGCATCGGCTGGCAGGGCAAGAACACCAACATCCTCCTGCCGGGCCGGGGGAGCTGGTTCGTGCTCGGTGCCGTCGTCACCTCGGCCGACCTGCCTCCCGCCACCCAGCCGGTGGTCGACGGCTGCGGGCCCTGCACGCGATGTCTCACCGGTTGCCCCACCGACGCCATCATCGCCCCCGGCGTGCTCGACGCCCGGCGCTGCCTCGCGTGGCTGGTGCAGGCACCGGGTGAGATCCCCCGCGAGCATCGGGTGGCCATGGGCGATCGCCTGTACGGGTGCGACGACTGTCAAGAGGTCTGCCCGCCCAACCGTTGGCTCGGTCACGAGGTGGAGCCCCACATGGGGCCGGGCGGGTCGCGAGCCTGGGTGCCCGTGCTCGACCTGCTGGACGCAACCGACGACGAGGTCATGGCCACGGCCGGGCGCTGGTACGTGCCCCGGCGCGATCCGCGGTTCCTGCGCCGCAACGCGCTCGTGGTGCTGGGCAATGTCGGTGACCGCGCCGATCCGCGGGTGGCGGCGGTCGTCGAACGGTATGTTCGCAGCGACGACGACCTCCTCGCCGCCCACGCGGTGTGGGCCGCTCGACGGCTGGGTCTCGATCAGCTCGTAGCGTTGGCACCTGCGGGGCCGGCCGTCGACGCCGAACGCAACGCCCTCGCCCCATGACCCACCTGCTCGTCACCAACGACTACCCACCGAAGGTGGGCGGCATCCAGAACTACCTGTGGGAGCTCTGGCGCCGGCTCCCGCCGGCCGAGTTCGCAGTGCTGACCCGGCCCCATCCCGGCGACCGCGAATGGGACGCCGGCGAGCCGTACCGCATCGTGCGGAGCCGCCAGCGGTTTCTGCTGCCCACCTGGCCCATGCGGAACGCGATCGACGATCTGGCCGACGAGATCGGAGCCGGGCTCGTCGTGTTCGACCCCGCCGTGCCGGTGGGCGCCGTCGGACCGCATCTGCGCCATCGGTACGCGGTCATCCTCCACGGTGCCGAAGTGACCGTTCCCGGTCGGCTCCCCGTCACCGCACCGGTGTTGGCCCGCACCGTCGCCCGGGCCGATCTGATCGTTTCGGCGAGTGGATATGCCACGGCCGAAGCGGCTCGGGTGGCCGGCTCGCTGCCCCCTGACGTGTATGTCCCACCCGGGGTCGACGTCGAGCGGTTTCGACCCCTCGCGGCCGCCGACTCGGCCGCTGCCCGTCGTCGACTCGGCCTCCCTGTCGACTCGCACCTCGTTCTGGGCCTCAGCCGCCTGGTACCGAGGAAGGGGTTCGACGTGCTCATCCGGGCGGTCGAGAAGATCGCACGATCGACGACGCGACCCATCGAGGTGGTGATCGGAGGCACCGGCCGCGACCTCTCCCGACTCCGCCGGGTTGCCGCCGAGTGCGACGTTCCGGTGCGGTTCCTCGGCCGGGTGGCCGACCACGACCTCGCCGATCTCCATGCCTGCGTCGACGTGTTCGCCATGCTGTGCCGGAAGCGGTGGGGTGGGCTGGAGCAGGAGGGCTTCGGTATCGTGTTCCTCGAGGCGGCGGCGGCGGGCACGCCGCAGGTGGCCGGCCGTAGCGGGGGAGCGGCCGAGGCGGTCGATCACGGAGTCTCGGGGCTGGTGGTCGACGATCCCACCGATGTCGACGCGGTGGTGTCGGCCATCGCCCGACTCGTGGACTATCCCGACCTCCGCGCGAGGATGGCTGCGGCCGGCCGCCGACGCGCCATCGACCACTTCTCCTACGACCTGCTCGCGGCGCGACTACTTGGTGCCATCCGCCGCTTCGATGACCCAGAGAGCGCCGTGGCATGATGATGCCCGTGCTGCGACCGCTCCGGCTGCGCGTTCCTGCCGTCGACGGTGCCGGATGGATTCGCCTCGACGCATGGGCGACGGTGGTCTTCGTGATGATGGCCGTCGGGGGAGCGGCGGCGCCGTCGGTTCTCGGCGTGGCCGCAGCCGCGGTGTCGATCATCCTCTTCGCGGTTGGCTGCCTGGTGTTCCTGGTCGCGTTTCTGCGCGGTGTCGACCGCAGTCGCACCGAGGAGATCTCGGTGGCCGAGCTGTTCCTGCTCATGGGTGGTGTGGCGCCGGCTGTGGTGAGGCGATGGCTCCTGGCGCTGCTCGGCGTTCAGGTCGTCGTCGCCATCGCCGTGGCGTCGATACGCCCGTTCACGTCGCTGGCCTTCGGTATCCTGACACCCATGTTCGGTCTTGCCATCGCCGGTCGGTGGGCGGCCGAGTACGGTTCATTCCGTGCCCGCAGTGTGCTCCGCACCAAACGCACGGTGACCAAAGCGCAACCACCCGTCGACGAAGAGGGTTCTTCCGGTGCCTGACCAGACCACGCAGATCATCGCCATCGACGTTCCGCCCGAACTGGTCTTCGACGTCGTACTCGATGTCGCCCGATATCCCGAGTGGGCCACCGACATCAAGTCGGTCGAGATCCTCCGATCCGACGCCGACGGCCGCGCCGGGCTGGTGGCCTACCGCGCCGCGGCCATGGGTCGCAGCACCAACTACGTGCTCCGGTACTACTACGGCAGCAACCCTCTGCGCGTGGCGTGGCGTCTCGCCGAGGGCGACGTCGTGAGCCGCATGGACGGTGAATACCTGCTCGAACCGGCAGGCGACGAATCATCCACCAGGGTCATCTACAACCTCAGCGTCGACATGCGCGTTCCGCTTCCCGGCTTCGTCAAGCGTCGCGCCGAGGCTCGAATCGTGCACACCGCCCTGGGGGAGCTCAAGGCTCGCGCCGAACGCCGCGTTGTCACCTGACGTGCCCGCTCGGGGGCGCCTCGTTGCCGGCTTCGACATGGGCGGCACCAACATTCGTGGCGTGCTCGTCGACCCCAGCGGCCAGGTCGCCGGCTCCGACGCCTGCCGGCGGCCGGCGGACCCTGTCGACATGGTCGATGCGATCGTCGGGCTGGTGGAGCGGCTCGAGACCAGCGTCGGGTCCGTCGTCGCCGCGGTCGGGGTCGGATGCGCGGGCACCGTCGATCACCAGGGCGTTGTGCATACGTCGCCGAACATCCCCACGCTGATCGAGTTCCCGCTGGCGGCCGAACTGGCGTCGAGACTGCGACGTCGCGCCGTCGTGGAGAACGACGCCACCACCGCTACCTGGGCCGAGATGCAGACCGGCGCGGGGCGGGGCCTGACCGATGTTGCCTTCGTCGCCCTCGGCACCGGCATCGGAATGGGCCTGGTGCTCGGCGGTGAGCTCCAGAGGGGCGCCAACGGATTCGCCGGCGAGGCCGGGCACATGGTGGTCGATGCCGCCGGCCCCGAGTGTGTCTGTGGTCGGCACGGCTGCTGGGAGATCTATGCGTCGGGACGTGCCCTGGGCCGGCTGACGAGGCAGGCCGCCCGAGAGGGTCGCGTCCCCGCCATCGTCGCATCGGTCGGCGACATCGACTCGATCGAGAGCGAACACGTTTCGGGGTTGGTGGCCGAAGGGCATCCCGAGGCCCTCGCCGTGCTCGACGAGCTGGGTTGGTGGGCCGGGTTGGGTCTGACCAACCTGGTGAATGTCCTCGACGTCTCGGCGGCCATCATCGGCGGTGGGCTCTCGCAGATGGGTGAGCCGCTCCTGTCTGCCATCCAGCGAGGGTTCGTCGGCCACCAGCACGACATCGGCCACCGCCCGGCAGTTTCGATCGAGCTCGCCACCCACGGCCCGGGCGCCGGCGCCCTGGGTGCAGCCCTCCTCGCTCGCCATGATCCCTGATGCCCCTCCATCCCGGCGGCGTCGGTGATCGCTAGCCTCGGGTCATGGAGTTTCGCCGCATTCCGTCGCTGCCGCCGTACGTCTTCACGATCATCGATTCACTGAAGGTCGAGGCCCGTCGAGCAGGCGAAGACGTCATCGACCTGGGGTTCGGCAACCCCGACCTGCCGTCGCCCGACATCGCCGTCGAGAAGCTGGCGGAGGCGGCGCGGAACTCCAGGAACCATCGCTATTCGGCGTCGCGAGGCATTCCCAAGCTCCGGCAGGCCCTTGCCGATCTGTATCTGCGGCGCTTCGGGGTCGAGCTCGATGCGAACACCGAGGTGATCAACACCATCGGCGCCAAGGAGGGTCTGTCACACCTGATGTGGGTGCTGGCCCAACCCGGCGACGCCGTGTTGGTGCCCTCACCGAGTTATCCGATACACCTGTATGCGCCGCTGTTTGCCGGTGCCGAGGTGCGGGAGATCCCCCTGGGTACGGGTGTCGATTTCTTCGAGACCATGCAGGAGCGGTGGGAGTACTCGTGGCCGAAGCCTCGTGTGATCCTGCTGTCGTTTCCCCACAACCCCACCACACTCTGCGTCGATCTCGACTTCATGCAGCGGGTGGTCGACTTCGCCCGCGAGCACGAGGTGCTGCTCGTCCACGACTTCGCCTACGCCGACCTCGGTTTCGACGGGTACTCTCCGCCGTCGATCCTCCAGGTGCCCGGCGCCAAGGACGTGGCCGTCGAGCTCTACTCACTGACCAAGAGCTTCTCCATGGCCGGCTGGCGGGTGGCGTTCCTGGCCGGGAACGCCGACACCATCGCGGCGCTGGCCCGGTTGAAGAGCTATCTCGACTACGGCACCTTCCAACCCATCCAGATCGCCGCCACGGTGGTCATGAACGAGGCCAGCGAGCACCCCAAGCTCGTGAACGACATCTACCAGAGTCGGCGCGACGCCCTTTGCGGTGGGCTCGAGCGGCTCGGGTGGACCATCGAGCCGCCGCGCGGCACCATGTTCGTATGGGCGCCCATTCCCGAGCCCTACAGGCACCTCGGTTCCATCGAGTTCGCGTCGAAGCTCGTGCGTGAGGCCAATGTCGCTGTCTCTCCGGGCGTCGGCTTCGGCCCGGGTGGTGACGGGCACGTACGTTTCGCGCTCATCGAGAACGAGCAGCGCATCGGTCAAGCCGTGCGCAACCTCCGCAAGACCTTGACCGACCTCGAAGCCCCGTAGGCGTCCGCCTTCGACGGCGGTGGCCTACTCCTGGGCCCAGTCACGTGCCCGCTCGACTCCTCGGTGCCACTGCTCGTGGGCGGCGTCGAGGGTGGCGCGATCACCGCCGGGCTGGACCTCGAGGTCGACCTGCCAGTTGTCGGTGATGTCATCGAGGGACTGCCAGAATCCCTCGGCGAGACCGGCCAGGTACGCGGCGCCGAGCGCGGTCGTCTCGGCCACACGGGGGCGGGCAACCGGTACCCCCAGGTGATCGGCCTGCTGCTGGACCAACGTGTTCATGGCCGCCGCGCCGCCGTCGACGCGCAAAACGACGGGCGGCGTCCCCGACGCTGCGGCCATCGCATCGACGACGTCACGGGTCTGGTGGACCATGGCATCGATCACCGCCCGAGCGATCTGGGGACGACCGGAGCCGCGCGTGAGTCCGCAGATCGTGCCTCGAGCGTAGGGATCCCACCAGGGGCTGCCAAGGCCGGCAAAGGCCGGCACCAGCACCACTCCGTCGCTCGATTCGCACTGCAGCGCCAGCGGCTCGAGATCGGATGCGTGGTCGATGATGCCCAGGCCGTCGCGCAGCCATTGGACGGCTGCGCCGGTCACGAATATGGCCCCCTCGAGCGCGTACTCGGTGTGGGGTCGACCGTCGACTTCGAGGGTCCAGGCCACCGTGGTGAGCAGCCCCTCGACCGGCTCGGGACAGGTCGAGCCCACGTTCATGAGCACGAACGATCCCGTTCCGTATGTGTTCTTGGTCGCGCCAGGAGCGAAGCACGCCTGCCCGAACAACGCGGCCTGCTGATCGCCGGCGACGCCGCTGATCGGTGTGCCCGCCGGCAGGGTGAGGCCGTCGGCGGTGTCGCCGAAGCGGCCACTCGACGGTCGCACCTCGGGCAGGCACGATGCCGGGATCCCCCACAGCGAGAGGAGCTCTTCGCTCCACCGCATCGAACGGATGTCGAACAGCAGCGTCCGGCTGGCATTGGTGGTGTCGGTCACGTGGCGCGCGCCGCCGGTGAGCTTCCAGATGAGCCACGAGTCGATCGTGCCGAAGGCGAGGTTGTCGTCGACGGGCACACCACCGTCGGTGAGGAGCCACCGCAGCTTCGACGCCGAGAAGTACGGATCGAGCACCAGGCCGGTGAGGTCGCGCACCATCGGCAGATGACCCGCATCGGCCAGGTGGTTGCAGTAGTCGGCGGTGCGACGGTCCTGCCAGACGATCGCCCGATGCAGCGGCCGGCCGGTACGACGATCCCACACCACCACCGTTTCCCGTTGATTGGTGATGCCGACGGCCACCGGGTTGGTGCCCAGGGCACCGTGCACCTCCCCGAGCACCTCCTGGGTGACCTGCCAGATCTCGTCGGCATCGTGCTCGACCCAACCGGGCTGAGGGAAGTGCTGGGTGAACTCGCGGTAGGCCGACAGGGTCGGGGTTCCGTCGTGGGCGAAGGCGATGGCCCGCACACCCGTGGTGCCGGCATCGATGGCGATCACGTGGCTCACTGGCCCGAAGGTACTCGCAGTGGCATTCGGCTGCGAGTGGGACGTCAGCCGAGGGTGCGGAAGTCCTCACGGTCGACGGGCTCCTCGGTGGGGTCGCCATCGGTGGGCACCTGGCGACGTTCGCCGGCGATCTCGAAGAGTATGGCGTCGACCGACTCGAGCCCGGTGAGTGTGTACACGAACTGGGCGACGGCCCGCAGCCGCTGTTCGGGCTCGGTGATCTCGGCGAAGCCCTCCTCACCGAGATTCACGACGAGGATGTTCTCCATGCGCTCGACGCCGAGAACGGTCGTCGTGCTCGGGATCGCGGATACGAGCTGTTGTTGTTCGACGAGCTCGGGCTCGTCGGCCGCGGCGATCAGGGCCTCGACGACGGCCTGGCTCGTGACCGGAGTGGCGAAGGACCGATCGACGGCGTCGAGCCGGCCATCCTCGCCGATGAGGAAGAGCGCGATCTCGATGCCGGTCGGTTCCTCCTCGGGCAACGTGGTGGTCGTCGTCGACGAGAGGCCCGGAGGCAGGCTCTCGGTATCGAGGGCGATCGGCTCGCTGTCGACGGGAACGCCGCACGATGCCGCGAGGGCCGCGCCGAGAACGAGCGTGATGATTCGTCTCATCGGGCCACGCCCGGAAGGGTGACCACGAAGCGGGTCCCGATCGCACCGTCGTCGCGCGGCAGCGCCATCACGGTTCCCCCGTGCAGGTTCACGTGCTCGGCCACGAGTGAAAGCCCCAGTCCCACGCCGGTGCCGGTGCCGCGACGGCCGCCCTCGACGCCGCGAGAGAATCGATCGAAGATCGCTTCGCGTTCCTCGAGTGGGACTCCGGGGCCTTCGTCGAGCACGGTGATGGTCACCGTGTCGCCGTCGCGGTTGATCTCGACACCGGTGGCGCCATCCGCGTACTTCTCGGCGTTGTCGAGCAGGTTGGCGATCACCCGTGCCAGGCGACGCTTGTCGGCTTCGATGAAGAGGCCTTCGACGCGCTTCGGGTAGGTGACCGGGACCTCATGACCGGCGACGCCGACAGCCTGGCGGACGAACTCGGCCACTTCGAACCGAGAGAGCTGGAGGTTGACCGCGCCCACGTCGAACCGCGATATCTCGAGCAGATCCTCGACCAGCCCCTGGAAGCGCACGAGGTCGGTGGTGAGCAGATCGAGCGCGGTCTGCGCCCGATCGGGCATCTCGTCCCGTTGATTGTTCAGGACCTCCATCGATGCGGCCAGCGTCATCAGCGGCGACCGGAGCTCATGGCTCACCTCCGACGCGAATCGACCGTCGCGTTCGATGCGTTGCTGAAGAGTCCTGGCCATGAGATTGAACGAGCCGGTGAGCCGGCCGAGATCGCGGTCGGTCTCTGCCTCGAGGCGGGTGTCGAGCTCGCCGGCGGCGATGGCCTCGGCGGCCTCGCCGATTTCCTCGAGGGGTGACAGCACCCGTCGAGCCGCCCACCAGCCGAGCATCGCCGCCGCGATGGTCGAGACCACAGCACCGCCGGTCAATGCGATGCCGAGCGATTGGAGGGTGTCGTCGATGTCGCGGAGAGGAATGGCTTCGAAGTAGAGCGCATCGCGATCGGGTAGGGGAACGCCGACGACGAGGAACGGGGCGTTGCTGAACCGATAGCGCATCTGCGACGGTTGGCCACTCTCGACCTGGCCCAGCAACAGCACGTTCACGTCGGTGTCGGCGAAGCGGAGGGGGTCGGCCGTGAGCCACGAATCGCTCCCCAGCCGGAGGGTGGGAACCGACTGGAGCGGCGTCGACAGCGTCAGCAGGATCTCGGCCGGGTCGACGTCCTCGACATTGAGCTGGGCCCGCACGGCGGCGGCATTGCTCGCCGCGATGCGGATGCCGGTTCGCTCGCGCGTGTCGACCAGGTTGTTCCGGGTGACGGTGTAGGCGACGCCGGCCAGGATTCCACTGACGAGCAGCGCGCCCACGACGAACGCCAGAACGACCCGGGACCGCAGACCGAGGCGCCGCCTCGGTCGCAGGAGCACCTCCGGCGCGTCGTCGGCCATGGATCAGGACTGGAGCTTGTACCCGAGACCCCGCACGGTCACGACGTGGCGCGGGTTGGCCGGGTCGGCCTCGATCTTGGTGCGCAGGCGACGGATGTGCACGTCGACCAGCCGTCCGTCGCCGAAGTAGTCGTAGCCCCAGACCCGCTCGAGCAGAACCTCGCGGGAGAACACGCGACCAGGGCTCGAGGCCAGCTCGACCAGCAGACGGAACTCGGTCTTGGTGAGATGCAGATCGTCGTCGGACAACGTGACCCGCCCCTGTTCGGGGATGATCTCGAGGTCACCGAAGGTCAGTCGCGACACACCGGGCTCGGTGGTGCGGGCCCGACGGAGCAGCGCGCGAATGCGGGCCGAGAGCTCCTTGGGGGCGAAGGGCTTGGTCAGGTAGTCGTCGGCGCCTGCTTCGAGCCCGGCAACCACGTCGTGGGTGTCGTCGCGTGCGGTGACCATCACGATGGGCACGTCGCTGTTGCGGCGCAGCGAGCGGCAGACCTCGAATCCGTCGATACCGGGCAGCATGATGTCGATGAGGACGACGTCGGCCGGCTCGCGGCGGAACAGGGCCAGCGCCTCCTCGCCGTTGTCGGCTTCGAGGACCTGCCAGCCCTCGTCCTCGAGCGCCAACTTCACGGCGGTGCGGATTCGTTCGTCGTCTTCGACGGTCAGGATTCTTGTTCCCACGCCTTGATGGTGCCTCATTCTCGGCCGCTGCGCTTGGCATCGGACCGAAATGGGGTCATTCGGCGATCTCGATCCGGTCGGCGCCGGCCGCCACCAGCACGGCGCGGAGCTGGTCGTGAATGGCCGGGGACGCCGCAAAGGTGAAGCGTCGGGTGGGCTCTCGGTGATGGAGATCGTGCACGAGGGCACCCGCCTCGGCGGCGATGAGCCCCCCGGCGGCGCGGTCCCAGAGGTTGAGGCCGGTCTCGTAGTAGGCGTCGACTCGACCGAGACCCACCCAGCACAGGTCGACGGCGGCCGAGCCGAACCGGCGGATGTTCCCCACTGCGGGGAGGACGTCGGCGAGAACCGCCGCCTGGTGGCGACGGATGTCGGCGTCGTAGGAGAAGCCGGTGGCGATCACCGCCGATGTCAGCTGCGCTCCGGATCTCGGAGCGATCGCCTCGCCATTGCACCATGCGCCGACTCCGTGGACCGCCGTGAACAACTCGTCGTGGCGCGGGTCGAACACGACACCGACGGCCATGTGGCCCTCGGGGAACTCGACCTCGGCGGCGATCGAGACGGCCCATCCTGGCTGGCCGTAGACGTAGTTCGTCGTGCCGTCGATCGGGTCGATGTGCCACGTGACTCCGGTGGTTCCTGGCGTCGCTGCCCCCTCCTCGCCTGCGAGTCCGTCGTGGGGACGCTCGGCGAGGAGCGAGTCGACGATGAGCCGCTCGCACTCCTGGTCGACCTGGGTGACGAAATCGTTGGCCGACGACTTCGTCTCGATGGCGAGTCCTTTCCCGGCCGCCTGCAGGGCATGGTCGCCGGCACGCCTCGCCGCACGGGTGGCGAGCTCGAGCAGGGCATCCGAGGGCGGGACGACCATTCGGTGCTCGGGCATCGTCCGAGCGTAGTCAGCCCGTCGACGGGTCGACGGCTACCGACGACGCGGCGATTGCTTCTGGGTCGAGTCCCATTCGTCCATGGCCCGCAGTGCCAGAACGGCGACCACCGCCACGCCCAGAGCCCCGACGAGCGCTCCGATGACCGTGCTCAGGCCGAGCCACGTCGCACAGTCGCCCTCGCACTGGAGGTCGGTGAAGCCGTATCCGATCAGCGCGCCGCACGCGCCACCGATGATCACCGCGGCAAAGGCGAGCAGTCGGGACAGCAGTGAGGGCGCCGCCGAGGCGAGACCGGGCTCGGGCGTTTCGGGCATCACCCAAGCGTATCGAGGACCCCTCGGTGTCATCGGACTCGGTCATACTGGCCACGTGAGCACTTGGCCCTCCGAGGCGCGAGCGATCCTGCACGTCGACATGGATGCGTTCTACGCGTCGGTCGAGCTGCTCCGCCACCCCGAGCTCGTCGGCCGGCCCGTGGCGGTCGGCGGCCGCGGCGCCCGCGGGGTCGTGGCGGCGGCGTCCTACGAGGCGCGGTGCTACGGCGTCCACTCGGCCATGCCCTCCCGTCGGGCCACGGCGCTGTGTCCCGATCTCGTGTTCCTCGACGGCGACCACGGTCACTACGGCGAGGTGAGCCGCCGCGTCATGGAGATCTTCCAGCGGTACACACCGCTGGTGGAGCCGCTGTCGCTCGACGAGGCCTTTCTCGACGTCACCGGGAGTCAGCGGCTCCACGGCTCGCCGGAACACATCGGTCGTGCCATCCGCGACGATGTCGCCGCCGCCGAACAGCTGCCGTGCTCGGTCGGCGTGGCAACGTGCAAGTTCCTCGCCAAGCTCGCGTCGCCCAGAGCCAAGCCCGTCGCCGATCGATCCGGCATCACTCCCGGCCTCGGCGTCCTGGTGGTCCCACCCGGTGGCGAGCTCGATTTCCTGCACCCACTGCCGCTTCGCGCCCTGTGGGGCGTCGGTCCGGCGACACTGGCCAAGCTCGATCGCCTCGGCGTCGACTCGATCGGAGATCTTGCCGCCCTGCCGCGGTCGGCGGTGGTCTCCGCGGTGGGTCAGGCCTCGGGCCGCCACCTCCACGCGCTGGCCAACGGGCTCGACGACCGCCCCGTCGTCGCCGATGGCGAGGCCAAGTCGGTGAGCCACGAGGAGACGTTCCCCCGCGATCTGCTCGATCGAGAGCTCGTCGACCGCGAGCTCATTCGTCTCGGCGATGCGGTGGCCCGCCGGCTCCGGGTTGCCGGGCGGGCGGGACGAACCGTCAACCTCAAGGTCCGCTACAGCGACTTCACCACCCTCACGCGGTCGCTCACGTTGGCCCAGCCGACCGATTCCGCTCGTGTCGTGGTCAGAACCGCCCGGGATCTCATGGACGCGCTCGACATGCGAGCCGGTATCCGCCTGCTGGGTGTGGGCGTCTCGTCGCTCGGAACCGAAGTGGCCCAGCAGTTGTCCTTCGACCAGCCCGACGAGCACTGGTGCGAAGCCGAGCGCGCGGTCGACGAGATCCGCGACCGCTTCGGCGCCGCAGCCATCGGCCCGGCGGCACTCGCCGGTGTCGAGGGCCTGCGCGTGAAGCGCCAGGGCGACCAGCAGTGGGGTCCTTCGCAGCCGGATTGACTCGCATCCGGCGCGTTGTCGGCGGCACCCGCGTGTGCGAGACTGGATTCGGTACGAACCGGGGACGTCGAGCCCGACGTCGGGGACGAGGAGTGAACGGGTGCCGCTATCCGAGGATGAGAAGCGAATCCTCTCCGAGATCGAGCAGCGACTCTACGAGTCCGATCCCGACCTCGCCAACGAGGTGCGTTCCACCACCGTGTACACCGATCCGGCGCGCAACCTGCGCTGGGCCATTCTCGGGTGTGTCGTCGGCTTGGCCATCATGATCGTCATGCTGTCGACGTCGTACTGGCTCGCCTTCTCCGGCTTCCTCGTCATGTTCGGATCTGCGATCTACGTCGAGCGCAGCCTCCGTCAGTTGGGCAAGGTCAGCATCGACCAGATCGCACAGAACATCCGTTCCCGGCCGGTACGCGGGTTCCGCGGTCCCCGACCCGACGGTGAGAACACCGACGAGTGACGTTCGTCGGTCTTCAGCGGCGGCGACCGACGAGATCGAACTCCACCCGGTAGCGATCCCACCAGGTGGTTCGATCGTGGGCCAGGTTCTCGATGTGCTGCCCCGCGGCCTCGGCGTCGGCGGCGACGGACTCGTCGAGCGGCTCGGGTGAGTACCGCGCTCGATCGACCGTGTTGGCCAGGTCCACGAAGCGAGGCTGAGGTCCGAGCAACGGCGTCGCCCTGCGGACGAATTCGGTGCTGGTCTCGGCACCGGTCGGCCGCAGACCCAGGGGGGCCACGCTCGTGACGGCGTTGTCCCACGCGGCGAGCACCCGGCGACGGAGATGATCGAGGTGGGCCCGGTGGTGGGTTCGCCGCAGGCGGCGGCGAAGGAAGGGGAAGGCGGCCACGACGACGAGGGCGACTCCGGCGATGATGGCGACGGCGAGGACCCAGCCGGGCATCGTGAAGCTCGAGTCGGGGACTGCGCCGCCGGCTCCTGGTGCGAGCGTCGAGCCCTCGTCGAGCCCGGCGAGCGCCTCGAGCACGTTCGGCGCAAGGTCGGGGATGGCGGGGACCAGAGGAGAGCCGGCGACGTCCTCGGAGATGCCGGTCTCGTCTTGAGCGGGGGAGACCTGTGTATAGGCGGCGCCGGGAGCACCGCGGCCCGGGGTGGGCTCGAACAGCACCCACCCGGCTCCGTCGATGTACACCTCGGCCCACGCATGGGCATGCTCGCCGCGAACCCGGAACAGCGTGGGATCGAGGGGATCGTTGTCGCCCCAGGTGAAGCCGACGGCCACCCGTGCGGGCAGGCCGAGCGATCGGGCCATGGCGGCGAAGGTTCCGGCGAACTGCTCGCAGTAGCCCTGACGAAGCGCCAGGAAGTCCTCGATGCGATTGACGTCGTGCCCGGCGGCAACGTTGATGTCGTAGGTGAACGACGATCGGAAGAAGGTCTGCAGCGCCATCGCCTGCCCGTATGGGCTCGGAATGTCGCCCGCGATCTCCTGAGCGAGATCACGCGCCAGCGGACTGAAGTCGGCGGGGAGCTCGGTGAACGCCTCGTACTCCACGGGGAAGCCGGAGGGGAGCGCCGACAGATCGGTCTGCTGGAACTCGGGGACCGCTGACTCGATCGTGTACTCGATGCCATCAGAGGTCGGGGTGCCGTTCCGCACGATCAGCGTGGCGGAGTCGGGTTCCCACTGGACACTGGCTCCTTCGACGTCGACGATGCGGTCGGGTTGGAAGGCCGCAGGCAGCCACACGGCGGCCAGTGCCTGGATGCGGAACTGCTGTGACACTGCTCGGCTGCTGGTGCCGGAGGTGACCGTTGGCTCGAGCTCGCTCCCCGCGCCGTCGTAGTCGGCCCGGCTGCTCCACACCTGGTTGTTGAACGTGTCGAGCGCCGTGAGCCGCCAGTACGCCGGTTCGGGGCTGCGGACCTGGAACACCTCGACGTCTTGCTGGCTCACGAGGCGGCCGCGTATGTCGACGAGGGGGCTGATGACCACGCGAGCCGGGTCGCCCGGACCGCTCGAGTTGAACTGGACCAGCGAATCGGTCGAACCCGGAACGAAGGGCACCGTGGCGATGGCGAACAGGCCGGCGAGAACGGCGACCGGTGCAGCGAACCGGGCCATGGCCGACCGGGCATCGGTGAGGTTCCCGAGCCATGTGTGATCGGCGGGGAGGAGCAGGCTTCGGTGGGTGACGATGAAGACGAGAGAGGCGCCGAGAACCAGTACCAGGAGCGGGGTGCGACGGACGTCGCTGCCGAGGGAGGCGATGAAGATCACGATGGCGGAGGCGGGAACGAGGGCGGGGAGGGTCAGCCGGGCGCGAAAGGCGATGGCGTCGGCGAGTCCGACCAGGATCCACACGGCGACCGCCGCCAGCACGACGAATCCCGGGATGGCCGGGGTGGGCGCGACGGCCGTGCCGAAGGTGTCGCGCGCGGCCTCGAGATCGGGTCGGAGGGCGTCGAGGGTGGCCCCGGTCGGGAGATACCAGCTGCTGGTGGTGTCGTAGAGGAGGTGGGTGATGGCGATCGCGCCTGCGCCGAGGAAGGCAACGACGGCGAGGACCGAGGGAAGCCGCAGACGGCGGAGGAGCATGGCGACACCGTGGCCGATGGCGACGGTGAGAATCAGTGGCCGTCGCCAGACCTCGTCGGAGAACAACCGTTCGAAGCCGACGATGGCGGCAAGGGTGGCCGCGACGAGCGTGAGCTCGGTCACGAGGAGTGCCAATTGCTCGGCCAGCGAGAAACGGCGGGTCATCGGTGAGCCTCGGCGGTGCTCCGCCGCTGGATCTCGGCCGTCCACCGATCGCCGAAGTCGTCGGTGACGGCACCCGAGTCGTCGTCGCGGAACGCGAAGACGAACGGCAGGTGGGCTTGGAAACCGGTGGCGAGCGATGCCGCGTGGTCGCCCGTGTCACCGTCGCCGAGGAGGCTCACCAGCCCTCCGCTCCGCTGATTGGCCCGCAGGACCTGGAGCGTCTTGTCGAGGCCCGAGATGCCGTGCGCGAGCTGGACGCGCGCCAACACGTCGAGCAGCGGCGTGAGGCCGCGCCGATCGAGGGCGTTGTAGGGACCGGATCCGTCGGTGAGGACAAGCGCGACCTCGTCGCCGCGTGTGGCCGCCGCGTCGAGCACGCTGGCCGCGGCGACGAGAATGCGCTCGAGGGCGGCAGCCGAAACCGCCGATGCCCGCACGTCGGCCACCACGGTGGTCCGACCCTCACGAGAGTCGTCGTGTTCGCGGATCATCAGTTCGTCGTGCCGCGCGGTTGCCTTCCAGTGCACCCGGCGCAGGTCGTCACCGAGCTCGTACAGGCGCAGCGCGTGGAAGTCGTCGCCGCGCAGTTCCTGTTGGGGCACCGAGATCGAGCTCGCGAGATCGACGGCGCGTGGTCGAGTGGGCGCGGCGATGGGCAGGATCTGCGGGTGCACCACGAGCTCGGACACGTCGAGGGTGGCGATGCGTCGGCGGGCGAGACCGAAGGGGTCGAGTCGCTCGACCTCGAGCGGACCGATGGTGACGACGCCGCGCGCGGGTGGCTGCACGCGGTAGGTCGCGAGCCGGGTGTGCTTCGCCGGGACGGGCGTGGATCGGAGCTCGGCTCCCGCCGTGTTCGACACACCGTCCTGCAGGCGCAGGATGCCCGACGAGAGGCGTCCCCGCTGTTCGAGACGGAGATCGATGTGGGCGGCCTGGCCGACCGTTATCCGTTCGGGTCGCAATCGACGCGCGAGCGCCAGCCGGCCACGCGGGAAGACGACCACGATGAAGCTGAACACCACCAGCCCGATGAGAACCAGACCGATGGCGATCACCTCGAGCAACCCGAAGACACGTCCGGCCAGCAGCGCGGTGACGCCGGCCGTGAGGGTGGTGAGGCCTCGGACCGTCATGGGTCAGGTGACGACCGGTACGGGCAGCGACGCCACGATCTCGGCCAGGACTTCGGCGCCGCTCATTCCGCGCGACACGGCCTGTGGTGACGCGACGACGCGGTGCCCGAGACAGTGTCGCGCCAACGACTTGACGTCGTCGGGCGTGACGTAGTCACGTCCGAGCGCAGCCGCCCGCGCTTGTGACACGCGCTGAAGGCTGAGGGTGGCCCGCGGAGAGACTCCGAGCGACATGCCGGGGTGCGACCGCGACGCGGCCGCCAGATCGACCAGATACCCCTTCACCGTGGGAGCCACGTGGACCTTGAGGACCGAGCGCACCATGCCTCGGATCTCGGCGGCGGTGACCACCGGCTCGAGCTCCTCGAGGCGGGAGCCGCCCTGTTGGCCGTCGAGGATCTCGAGCTCCGCAGCCCTGCTCGGGTAGCCGACGCTGACCCGCATCATGAACCGGTCGAGCTGGGATTCGGGCAGGGGATAGGTGCCCTCGTGTTCGAGGGGATTCTGGGTGGCGATGACGAGGAACGGATGAGGAAGCACATGGGTTGTGCGATCGACGGTGACCTGCCGCTCGGCCATGGCCTCCAGCAGGGCCGACTGGGTCTTGGGTGATGCCCGGTTGATCTCGTCGGCCACGACGATGCTGTTGAACACGGGGCCCTGACGGAAATCGAACTGTGAGGTGCCACGGTCCCATACCGCCACACCGATCACGTCGGAGGGCAGGAGGTCGGGGGTGAACTGGATGCGACCGACCTCGACGTCGATCGAACGACCGACCGCCTTGGCAATCGACGTCTTGCCGACGCCCGGCGCATCCTCGAGCAGGAGATGGCCTTCGCTCAACAGACACAACAACACCAGCCGTACCGTCTCGGGCTTCCCCCGGATGACGGACTCGACGTTTCTGGCTATCGATTCGAACAATTCGGCGAAGGTCGCCTTACGGGCTTCGGTCGTTGAAGACACGGTTCTCCGATGGTTGCTTGAGCATGCCGCGGCGCCCACGATATGTCCCGGCTCCGGCTGCCGGATCATACCCAAGCGCTCCCGCGTACCTCGGTCGGCCGGTAGCCTCGGCGGTCGTGACGTCGAGATACCCGAAGGGCCTTTCGTGGCGTGCCGTGCTCGTGGCGGTGCTCCGCCGTCCGCGGCTGTGGCCGGTTGCGATACGTCAGGTGGTCCGGTTCCGGCGGCGGCGGTGGTGGGCGAGGCGACCCTTCCTGCCCCTTCCCGATGCGGGGCTCGTCCGATTCCGCATGGTCACCGCCTACGGAGGCGACGGATCGGGAGCCCCGCCGGCCGCCGATGTCACCGCCTGGCTCGACTGGTGTCGGCGTCTCGACCCGCCACCGCCGCCTGCGGCGCACAGCGACTCCGGTCGACGCGGCTTCGAGGGCTAATCTGACGCCGATGGTTCGGTCGCTTGTCCTCAACGCCACCAACGAGCCCCTGAGCGTGGTGCCGGGCCGTCGCGGTGCGCTGCTCGTGTTCGAGCAGAAGGCCGACATCGTCCACGAGTCCGAGCACGCGCTGCATTCCGAGCGCGCCGCCCTGCCCATTCCCTCGGTGCTTCGACTCCGGTACTACGTCCACGTCCCGTACACGAACTCGCGAGCCATCAGCCGACGAGCGGTGTTTGCGCGCGATGGCCACCGATGCCAGTACTGCGGAGGCCATGCCGACAGCATCGACCATGTGACGCCACGCAGCCGCGGCGGCGCCAACACATGGGACAATGTCGTCGCCGCGTGTCGGCCGTGCAACACCAGGAAGCGTGACCGCTTGTTGAGTGAGCTGCCGATGGGCCTGCGACGGGCACCCGAGGCGCCGTCTCGTGCGACGTTGCTCACCGCCGCGGCTCCGGTGGTACCCGATCCCTGGGTGCCGTATCTCCACGTCCGTCGGTCGGCCTGAGCCGCGCCGTGTCGGGCCGGACTCCGGCGTGGGTCGGTCGGTGGAGCGTCGAGTGGCGCACCGAAACCGCCGGTGACGTTCACGCCGCAGAACCGGTCGACTCGTCGAGACCGCAGATCTGGATCGTCGAGGTCGCCCGCCCTGCGCTGGTGCTCGGATCGGCTCAGGGTCGGGGGCGGGCCGAGATCGACGCACGAGTCGAGCGCCTCGGACTCGATGTCGACGTCGTCGTCCGCCGCAGTGGCGGCGGGGCGGTGTATCTGGCACCGGGCGACCAGGTGTGGATCGACGTGTTCGTGCCGACCGGCGACGACCGGTGGGACGCGGACGTCGGGCGGGCCTTCGAGTGGCTCGGCGCCGTGTGGTCCGAGGCGGTGGCCACGGTCGTGGCGCCAGCCAGGCGGCCCGCGATCGAGGCCCACGACGGTGTCGTGCAGAGCTCGTCGCTGTCGGCGGCGATCTGCTTCGCTGGAGTCGGTCGCGGTGAGGTCACCCTCGGCGGTCGCAAGGTGACGGGCATCTCGCAGCGGCGCACTCGTGGGTACTGCCGGTTCCAGTGCACGGCTCTGCTGGCCTGGACGCCGGCCAGGTGGGTCGACACGCTGGTCGATGCCGACCAGCGAGACGCCGCCCTTGCGGTCCTCGGTCGCATCGCCGGTCCGGTCGGCGCCGACTCGGCCGCCGTCGTCGACGCGTTCCTGCGCGCCATCGCCACTCGCTGAGCCCCGTCGCCGCGACCGAAGAGGGTGGCCCCGAGCGTCCTCATGAGCATGCGTCGGGATGGGTATTTCCCCCGAATCGGCGATCAATGGTTGACCTGTGGGGATTGATGGACCTAAAGTGGGGCGCTGTGGGGAGCGGGGGACCGGAATCCCTCGTGATCCACGGGCAGGCAGGACCACACGAGAAAGGCGATCGGCAACGTGTTCGTCGGGACCTTCGAGCGATCACTGGACGACAAGGGCCGCTTGGCCCTGCCCGTCTCGTTTCGTGACCTCCTCGGTGACACCGGCTATCTGGCCCAGATGAACGGCAGGCTCTGCCTGTACAGCACCGAGGGCTTCGCCGAAGCAATTGCCCGCCTGAGTCACCAAGCGCAGGCAGGGGAGTTCCCCCAGGACAGCCTCCGGGTGTTCTCGGCGGGAGCCAACGTGGTGAGGATCGACAAGCAAGGACGGCTCACCATTCCCCAGTCGCAACGCGACGCCGTGAAGATCGAGGCCGACACCGTGGTCATCGGTGCCCTCAACCGAATCGAGATCTACCGCCCTGATGCGTGGACCCAGGTCCAGGAGAACAGCTCGGGCTCGGAGATCTCCAGCGGAGCGTGGTTGTGATGTGCCACCCCGCCCATGTCCCATCCACCCCTCCGTGTTCGGTGCCGGTCTCGGCTCGTTCATGGGCAGTTCTCCGGCCGGCAAGATGGAAGGCCCCTACTCCGCCCGCTTGCCATCTAGCTCGATCGGGGAGACATCCCGACGTGCGCCCGCTGGTCGGAGAACTGCCGATGAACGAGCCCATCTCGGGCTTCTCGCCCGCCCGTCCTCGCTTTCGATTCGGAGCGTGATGGGCGGCCGACACAACGGCGGGGGATTCGAACACGAACCGGTGATGATCGCCGAGATCGTCGACGTGTTCGCCGCCGTGCCCACCGGGGTCGTCGTCGATGCAACCCTCGGCGGCGGCGGTCATGCCGACGCCATTCTCCGGAGTCGTGACGATCTCAGCTTGGTCGGACTCGATCAGGACCCGATGGCTCTCGCCGCCGCGGCCGATCGACTCGCATCGCACGGCGAGCGGGTTCGGCTCGTCCGCTGCCGGTTCGATCGTCTCGCCGCCAGTCTCGATGATCTCTCGGTGGCGAACGTGGTCGGCGTGCTCTTCGACCTCGGCGTCAGCTCGCCGCAGGTCGACCTTCCCGAGCGTGGCTTCAGCTACCGCAACGATGGCCCGCTCGACATGCGGATGGACACCGACCAGGAGCTGACCGCTGAGGTGCTGGTGAACCAGGCCGACGGCAAGGAACTGGCCGCAGTGATCAGGCGCTACGGGGACGAGCGCTTCGCGTCGCGGATCGCCGATGCGATCGTCGCCGCTCGTCCGGTCTCGGGGACCGCCGAGCTGGCCGAGCTCGTTCGCCGCGCCATTCCGGCTGCGGCGCGTCGTCGCGGCGGGCATCCGGCCAAGCGCACGTTCCAGGCCTTGCGGATCGCAGTCAACCGGGAGCTCGACGTGCTCGAACCGGCGCTGGAACAGGCGATCGACCGTCTCCTCCCCAGCGGCCGCGGCGCGGTCCTCACCTATCACTCCGGCGAAGACCGCATCGTGAAGGCGGTGTTGCGGGCGGCCGAGGCGGTTTCGCCGTCCCCGCGGGGTCTCCCCGTGGAGCTTGCCCCCGAGGGTTCCATCGCGTTGATTCGGCGCGGCGGCGTGACCCCGACCGCGGAGGAGAAAGAGCGCAACCCCCGGGCGGCCAGTGCGAGACTTCGGGTGTTCGAGAAGCTCGAGATCGCCGCATGAGCGCAATGACCGCGACCGCACCGGTCCGCAGGCGGGCATCGACTGCTCCGGCGCCAGAGGTCCGGCGCCAGCGGCCCGCATCCCTCGAAGCGCTCGAACCCACCCGCTCGACGGTGCGCATGCTCGGGACGGCAGCCCTGGTGAGCATCCTCGGAGTACTCCTGCTGATGGCGATGTTCCACGCGTTGATCGTCCAGGGCCAACGCGAGCTCGACCGAATGAATACCGACATCGCGACGACGACCAGCGTGAACGACCGCCTGCAGTTGGAGCTGGCCCGGATGGAAGCGCCCGAACGCATCGTCGCTGCTGCCCGTAGCTACGGAATGGTCGACGCGCCGGAGGTCGTGTACCTGAGCCCGGCGGTCGAGAACCAGGAAGCTGCCGGGCAATGAGCGCGCGCGGTCGGTCGTCGCATGCCTCGCGCGCTCGCCGCTCCTCCCCGCCGAGCTATCGGCCCCGCGTCATCTCGACCACTCCAACGCGGCGGGGGAGCACCCGGGGCCGCGCCACCGGAGCACCGTCGCCTCGTCGCCGTCTGCGGGTTCTCGGAGTTCTGTTCGTGTTGATAGCCGCAGCGCTGTCGTACCGGATGATCGATCTCCAGGTGCGATCGCCCGCCCAGTACGTCGCCTTCGGTGAGTCCCAGCGGGTGCACCAGGTCACGCTGCCCGGCCGGCGGGGAGCGATTCTCGACCGGAACGGAGAGCAGCTGGCCATCTCCATTCCGCAACGGACGATCTGGGCCGACCCACGACTGGTCGTCGATCCGAAGTCGACGGCGCGTCAGCTGGCTCCGGTGCTCGACCTCGACGAGGCGTTCGTGCTCGAACGCCTCACCACCGACGCCGCCTTCGTGTACCTGGCCCGCCAGGTCGACGACGATGTGGCCGACGCGGTGTTGGAGCTCGGCCTCGACGGAGTGGCCACTCTCGAGGAGCCGAAGCGATTCAATCCGTCCGGCCCCGCACTGGCCGGGTCGGTCCTGGGCATCGTCGGCATCGATCACACCGGGCTCAGCGGCCTCGAGCTCCAGTACGACGGGCTGCTCGCAGGTGTACCGGGCGAGGTGCTGCTGGAAACCGCTCCCGACGGGCGCACCATCGCCACCGGCACCCTCGACGAGACACCGGCCGAGCGAGGCGCCGACCTGACGCTGAGCCTCGATCGCCCACTGCAATTCGAGGTCGAGCGCACGCTCGCCGCACGGGTGCGCGACATGGGGGCCAAGGGCGGCACCGTCGTGGCCATGAAGCCGGCGACCGGCGAGATCCTGGCCATGGCAACGGTGACGAGAGACGACGACGGTGAGGTGATTCAATCGGGTGAGAACAAAGCGGTGACCTGGGCATTCGAGCCGGGGTCGATCACCAAGCCGCTGACCATTGCCGCCATTCTCGAGGAAGGCGTCGCCACGCCCACATCAGTTCGCGAGGTCCCGTCGACGTATCAGCTGTACGACGCCGAGTTCTCCGATTCGAGTCCGCATCCCACCGAGGATTGGAGTCTCACCGAGATTCTCGTGAAGTCGTCGAACATCGGCACCATGTTGTGGGCCATGGATCTCGGCGGCGACGCCGTCGACGACTACTTCAAGGCCTTCGGCTTCGGGCGGGTGACAGCGCTCGACTCGGTCGGTGAGAGCAGCGGCGTGATGATCGACTTCGAGAACTGGTCGGGGGTCTCGATCGCAACGATCCCGATCGGACAGGGGATCTCGGTGACACCGGTGCAGATGCTGTCGGCGTTCAACGTGATCGCCAATGACGGGCTCTACGTGCCACCTCGTCTGGTGGCCGACGCAACCGACGGCAGGGGCGACGCGATCGAGCTGGAGATCGGTGCCACTCGTCGGGTGGTCTCCGAGCGCACCGCCCGTCAGCTCCAGACCATGCTCGCCGGCGTGGTCGACCGCGGGACCGGTCAACAGGCTGCCGTCGCGGGCTACTCGGTCGCCGGCAAGACCGGCACGGCGTGGATTCCCCAGTCGGGGGGTGGCTACGTCGACGGAGCGGGCAACTACCACTACAACGCCAGCTTCGCCGGTTTCCTACCGGCAGAAGCGCCCGAGATCTCCATCCTGGTGACGATCGACGAGCCGTCGGCGGCGATCTACGGCGGGTACGCCGCCGCTCCGTTGTTCGCCGACATCGCCGAGTACGCCATGCGCCACTTCCAGATCCCGCCGGCGGGCGAGGTGCTGCTGTCGGGCGAGGTGGTACCAGAGCCGACCGTTGCCGACGATGCCGTCGCCCCGCGCGTTCGGGGCCAAGTGGCCGTGACACCCGAACCGGTCGCCGAACCGTCGGCGTCCTCCACCGACTCGGCCGCCGACGGAGACGAGGCGACGTCGAGCGACGAGTCGAGCGGACATGGCTGAGATGACGGTCGCCACGTTGATCGAGACGGCCGCAGCCGCTTCGCCCGGCCTCGACCTCCAGCTGACCGGGCGGCCGACGGCGGTGATCACCGGCTTGGCGCTCGATTCGCGCCGGCTCATCGAGGGCGAGCTGTTCGTCTGCATTCGCGGCGCCGACTTCGACGGCCATGCCTTCGCGAGCGCGGCAGTCGATGCGGGGGCGAGCGCCGTCCTGGTGGACCATCCCCTCGATCTCCCCGATGAGATCCCCCAGATCGTCAGCCCTGATACCCGTTCGACGGTGGGTTGGCTCGCGGCCGCGTTCCACGGCTTCCCGTCCCGAAGCCTGCCCGTGGTCGGTATCACCGGTACCAACGGCAAGACCACCTCCGTGCACCTGCTGGCCGAGGTCCTGAACGCCAACGGCCGATCGGCAGCTTCGATCGGAACGCTCAGCGGTTTGCACACGACCCCGGAGTCGACCGAGCTCCAGGCACTGCTCGCCGCCGAGGTCGCGGCGGGCACGTCGACGGTCGTCATGGAGGTCTCCTCGCACGCTCTCGCCCAGCACCGCGTGGATGGCACATGGTTCGAGATCGCAGCGTTCACGAACCTGAGCCTCGATCATCTCGACTTCCACACCACCTTCGAGGAGTACTTCGAGGCCAAGGCGTCGCTGTTTCGACCGGACCGGACCGGCGTGTCGGTCATCGACGTCGGTTCGCCGATGGGCCGTCGCCTGGCCGATCGGGTTGCCACCGAAGTGATCGAGGTCGACCTCGACGAGGTCGACGATCTGATCATCACGCCGACGGGCTCGACCTTCCGTCTGGATGGGCACCAGTTCTCGGTTCCCCTCGCCGGGCGGTTCAACGTCGCCAACACGCTCGTGGTCATCCGGTGTGCCCAGCAGCTCGGGCTGCCGATCGAGGAGATCGCCGATGGTCTCGCCGCGGCATCGCCGGTTCCGGGACGCGTCGAGCGGATCGACCAGGGCCAGGACTTCACGGTTCTCGTGGACTACGCCCACACGCCGGACGGGCTCTCGAAGGTGCTGACCGCCGCGCGTGAGCTGAGCAGCGGCCGGGTGCTGGTGGTTTTCGGCTGCGGCGGTGACCGCGACCACTCCAAACGGCCGGAGATGGGCTACGTGGCCTCCGACCTCGCCGACGTCGTCGTGGTCACCTCGGACAATCCCCGCTCGGAGGACCCCGAAGCGATCATCGAGGAGATCGCCGCCGGCATTCCCGCCGACGCGGTCGATCCCGTCATCGAGGCGGACCGCCGTCGGGCCATCGGCCTCGCGCTGGGTCAGGCCGAATCGGGTGACGTGGTCGTGATCGCGGGGAAGGGTCACGAGCAGACTCAGACCATCGGCAGTCGGGTCGAGCCCTTCGACGATCGCGTCGTGGCCCGCCAGGTGTTGACGGAGAGGCACCCGCGGTCATGACCCGACTGCTCATCGCCGCCGGGATCGCGCTCACCGTGTCGCTGTTCGGCACCAAGTTGCTCATCGATTGGCTCATCGGCCACCGCATCGGCCAACCGATTCGCGACGACGGCCCCGACGGTCACCACACGAAGGCCGGAACCCCCACCATGGGTGGGCTCGCGATCGTCGCTGCCATCTTCCTCGGCTATGTGATCTCCGACTTCTACAACGGCATCTACACCCGGACCGGCATCATCATCGTCCTCACGATCTGTGGGGCCGGCCTGGTCGGATTGCTCGACGACTGGTTGAAGGTCACCAACGAGCGAAACCTCGGCCTGAACGAAAAGACCAAGTCGATCGGGCTGCTCGTGGTGGCGGTGGGGTTCTCCGTGGCGATGGTGGTCTTCACCGACGTGCACACCGAACTGGCCTTCACCCGCTTCGATCGACCGGGATGGGATCTCGGTCCGGTCGGATGGGTCATCTGGGCGACGGCGCTGATCGTGGCGTCGAGCAACGCCGTGAACCTCACCGACGGGCTCGACGGCCTGGCCGGTGGATCGGCCATCTTCGCATCGGCGGCCTTCGCCGTGATCGCGTTCTGGACGTTCCGCAACCCCGACATCTACGACGTCGCCCATGGCCTCGACATCGCCGTGATCGGTGCCACCGTGCTGGGAGCCACCACCGGATTCCTGTGGTGGAACGCTGCTCCGGCACGAATATTCATGGGGGACACGGGATCGCTGGCTCTCGGAACGGCCATCGCGTGCATGGCACTGGCCACCAAGACCGATCTGCTCCTGCCGATCATCGGGTTCCTGTACGTGGCCGAGACGCTGTCGGTGATCCTCCAGGTGGGGTTCTTCAAGGCGACCGGTGGCCGCCGAATCTTCCGCATGGCTCCGGTTCACCATCACTTCGAGCTGAGCGGTTGGCCCGAGACCACGGTGATCATCCGCTTCTGGATCATCGCCGGACTGCTCGCCGGTCTCGGTCTCGGCCTGTTCTACCTCGACTACGTCGAAGTGGCCGATGTCCTGAGCCTCCCCGTCGGTGGGAGATCCTCGTGAAGGGCCCGGTGGCAGTCATGGGGCTCGGGGTGACGGGTCGCGCCGTCTGCCGAGCCCTCGGCCGGCGCGACGTCGCCTTCGTTGCCATCGACGACCAGCCCGCCGACGACTCGGAGGGCTTCGTCGAATCCCTCGGTGGGCGGATGATCGGGGCGCCGACCACCGACCAGCTCGCGGCGGCACTGGCGACGGTCGAGGTGATGTTGCCGACCCCGGGGCTCCCCGAAGCGCACGAGGCATTTGCCAAGGCCTGCGAGCTCGGGCTGGAGATCTGCAGTGAGTTCGACCTGGCTCGCGAGTGGGACCATCGGCCGCTCCTGGCCGTCACCGGGACGAACGGCAAGACGACGGTCACCGAATGGGCCACCCAGATGCTCGAGGCGAGCGGCCGGCGGGCTCTAGCGGTCGGAAACACCGACACGCCGCTCGTCACCGCCATCGACGACGCCACGACCGAGATCTTCGTCGTGGAGGCGTCGTCATTCCGCCTGGCCCACACCCAGCGGTTCGTGCCCCGCGTCGCGACCTGGCTCAACTTCGGACCCGATCATCTCGACGTCCATGCGTCCCTCCAGACCTACGAGGCGGCCAAGGCTCGTATCTGGCGCGACCAGGGCGAGGACGACGTGGCCGTGGTCAACGTCGACGACCCCGTGGTGATGCGCAACCGTCCGACCCGACCGACGGTCAAGTCGATCGGATCACGAGGCGACTACCGCGAGCACAACGGCACGCTGTGGAGCGGCGACGTGGAGCTGTTGTCGGTCGACGAACTGTGGCGCACGCTGCCCCACGATCGCTTCGACGCCCTGGCGGCAGCCGCCACCGTGGAGTCGGGCGGGGCCACGCTCGACGGCATTCGATCGGCCCTCCGTGACTTCCGCGGCCTGGCCCACCGAGTCGAGCTGGTGGCGACCAGCGACGACGTGTCGTTCTACGACGACTCCAAGGCAACCACTCCCCACGCCGTCTCGGCCGCTCTCGCCGGGTTCGCTTCCGTCGTGCTCATCGCGGGTGGCCGCAACAAGGGCATCGACCTCGCTCCACTCGCCGACCGCATCGAACACATCCGAGCCGTCGTCGCCATCGGTGAGTCCGGCGACGAGGTCGGCGCGGTGTTCGACGGTCTGCGCCCCGTCGTGACCGCCGAGTCGATGGAGGCGGCCGTGACCGCGGCACGAGGCCTGGCCCGGCCCGGCGACGTGGTTCTCCTCTCACCAGGGTGTGCCTCCTACGACTGGTATCCGAACTACCGCGCCCGAGGCGACGAGTTCGCCGCGATCGTCACGACCCAACTCGGAGGACCCGCGTGACCATCACCATCGGAAGCCGCGGGCGCAGGGCTCGGGCGGGCGGACGCCCGAAGATCGGTGCCGGTCGCGACCGGGTGAAGTCGGCGGAGCGCCAACCCCGGGGAAGCCGGTCTCGGCGACCGATCGGCCGACGATCGGTCACCTTCGTCGTACTCCTCGTCGTGGTGGTGGCGTTGAACTTCATCGGCCTGGTGATGGTCCTCTCGGCCTCGTCGGTCACGGCGCTCGACGAGACCGGGTCGAGTTGGTACCACTTCCAACGACAGGGAATCTGGTTCGCGCTCGCCCTGGTGGCGATGGTGGTGACCATGCGCACCGATTACCGGTCGCTGCGCCGTCTCGCCGGGCCCGGTCTGATCCTGGCCATCGCGGCGCTCGTCGTGGTGCTGATTCCCAACGTGGGCACGTCGTCGAACGGCTCCCAGCGGTGGTTGGTCGCGGGACCGATATCGGTTCAGCCGTCCGAGATCGCCAAGCTCGCCGTCGTGCTCTTCGTCGGCGACCTCCTGGCCCGCCGAGCGGCAAGGATCCGCGAAACCCGGTTGAGCCTGCGTCCAGTGCTGGTCGTGCTCAGCGTGGTTGGAGCGCTCATCCTGATGCAGCCCAACCTCGGCACGGCACTGGTGATCGCCTTCACCACCTTCGTGATGATGTTCATCGCCGGCGTGCCCTTGGCTCCGTTGGCGGGCTGGGGGTCGTTGGGAACCGGTGCGGCCGCGATGCTGGCCATGAGCGCGGACTACCGCCGGGCACGGGTCCTGGCCTTCATCGACCCATGGGACGATCCTCTCAACACCGGCTACCAGACCATCCAGTCGCTCGTCGGCATCGCCAACGGTGGCGTGTGGGGCGTCGGCCTCGGCAACGGACGTGCGAAATGGGGCTTCCTTCCCTTCGCCCACACCGACTTCATCTTCGCCGTGGTGGCCGAGGAGCTCGGGCTGATCGGTGCCTTGTCGGTGATTGCGCTGTACGTGATCGTCGGGCTGGTCGGCGTGCGGATCGCGCTCGACGCGCCGGATCGATTCGGCACGCTCGTTGCGGCCGGAATCACGGCGTGGCTCGTCACCCAGGCGTTCGTGAACATCGGGGCGGTTGCCGGGCGGCTCCCGATCACGGGCGTACCGCTGCCCTTCCTCTCGGCCGGAGGCTCTGCCCTCGTCGCCAACATGGTCGCGGTGGGCGTGCTGCTCAACATCGCGCGGCAGGCTCGAGCATGACGACCGGCACTGGCGCCACCTACGCGGTCATTGCCGGAGGAGGGACCGCCGGACATGTCAGCCCGGGGATAGCCATAGCGAGAGCGCTGGTCAGCCGAGGCCACGCATCCGATTCGATCCACTACGTGGGAAGCACACGCGGCATCGAACGAGAGATGGTCCCAGCGGCAGGACTCGGGCTCACGCTGTTGCCGGGACGGGGCATCGCGCGGAAGCTCTCCCTCGCCAACGTCGGGGCCGTTGCCGGCATCGTCGCGGCGGTGTGGCAGGCGATCGGCTTGTTGCGCCGGCTGCGACCCCACGTCGTCGTGGCCGTCGGTGGATACGCAAGCGTGCCCTGCGCCGTTGCTGCGTGGGCGTTGCGCATCCCCGTCGTCGTGGCCGAGCAGAATGCCGTGCCCGGCCTGGCCAATCGCCTGGTGAGCAGGTGGGCCAGGGCCTGTGCCGTCTCGTTTCCCGAGACCGCGCTTCCCCGTGCGACCCTGACCGGCAACCCGGTTCGCGACGAGATCCGTGATCTCGACCGCGAGCGTGACCGGGGCGGCGCACGCGCGCGGCTGGGGCTCGGCGCCGGCCTCGACCTCGTGACCGTCTACGGCGGTTCGCTCGGTGCCCGGCGTATCAACCAGGCCGTCGCCCATGCCGCCCCTGAGCTGACCGCAACCGGCGATGTCGTGCTCCGTCACATCGTCGGCAGCCGCGACTGGGACACCGAGGCCCGACCCATCGCCTCCGACGTCTACGTGCCGGTCCGCTACGAGACCGACATGGCCACCGTGCTCCTGGCCTCCGACGTGGTGGTGTGCCGCGCCGGCGCCAGCACCGTTGCCGAGCTCGCGGTCGCCGCGACTCCGTCGATTCTCGTGCCGCTCCCCGGAGCGCCAGGCGATCATCAGACCGCCAACGCCCGCGCGATGGTGACCGCTGGAGGCGCCGTGCTCGTGCCCGACTCCGAGCTCTCCGCCGACCGCCTCGTCGCCGAGGTCACGGGCGTGCTCTCGAACGCGGAACGGCTCGCCACGATGTCGGCGGGAGCGGCCACCTTGGCCCGCCGCGATGCCGCGGACGCGGTTGCCGCGCTGGCCGAGGAGCATGCTCGTGGCTGAGTTGCACCTCCCGGCCCTCGATGCCGAGAACCCGGTTCGCGTCCATGTGGTCGGTGCCGGGGGTGCCGGTATGAGCGCAATTGCCACCGTGCTGAGCGAGATGGGATACCGGGTGTCGGGGAGTGACCGCGTCGCCGGGGTCGTCCTCGATCGTCTCCGAGCCGACGGGGTGACCACCTTCGTCGGCCACGAACCCGAGCAGGTCGACGGCGTCGATCTCCTCACCGTCTCGACCGCAGTGGCGGCCGACAACCCCGAGGTCACGGCCGCAGCGGCGGCAGGCGTCCCGGTCTGGTCCCGAGGCGAGATGCTGGCGGCCATCACTCGGCAGAAACCGGCCGTCGCGGTGGCGGGCACCCACGGGAAGACGACCACCTCGTCGATGCTCGCCATGGCGCTCACCGAGGCCGGCCTCGATCCTGCCTTCGTGATCGGCGCCCCGGTGGAGAGCCTCGGCACGAGCGCTCGATGGAACGCGGACGCCGAGTGGTTCGTGGTCGAGGCCGACGAGAGCGACGGCACGTTCCTCGCCCTCGATCGCCGAGCCGGTGTGGTCACGTCGATCGAGCCCGACCACCTCGGGCACTACGGCTCGACCACCGCGCTCGAGGAGAGCTTCGTTCGATTCGTCGACGAGACCGACGGTCCGGTGGCGGTGTGTCTCGACGACGCGGGGGTACGGCGGCTCGTCGCTGCGGCGACCAACGCAGTCACCTACGGCGTCGCCGCCGATGCCGAGGTCAGGATCATCGACCATCGAAGCGAGCGTCGGTCGTCGGTGCAGACGCTGCGCCACGCCGGTATCGACCGTGAGCTCACCCTTGCCGTTCCTGGTCTGCACAACGCCCGGAATGCAGCGGCCGCCTATGCGGTGGCGGTCTCGATCGGCGTCGAGCCGGAGGCGGCCATCAACGGGCTGGCCCGCTATGCAGGGGTAGCCCGGCGCTACGAGTTCCGGGGCGAGGTCGACGGTGTGACCTTGGTCGACGACTACGCGCACCTCCCGACCGAGATCGAAGCCACCCTCACGGCGGCCGCGGATGGGGGATGGGGCCGTGTCGTCGCGGTCTTCCAGCCCCATCGATACACGCGCACCGCGGACCTGCACGCCAGCTTCGCGCACGCTTTCGACCGATGTGACCTGTTGGTCATCACCGACGTCTACCCGTCGGGAGAGCGGCCGCTTCCCGGTGTCACCGGCCGACTGGTGGCCGACGCCGCGCTCGACGCCCACCCTTGGCGCCGTCTGGCTTACCTCCCCGGGCGGGCCGATCTCGTGAGCTTCCTGACCTCGGAGCTGCGGGCCGGCGACCTCTGTCTCACCATGGGTGCCGGCGATCTCACGACACTGCCCGACGAGCTGCTTCGCCTGATGGGGAGCCGGGCGGCATGATCGATGCATCGGCGATGGCGGCCCGTATCGCGGCGGCGTGTCCGTCGAGCCTCGTCGAGCTCGACGCACCGCTCGGCCCGCGCACCACCTACCGGGTCGGCGGACCGGCGGCCGTTCTCGTCGTGGTCCAGGACCTGGCCGATCTGGGCGCGCTGGCCTCCATCACGGCCACCGATGGCCCTGACACGCTCGTGGTGGGTCGAGGCTCGAACCTGCTCGTCGCCGACCGGGGCTTCCCGGGTGTGGCGCTGGCGCTCGGTGCGGGATTCGACTTCGAGGAGATCGTCGACGAGATGGTTGTTGCCGGAGCGGCCCGCGCCCTGCCGGTTCTCGCCCGTTCGACGGTCGCGGCGGGGCTCACCGGGTTCGAATGGGCCGTCGGGGTACCTGGCTCGATCGGTGGCGCAGTGCGGATGAACGCCGGCGGTCACGGTGCCGACATGGCGGAGGTGCTGGTGGCGGTCACGGTCGTCGACCTGCGCAACGGTGATGTCGAACAACGACCGGCTGAGGCGTTGGATCTGCGCTACCGCCACAGCGCATTGGAGGCCCACGAGGTCGTCGCCGACGCTCGACTCCGGTTGGCCTTCGGCAACCGGGCCGAGTCCGAGCGGACCTTGTCCGAGATCGTCCGCTGGCGACGCGAGCACCAACCGGGCGGCCAGAACGCAGGCTCGGTCTTCACGAACCCGGCGGGCGATTCCGCCGGCCGCATCATCGATGGGGCCGGCTGCAAGGGTCTGCGGGTCGGCACGGCGTCGGTGTCGACCAAACACGCCAACTTCATCCAGGCCGACCCAGGCGGTTCGGCCGACGATGTCCTGGCCGTGATGCAGGAGGTGCGGGCTCGGGTGACCGAGCGCACCGGGGTCGTGCTGGAACCCGAAACACATCTCGTCGGCTTCGAGGGGGAGCAATGACCGCAACCGTCGCGATGGATCCACGCATTCGCGCGCGACGCGAGGAAGTCGAGGCCGAGGCCGATCGGCGCCGCTGGCTTCGGTTTGCGATCTTCGCGGCAGGGTTGGGTCTTCTGGTCGGTGCTGCGATCTCGACTCGTACGCCGTTGCTCGACGTCGAGGCGATCGACGTGAAGGGGATCGGCCACACGCGGGCCGAGGACGTTCGCGTGGCCAGTGGCATCGCTCCAGGAGACCCTCTCACTGCGGTCGACCTGGCCGACGCCCGCACCGCCATTGCCGCACTGCCGTGGGTCGACACGGTCACCTCCGAGCGCCGCTGGGACGGAACGATCACCTTCGCGATAACCGAGCGCGAGCCGGCGGCCCAGACCATCTCCACCGACGGATCGGTGGTGACCATCGTCGATGCCGAGGGTCGCGTGCTCGACGTGGTCGATGGCCCTCGCGAGGATCTCGTTGCCGTGATCGGCGCCCAGGGCTCGACCGTGCCCGGCGGGTGGCTTGCCTCGTCCGCCCTCGATGCGATCGCCGTCGCCGCCGCAATTCCGCCGTCACTCGCGCCTCAGGTGAACGAGGTGGAGGTGACGTCGCTCGGCTCGATCGAGCTGCTCGTCGACGGCGTCGGCGCCGCGGTGCTCGGCAAGTCGGTCGATCTCGACATGAAGTTCACGGCGCTGGCCACCATGCTCGAACAGGTCGACCTGACCTGCGTCGATGTGCTCGATCTCCAGGTACCCACGGTGCCGGTGCTGACCCGCCGACCATCCTGTTGAGTCGGCCCCGGGCCCGCACCGCGCCCACGACGACGGCGAGGACCGCGGCGAGGCGATACCTCCGCCTCGACGAGAGGTTGACCTTCGGACGGAGAAGACGTTACAGTGCCACGTTGAACTCGACAGTGAGAGTGAACGTACAGACTGTTCCAGTCGAGAGTAAAGCATAAACCTCAACTACACGTCAAGTGTCACCCAGCCGTCAAGAATCGTGCGAAGGAACCAACATGGCAGGCAACCCGCAGAACTACCTCGCGGTCATCAAGGTCGTCGGCGTCGGCGGGGGCGGCGTCAACGCCGTGAACCGCATGATCGACGCCGGGCTCCGGGGCGTCGAGTTCATTGCGATCAACACCGACGCCCAGGCGCTGCTCATGAGCGACGCCGACGTGAAGGTCGACATCGGTCGTGACCTCACGCGCGGTCTCGGCGCCGGCTCGGACCCCGAGGTCGGCCGCCAGGCCGCCGAGGACCATCGGGCCGAGATCGAAGAGTCGCTGGCTGGATCCGACATGGTGTTCATCACCGCCGGCGAGGGAGGCGGCACCGGGACCGGTGGTGCCCCGGTCGTGGCCGAGATCGCCAAGAGCCTGGGTGCGCTCACCATCGGCGTCGTGACCCGGCCGTTCTCCTTCGAGGGCCGGCGCCGGTCGGTGCAGGCCGATTCGGGAATCGAGCGCCTGAAGGAGAAGGTCGATACCCAGATCGTCATCCCCAACGATCGACTGCTCACCGTTTCCGACGACAAGACGTCGATCATGAACGCGTTCAAGATGGCCGACGAGGTCTTGCTCCAGGGCGTGTCGGGCATCACCGACCTGATCACGACACCGGGCCTCATCAACACCGACTTCGCCGACGTCAAGATGATCATGCACGACGCGGGCTCGGCCCTCATGGGCATCGGTCAGTCGAGCGGCGAGGAGCGCGCGGTCAGCGCGGCCCGCAAGGCCATCTCGAGCCCGCTGCTCGAGGCGAGCATCGAGGGCGCCCGAGGCATTCTGCTCACCATCACCGGTGGGAGCGATCTCGGGCTGCTCGAGGTGAACGACGCCGCCGAGGTCATCCAGGGTGTGGCCCATCCCGACGCCAACATCATCTTCGGTACGGTCGTCGACGACGAGATCGGTGACAGCGTGCGGGTGACGGTCATCGCCGCCGGCTTCGATCGCTGGGACGGCGAGAAGTCGGGCAAGCCCGCGCCCCGTCGTGCCGACCACACGTCGATGATCACCCGCACTCCGAGCCCGGCCGGCGAGCCCGATGTGTTCGCCGACGAGGAAGACGACGAGGAGTTCGACGTTCCGTCGTTCCTCAAGTAGCCCGGCTTGCTGCGTCGCCGTGGTGGCGCGAGTCGCGCGACAATCTCCGACGATGGCGGACGAATCGATCCAACCATGGGATGCCGTCGACGAGGAGCTCGCCGATGGGACTCGTGTACACGCCCGGTTCACCACTCGCGCCGCGGGTGACTTCGCCGTCGGCGGGTCGCCGGCCGCGCTCGCGACGCGGCGGGCGGCAGTGGTCGATCGGCCATGGGCCTGGATGAGACAGGTGCACGGCGCGACGGTGGTCGACCTCGATGCCCACGTCGACGATCTCGCGGGGGTGAACGGCAGCTCGGCCGACGCGATGATCACCCGCTCGACCGAAATCGCGGTGTCGATCACCATCGCGGACTGCGCCCCCGTGATCCTCTGGGGCAACAACGGCGTGCTGGCTGCCGCACACGCTGGATGGAAGGGCGTGTGCGCCGGGCTGATCGAGGCCACGGTGGCCGCCATGCAGCGGGCCGGCTCCGACGACATCCGAGCGGTGATCGGCCCGTGCATCGCCCCGGCGGCCTACGAGTTCGGTGCGGCCGATCTCGCCCTGATCGCCGATCGCCTCGGACAGGACGTTCGCGCCTCGACGACGACGGGCGCACCCGCCCTCGATCTCCGGGCGGCGGTCGGCTCGGCACTGCGCCGGTCGGGTGCGGACCTCCACGCCAACGTGGGCGGCGACACGGCAGCCGAGGCCGAGCGGTATTTCAGCCACCGAGCCCGTCACGAGACCGAGCGCCAGGTAGGCGTGGCATGGCTCGAGCCATCATGAACGACGATCTCCCGCGCCCGGCAACGGTCGACGAGCTGGCTGAGCGGTCGGCTCGGCTGCGCGCTCGGATCGACGCCCGAGGCGGGAAAGAGGTGCAGATCCTCGCCGTGACCAAGGGCCACGTCGTCGAGGCCGCTCGCAACGCCCTCGATGTCGGGCTGACCATGCTCGGCGAGAACTACGCGCAAGAGCTCGAGGCCAAGGCCGCCGAGTTGGCCGATTCCGTCGTCGAACCCGAATGGCACTTCATCGGCCGGCTCCAGCGCAACAAGGTTCGTCGGATCGCCGACGTGGTGACGAGCTGGGATTCGGTCGATCGGTCCGAGCTGCTCGGCGAGATCGCCAAACGGGCGCCCGGCGCCCGGGTACTGCTCCAGGTGAACGTGAGCGAGGAGCCGGGCAAGGGTGGATGTGAACCGGGCGAGCTCGGTCGGCTCCTGGCGACCGCGGCCGAGGCTCACCTCCAGGTCGATGGTCTCATGACCATCGGCCGTACCGGCGATCCCGAGGCGGCCCGACCCGGATTCCGGCTGCTCCGCCGGCTGTGCGACGACCACGGGCTGGCGGTGTGCTCGATGGGAATGAGCGACGATCTCGACGTGGCGGTCGACGAAGGGTCTACGCTCGTACGGGTGGGCACGGCGCTGTTCGGGCCGCGCTTGCGGCGCTGACGGGCGATCGAAGCGGTTCACCGATCCTCGCGGGGCCGGATGGGCCATGCGCAACTAAGGTGTTCGGAGGAGTCGACGATGACAATGTGGAAGAAGACAAAGCTCATGTTGGGCCTCGCCGCCGACGAGGAGTACGACGACTACGACGACTACGACCACGTCGAGACGCGCGAGCAGGTACCGGCCCGGGCCGAGGGAGCGCTTCGGGCCGAACGGCCCGAAGGGAATCACGGTCCCCAACCCATGGTGGTGCGCACCGCCAGCGGTGGGTTGTCGTCCGATTCCGGCGCGCTGGCGCCGGCTTCGGCGCAGCGTGCCCAACCTGCCCGCCCCCCACAGCGCTCGGTGGTGCGTCCCATTCCGGCCGCCACCACGGTGAAGCCCCACGTCATGACCCCCGGTTCGTTCAACGATGCCCAGGACATCGGAGACAAGTTCAAGGGCAAGCAACCGGTGATCATGAACCTCGAAGCCGCCGACCGTGACCTGGCCCGGCGACTGATCGACTTCGCCAGCGGCCTCGCCTACGGCCTTGGTGGGCGCATGGAGAAGGTGGCCGATCAGGTCTACATGCTCGTGCCAACCGATGTCGAGGTGTCCTCGGAGGAACGGCAACGGCTGCGCGATCGGGGCCTGCACGACGAGTGACCTGGCCGCCCGACGTCAGAAGGGCGCAGCTGTCGTGCGATCCGTTCGAGGAGGGGTCACCATCCTGGGCGGCCCGGGGGTTAGCATCACCCCATGGATCTGATCAAGAAGGTCGAGACCACCGAGTTCTCACAGCGCCTCCGGGGCTACGACATCGACGAGGTGGATGCTTTTCACGCCGAGCTGGTGCGCGAGATCGCCCAGCTGAATCGCCAGCTCACCGAGTTGGCCGAACGCGGCAATGAGACCGGAGGCGCCACCTCACCGCGTCGCCCGCAGGAGCGCCCGGTGAGCGACGGTCGGCTGCACGATCCCGACGGTGCCATCCAGCGAATGCTGGCCGTTGCCCAGAGGACCGCCGACGAAGTGCTGTCCGAGGCCCGAGACGACGCGGAGCGCCTCGTCGGCGACGCCGAGGTCCACGCCTCGACGGTCACGTCCGACGCCGACTCCTACGCGGCCGAAGTCACCGCTGAGGCCGACCAGCAGCGTCGCCTCATCGTCACCGAGGCCGCGGCTGAAGCTCGACGTCTGGCCGAGGCGGCCCGTTCCGAGCTGCTCACCGAGATGAACACGCTGGAGGGTCGACGAAACGCGCTCCTGGCCGATCTCGACGTGCTCGAGAGCCACATCGACGACGAGCGGTCTCGTATCGGTGCCGCGCTGAATCGCTTGCAGGAGGTGCTCGACGACCCGGCGGAGTTCCGCACGACCGAACCACCCGGGCTCGAGGCCCCGCTCGAGCCCGTCACCGAGCCGGATCCCGATGTCGCAGGTGATGCGCTCGACGCTGAGTGGTCACCGCCCGTCGACGACGCCGACGACCAGTGGGATGGCGACGACGACGGCTGGGACGACGACGAGGCCGACGTCAGCATGGCGGCCGATCCGGCGCCGGTGGACGCTGATTCTCGGACCAGCGTCTTCGACGGCGACGAGGACGATGTCGAATCGGTGGGTGGCGGAATGCCGGCCGCCGAGCCCGACCGGTGGAGCGACCACGAGTGGGATGATGGTGACGACGGCGGGGCCGACGACGAGATCGACGTCACTCTCGCCGAGTCGCCCTTCGAGGATGGCCCTGGGGCTTCGGTGACCGATCTCGCGTCCGCTCGGAACGAGGTGCTGCGTCCTGCTGAAGAGCCCCTGCCGTCGCCGCAACCGGTTGTCTCGCCCTACCCCGACGACGACACCGTTGGGTCTGCTCGTGTCCTGTGGGACGACGACATGCCGGAGAGCGACGGACCGTCGACCGAAGCCCTGCTCATCGACGATCTCCTCAAAGGGGACAACGCCGACAACGATCGCTTCCTCGACGAGCTCCGCCGCGCGACCGAGAACGAATTCGGGGCCGACGACTCCGACGCCGCCATCGCGGCCTTCTTCGACCAGGACGAGGACGACAAACCGGCCAAGCGGCGGGGCCGGAAGCCCTGAGCTTCAGGCGTCGCTCAGACGGAGATCGAAGCGCACGGGCTCGCCGTCGATGGTGGCCTCGACCGCCGTCGCCGGCTCGGTGAGACCGTCACCGTAGGAGATCGCCGTGGCGAGCACCTGTGCCGTCACCAGGCTCTCGTGCAGACGGAACGACTCGATCAGCTCGTCGGGCGCACTGACCTGCACGATGATCCGATCGGTGACCACGAATCCCTTGTCCTTGCGGGCCTGCTGGATCTGGCGCACGAGATCGCGCGCCGCTCCTTCGCGGCGGAGTGGTTCGGTGACCGTGGTGTCGAGTCCGACGACTGCGTCGTTGGTGCGCAGTGGTGCGGCGGTGACGCCATCGGCTGACTCGAGACCGAGGTGGAACTCGCCGGGCTCGAGGGTGAACCCCGCAACGGTGACCGAGCCGTCGTCGTTGCTCGACCAGTCGCCCGAGCGGGCCGCGCCGAACACCGTCTGAACGTCCGTGCCGAGCTTGGGGCCGAGGACCTTGCCATCGGGTTGGAGCACGAAGGTGGCCAGCTCACCGATCTCGTCGGTCAGTTCGACGTGTTTGACGTTCAACTCGTCGGCCAGGAGGTCGGCGAACGGGGCAAGGGTCGACGCTTGATGGCCGGCGACCGTGAGGGAGCTGAGGGGTAGGCGGACGCGCAGGCCCTGCTCTTCGCGAAGTCGCAGTGCGGTCGAGGCGACATCGCGCAAGCGATCCATGGCTGCGACGAGAGGTGGGTCGTCGGGGAAGGTGGCGGCGTCGGGCCACGACGTGAGGTGCACGCTGTCGGCGCCGGTGAGGCCGGTGTAGATCTCCTCGGTGACCATGGGGAGGAGGGGCGCCGCGACCTGCGACAACGTGGTGAGCACGGTGTACAGCGTGTCGTAAGCGTCGCGCTTGTCGCCGTCGTCGGCCGGGTTGGCCGGCGCCCAGAAGCGGTCTCGACTGCGGCGGATGTACCAGTTGTTGAGGGCATCGATGAAGCTGTGGATCTCGGCGCAGGCGCCGGGCAGGTCGTACGCGTCGAAGCGCTGTTGGGTGGCGTCGACCAGCTGACGGGTCTTGGCCAGGATGTAACGATCGAGCACCGCTCGACTGTCGGCTCGCTCCTCGGCGCGGTACTCGTCGATGTTCGCGTAGAGCGTGAAGAACGAGTAGGCGTTCCACACGGGCGTGATGACCTGCCGCACGACGTCGTCGATTGCATGATCGGAGAGCCGGGCGTCGCCCCCGCGAACGATGTTCGACGACATGAAGTACCACCGCAGGGCGTCGGCTCCCTGCTTCTCGAAGACCTCGCTGGGTTCGGTGTAGTTGCGGAGCTTCTTGCTCAGCTTGGCTCCGTCTTCGGCCAGGAGGATTCCGTGACAGATGACGTTCTCGAACGCCGGTTTGTCGAACAGCGCCCCCGCCAGCACGTGCAGTGTGTAGAACCAGCCGCGCGTCTGGTTGATGTACTCGACGATGAAGTCGGCTGGGAAGTGACTCTCGAACCACTGCTTGTTCTCGAACGGATAGTGCACCTGGGCAAAGGGCATCGATCCTGATTCGAACCAGCAGTCGAGCACCTCGGGGATCCGTCGCATCGTCGCCCGGCCGGTGGGATCGTCGGGATTGGGTCGCGTGAGCTCGTCGATGAACGGGCGGTGGAGATCGTCGGGGCGGATGCCGAAGTCGGCTTCGATCTCGTCGAGACTGCCGTAGACGTCGATGCGTGGGTGGGCGGGGTCATCGCTCTTCCAGACGGGGATCGGTGAACCCCAGAACCGGTTGCGGCTGATCGACCAGTCGCGTGCGCCTTCGAGCCACTTGCCGAAGCGACCGTCGCGGACGTTGTCGGGTACCCAGTTGATCTCCTGATTGAGCTCGAGGAGGCGATCGCGGATCTCGGTGACGCGTACGTACCAGGATGGCAGCGCGCGGTAGATGATCGGTGTGTCGGTTCGCCAGCAGTGTGGGTAGTTGTGGGTGTAGCTGTCGTGCCGGAACAGTTCGCCGCGGTCGCGCAGGTGTCGGAGGATGCCGGGGTTTGCCTCGAAGACGTTCTCGCCCGCCCACTCCGGCACGTCGTCGGTGAAGCGACCGCTGTCGTCGACGGGTACGACCAGGCCGAGTCCGTTGGCCTCGCCCAGCTTTTGGTCTTCCTCACCGAATCCGGGGGCGAGATGGACGATCCCGGTGCCCTCGGTGGTGTCGATCCAGGCGGCGCCGAGGACCGTGAAACCGTTCGGTCCGCACCGATCGACGAAATACGGGAAGAGGGGTTCATAGCTCCGGCCGACGAGGGCCGAGCCGGGCATGGTGGCAACGAGGTCGGCTCCTTCGAGCTGCTTGGCGTAGGCCGCGGCTGCCGCGGCGCCGAGCACGACGTGGCGGCCGTCGTGCGCGTAGACGGCGTACTCCACGTCGGGGCCTACGGCCAGGCCGAGGTTGGACGGGAGCGTCCATGGCGTGGTGGTCCAGGCCAGGAGCCGCAGGTCGTCGAACTGGTCGGACGCGAGCGGAGTGAGCCGAAAGGAAACAGTGGCGGCCGGGTCCTGGCGGGGCCGCGTGGCGTCGTCGAGACGGATCTCGAAGTTCGACAGCGGTGTCTCGGCGCCCCACGAGTACGGCATGACCCGGTTCGCCTCGTAGAGGAGGCCCTTGTCCCACAGCTGTTTGAACGCCCACATGACCGATTCCATGTAGGACAGATCCATGGTCTTGTAGTCGTGGGAGAAGTCGACCCAGCGCGCCTGCCGGGTGACGGTGGCCTCCCACTCGCCCGTGTAGCGCAGCACCGAGGTCCGACAGAAGTCGTTGAACCTCTCGATGCCCATTTCGGTGATGGCGGCTCGGCCCGACACACCGAGCTGCTTCTCGGCTTCCATCTCGGCGGGGAGTCCGTGGCAGTCCCATCCGAACCGCCGGTAGACCTTGTTGCCGCGCATCGTCCGGTAGCGCGGGATGACGTCCTTCACGAAGCCCGTGAGGAGGTGGCCGTGGTGCGGGAGTCCGTTGGCGAAGGGTGGGCCGTCGTAGAAGACGTACTCGTCCTCGGGCGGTCGCTGCTCGATCGAGCATTCGAAGGTGCCAGCGGTCTTCCACCGATCGAGAACGCGGTGTTCGATCGCGGGAAGATCGGGCTTGGGCTCGACGGAGGGATACGGCGACGGCATTGGGACCAAAGGCTATCGGCGCCATTGCGGGCCAATGCCCGTCGCTCGCTGTGACCGAGCTCACACCTGTATCGAGCCATATGGGGAATGCAGCCTGGATCGGCGCGGTTGGCGGGGCTCAGGCGTCTACACTACGCCGACCACAAGGTGCCACAGGGCGCCGAACAGCGGGGATTCCATGGCCCAGAGCACCAAGAAGACCACGACGAAGAAGCCGTCGGCCGCCAAGCGGCCGGCCAAGGGCACCACCAGGACGGCGCCGAAGAAGGCCCCGGCCAAGAAGGCCCCGGCCAAGAAGACCCCGGCCAAGAAGACCCCGGCCAAGAAGACCCCGGCCAAGAAGACCCCCGCCAAGAAGACCCAGGACAAGAAGCAGGCCCCCGCCAAGAAGGCAGCGGCCAAGAAGTTGCAGGAGAAGAAGTCACCGGTGAAGGCACCCCCCGTTGAGGACGTCATGCACGAGCTCCCCAAGCCGCGTTTCAACAAGGACGGTTTCGGCTACACGAAGGACTTCGACCTGACGTTCATCAAGCAGCAGCACGATGCCCTCCAAAACGAACGAGTGCGCCTCACCGGGCAAGCCAAGCGCCTGGAGGACGAAGCCCATCAGCTGGTCGAGGAAGCCGAGATGGGCGATGTGCAATTCGACGACGAAGGTGGCGAGGGCGACACGATGGTGGTCGAGCGCGAGCGCGATCTGGCGTTGAGCGCCCAGGCCCGTGAGGCGGTCGTCGAGATCGACGCTGCGCTCGAACGCATCTTCGCGGGCACGTACGGGTACTCGACCGTGTCGGGACGCCTGCTGCCCCGCGAGCGGCTCGAGGCGATCCCGTGGGCTGCCGTCCTCGTCGAGGAGAAGGTCGGAGGGATCGGCCGCCGATGACGATCGCGGCCCGCGCCGAGCGCGTGTGGCCGTCGGCGCTGACGGTCGCGACGGCACTCTTGGTCGCGACGATCGACCAACTGTCCAAGCACTGGGCGGTCAACACGCTCGACACGCGCAGCATCGACCTGTTCTGGACCCTGCGCTTCCACCTGGGTTTCAACACCGGAATGGCCTTCAGCCGTGGTCAGAACTGGGGGCCCGTGATCGGGGTCGTCGCCCTGGTCGTGATCGTGGTGCTGTTGCTCAACCTGCGTCGCCAGCCGGGCCGACTCACCGACCTCTCGGTCGGTCTGATCGTGGGTGGAGCGGTGGGCAATGTGCTCGACCGGCTCTTCCGATCGCCGGGTTGGTTCCGAGGTGCCGTCGTCGACTTCATCGACTTCCAGTGGTTCCCGATCTTCAACGTCGCCGACATGGGCATCACGATCGGTGGTGGGCTGCTCGTGCTGGCCTCGTGGTTGGCGAGCCGTCACGTCGTCGCCGAGCCGGACACCACGCCGTGATCACCGAGATCGTGCCGCCCGCGCTCGACGGTGAACGTCTCGACCGCGTCGTTGCGCTCGTGCTCGACGTCAGCCGCAAGACCGCCACGGCCGTCATCGAAGCCGGGGGTGCCACCGTCGACGGTGACGACGCACCGTCGGGCAAGGTGCGGCTGGCGGTGGGGCAGATCGTGGTCGTCGATCCGGCGGCCGTCCCGATCGACGAACCCCCGGGCCCCGACCCGACGGTCGGGTTCACGGTGCTCCACGTCGACGACGACGTGATCGTCATCGACAAACCGGCGGGGCTCGTCGTGCACCCGGGGGCCGGCAACCCGGACGGCACCTTGGTCAACGGTCTCCTCGCCCGTTTCCCCGAGCTCGCCGGGGTCGGCGAGCCGGTACGGCCCGGCATCGTGCACCGACTCGACGCCGGGAGCTCGGGTCTGCTGGTGGTCGCCCGCACCCAGGATGCGGCCGACCGTCTGATCGGCCAGTTCGCCGATCACGAGGCAACGCGGGTGTACCTCGCGCTGGTGTGGGGACACCCGTCGGCGCCGCACGGCATCATCGACGCCCCGATCGGCCGGTCGCGTCGCGATCCGCTCCGCATGGCGGTCGTTGCCGACGGACGCTGGGCGCGCACCGAGTATCGGGTCCTCGAGCAGTTCGATCGTCCCGCCGATCTGGCGCTCCTCGAGTGCCGGCTCGAGACCGGGCGCACCCACCAGATCCGCGTCCACCTCAGCTCGATCAACCATCCTCTGGTCGGCGACCCGATCTATGGGCAGCGGCGCCCGAAGCTGCAGGTCGAGCGGCCGTTCCTCCACGCCGCCGAGTTGGCATTCGAGCACCCGGGCACCGGCGAGACGGTGTCGTTCCGCAGCGAGCTCGCCGCCGATCTGGCGGCGCGGCTCGCCACCCTGCATCGCGTCGTCGACGAGTCGTGACGAGCGGTCGTCAGGCCTGGTCGGTCGCCGGCCAGGGCGCCTCGCCCCGGGCAACTTCGGTGATCGACGCGAGCGTGTAGCCCTCGAGGTGGCGTCGCATCACCTCACCGGCCTGCTTCCAGATCGCGAGCAGCACACATTGGCCCTCGTGATCGCAGGCGCCGTCTTCGTGGGGCTCGCCGAAGTCGCCGAGCGTGATCGGCCCGTCGACGGCGCTCAGGATCTCGGACAGCAGGATCTCACCCGGGGAGCGGGCGAGGATGTAGCCGCCGCCCACCCCGCGTTTCGAGCGCACGAGGCCGGCGCCCTTGAGGGCGAGCAGGATCTGCTCGAGGTAGGGCTGGGGGAGGGCGGTGCGTTCCGCGATGTCGCGCACCGAGGTCGGGCCGTCGTCGTCGCGGAGGGCCAACGAGAGCAGCGCGCGGCACGCATAGTCACCTCGGGTCGACACTCGCACGCCGCCCAGCGTAGGTGTTCGAGTGGGTCGGAAGCCTGGTTCGCTTGGCCCCGACACACAGAAGGTGGTGGACTAGCGCCTGCGTGACCACCACCGACGACTCCCACCACGGCCCGATCCTTCCCGACTACGCCGGCGCGAACGTGCGCGGCATCGTGCCGGCCTTGCTCGGGCCGCCGTCGTGGGAGTCGTCGCTGCCGGTGTGGATGCCCGAGATCGTGTCGGAGGCGAAGCAGGTGGTGCTGCTCGTGCTCGACGGGCTGGGCTGGGAGCAGTTGCAGGATCACCGCGAGTTCGCGCCGACGATCTCCGGGCTGTCAGGCGGGCCGATCACCACGGTCGCCCCCACCACGACGGCGACGGCGCTCAGCTCGATCACCACCGGTCTCACACCGGGCGAGCACGGTCTCATCGGCTACCGCATGGTGCTGGGCGGCGAGGTGGTCAACGTGCTGCGGTGGGCGGCCGGTGGAAAGGATCGCAGCCGTTCGCAGCCCCCGGCCGAGGTCCAGCGGTACCCGGCCTTCCTCGGCGAGCAGGTGCCCATCGTGTCCCCGTACGAGCTCGGTTACACGGCGTTCAGCGCCGCCCACCTGCGCGGCGGCAAGCCCGTCGGATACCGGGCGTCGTCGTCATTGGCGGTCGATGTGGGACGGCAACTCAGGGCCGGCGAGCGCTTCGTGTACGCCTACTACGGCGAGATCGACAAGATCGCCCACGAGCGAGGGTTCGGTGACTTCTACGATGCCGAGCTACATCGTTCCGATCAGCTGGTCGCCGACGTGCTCGACTCGTTGCCACCGGGGGCCGCGCTGCTCGTCACCGCCGATCACGGACAGGTCCACGTCGGCGATCGCATCGTCGAGCCCAGCGAGGGGCTGCTGTCGCTGGTGACTCTCCAGTCGGGTGAGGGCCGGTTCCGTTGGTTCCACGCCCGCCCGGGGGCCCTCGACGACCTCTACGTTGCTGCGAACGAGGAGTTCGGTGCGACCGGTTGGGTGTTCACACGCGATGAGATGATCGATGCC
>JAHEJN010000149.1 GCA_024638845.1 Acidimicrobiales bacterium | reverse complement strand
TGATCGCCGCAGGCTCCGGCCTCACTCTTGCCGAGGCCGACGTGGCCCGGGGCTGCGAGCTCGTCGTGGCCGTCGATCGGGGCTACAAGTCCGCCGTGGCGGTGGGTTGCCGGGTCGATCGAATCGTCGGAGACCTCGATTCGTTGTCGCCCCAGGCCGTGGCCCGCGCCGAGGAGCTCGGCGTCGAGATCGTGCGGTTCGACACCGACAAGGACGAGAGCGACCTCGAGCTCGCGCTGTCCTCGGTTGCCCGGATCGACGGTGTCACCCGTGTGCATGTGTTCGGCATCGCCGGTGGTCGACCCGACCATGCGGCGGTGTCGGTGGCCGTTCTGACCAACCCTGCTCTGGCCGGGCTGACCCTCGTAGCCCACCTGGGAGGCACGAGACTGCACGTCGTGCACAACACCCTCGAGCTCAACGAGCCGGCGGGCACGATCGTCTCGTTGCTGGCCCACGGCGGTGTGGCCGAGGGGGTCACCACCACAGGTCTGCGGTGGCCTCTTCGCGACGCCACCTTGCGCCCCGATCATGCCTGGGGATTGAGCAACGAGGTGACCGCCGATCCGGTCGGCATCGAGGTCACGGCCGGAACCGTCCTCGTCTACGTCACGTCACCGCAAGCGGACTGACCAACGGCCGGCGTTCTGGGTCAGCTCGACGTCGAGGCCGAACGTGGCAGCGAGGTTCGTCTCGGTGAGGGCGTCGGCCACGAGCCCGGCGGCCACCACTCGGCCCTCGCGCAGCATCATCACGTGGGTGAAGGCCGGAGGGATCTCCTCGACATGGTGGGTGACCAGCACCATTGGTGGTTGCTTGCTGTCGCCGGCCAGCGTGTCGAGGGTCGCCACGAGCCGTTCGCGGCCACCGAGATCGAGACCCGCAGTCGGTTCGTCGTACAGCACCAGCCCGGGCTCGGTCATGAGCGAACGGGCCAACAACACCCGTTGGCGTTCGCCCGACGACGCGGTGCGGAACTCCCGATCGGCCAGGTGGCCACACCCCATGCGGACGAGCAGCTCCACCGCCCGGGCGCGGTCGTCGTCGGAGTACCGGTGCCACCACGGTTCGAGCGCTCCGAACTTGGCGGTCATGACGATGTCGGCCGCGGTGAGCTGGGGTCGGATCTGGTCGGCGAGTGCCGCACTGGCCACGCCGATCCGTGTGCGAAGGGTGCGGACGTCGGTGCGTCCGAGCACCTCGCCCAACACCTCGACGGTGCCCGTCGAGGGGTGCAGGCTCAACCCGGCGACGCGCAGGAGCGTGCTCTTGCCCGAGCCGTTCTCGCCCAGCACCACCCAGTGCTGGCCGGCATCGATGGTCCAGTCGAGGTGGTCGAGGATGACCCGGCCGCTACGCCGAAGACTCACCTCGCAGAGTTGGAGGACGTGCTGATCGGTCATGCGTGGATCTCCCACGTGGCGTACATGTTCGCGTACCGGCCACCCGCCGCCATCAGCTCGTCGTGGGTTCCGATCTCGACCAGCCGACCCTCCTCGATGACCGCGATGCGATCGGCGCGGCGGGCCGTGGCCAACCGGTGGGCGATGAGAATGGCCGTCCGGCCCTCGAGCAGGACGTCGAGCGCATGCTCGATGATCGACTCCGACCGCAGGTCGAGATTCGAGGTGGCCTCGTCGAGCACCAACACCCTCGGCCGGGCGAGGAACGCCCGAGCCAGGGCCAGCAGCTGGCGTTCGCCCGACGACAACGACGTGCCGCGCTCGTGGACCGGCGTGTCGATGCCGTGGTGCAGCGACTCGAGGAGCCCGCTCAACCCGACGGCATCGGCCGCTTCGGCGATCTCCTCGTCGGTGGCGTCGGGGCGGGCGATGCGGAGGTTGTCGGCGATGGTTCCCCCGAACAGGTACGGCTCCTGTGGTACCACGCCGAGCTGGCGCCGCAACGAGAGCTGGCTCACGTCTCGCAGATCGTGACCGTCGATGCGAACCGCGCCGGCGGTCGGATCGTAGAATCGGGTGACCAGCTTGGCGACCGTGGACTTGCCCGCGCCCGTGGGGCCGACCACGGCGAGCGTCTCGCCCGCGGCAATGCGGAGGTCGACGTCGTGGAGCACGGGGCTCTCCGGGTCGTATCCGAAGGTGACCCCTTCGAGGGCGATTGCGCCCCGGACGGGTGGCAGATCGGGCGCGTCGGCCTCGTCGATCACCTCGGGCGGAGTCGACAGCAACGCGCCCAGCTTGGTGATCGACGCCTGACCCTGTTGATAGGAGTTGTAGAGCTGCACGAGGGACTGAATGGGAGCGAAGAACGCCGTGAGGTACAACGCGAAGGCGGTGAGATCGCCCACCGACAGCGAGCCGTCGATCACCATGCGTCCGCCGATGACCAAGACGATGGCCTGACCGACGATGCCGACCAGCTCGGACCCCGGGCCGAAGATCGACGCGGCTCGGGCGGTCTCGAGGTTGGCATCGCGGTAGCCGTCGATCACCTTGCGGTGGTGGGCGACGTTGGCGTCGCGGCGGTCGAAGGCAGCCATGACCCGTATGCCCGCCAGGCTCTCCTGGAGATCGGAGAGCACATCGGCGATGCGGTTGCGGACGTTCGCATAGGCCCGCTCGGACGCACCCCGGAACCAGAAGGCGAGCACGGTGGTGGCCGGAACGACCACCACGATCGTCACGATCGCCAAGGTCGGGCTGATCACGACCAGGACCACCGCGATCACGACGAGGGTGAGGGCCTGCACCACCATGTTCACGAGTCCCTCCTGGAAGAGCATCGTGAGGGCCTCGATGTCACTGGTCATGCGCGTCATGAGCACGCCGGCCTTCTCGTCCGTGTAGAAGCTGAGCGACTGGCGTTGCATGTGGGTGAACACCCGCACGCGCAGTCGCTCCATGAGCTGTTCGCCGAGCCGGCCGGTGAAGGCGATACGCCGTGAGCTCGCCACGGCATGAACGGCGACGCTCGCCAGGAAGAGCAGGGCAACGATGACCAGGTTCGCCCGGTCGCCGTCGATCACGCCCTTGTCGATGCCGATCTTGGTGAGGTAGGGCCCCGATTGGAGGGCGAGCGTCTCGATCAGCACGAGACCGACCGCGTAGGCCATCGGCCGACGGTACGGGGCGAGGAAGGTGCGCAGGCTGAGCTCGACCTGCCCTTCGTCGGTGCCGGAGTAGTCGAACTCGATGACCGGTTCGGGGTGGACCGGTTCCTCGGCCAGCACTTCCTCGACGCGAGCCACGAGGTGGCCGGGCACGCCGGCATGAGGCAGACCGGCCGCCGTGTTGGCCTGGGCCGAGCTCTGCCCGCCGAATCCGGCGGCGGCGGCCTGGTGGCTCCCGAATCCCATCAGTCGACCGTGCCGCTCGCGTCGTCGGTGACGTCGGCCAGGATCTCGGCGTAGAGGGGTACGTCGGCGAGCAGCTGGTCGTGGCTGCCATCGGCCACGATGCGCCCGTTGTCGAGCAGCACCACCCGCTGGGCCAGGGCGATGGTCGAGAGGCGGTGGGCGATCACGATCGTGGTGCGGCGACCGAGCAGCCCGGCCAGTGCAGCGTGGATGGCGGCCTCGACCTCGACATCGATGGCGCTGGTGGCGTCGTCGAGCACGAGGATCGCAGGATCGATCAGCAAGGCTCGAGCGATGGCTATTCGTTGGCGCTGACCGCCCGAGAGCGTGTAGCCCCGCTCACCGACCACGGTGTCGTAACCCCTCGGCAACGCCGAGATGAACTCGTGGGCCTGTGCCGCTCGGGCGGCGCGCTCGACCCGATCTCGGCCGGCGTCGGGTCGGCCGTAGGCGATGTTGGCGTGCAAGGAGTCGGAGAAGAGGAACGGGTCGTCGAGGACCATGGCGATGCTGCGGCGCAGGTCGGCGACCCGCAGCCCGCGGACATCGGTGCCGTCGACGAGGACGGTGCCCTCGGTTACGTCGTAGAACCGACCGATCAGCCGGGGAACGGTGGACTTCCCCGATCCGGTCCGCCCGACGATGGCGATGGTCTCGCCGGGCTCGATCGTGAGGTCGAAGCGGTCGAGCACCGCCGCCCGAGCTGCGCCTGCCGACCCCGACGACGGTGCCGATGGATAGACGAAGGTCACGCCGTCGAAGCGGACCTCGCCTCGTATCGACGGGGCCGGTGCGGCGTCGGGTGCGTCGACGATCTCGGGTTCTTCGTCGAGGATCTCGAAGATGCGATCGGCCGCCGCGTTGGCGCGCTCACCCTGGAGGAGGAGAAAGCCGAGCAGACGGAACGGCAACTGGAGGAGGATCACGTAGGCGCTGAACGCGAACAGCGTTCCGACACTGACGGTGCCGTCGATGGCCAGCCAACCGCCGTACAACAGCACCAGACCCGTGCCCACTCGTGGCAGGGCCTCGATGAAGGGGTTGTAGCGCGCCCGGTGCAGGATCGTCTCGGTTGTGGCCCACCGGATGCGCCGGGCCGTGCGGGCAACGGCGGTGATCTGGTCGGCCTCGGCGGCGAAGGACTTCACCACGCGGACGCCATTGATGTTCTCGTCGACGCGTCCGGCCAGCTCGGCCATTCGGGCCTGGGTCACCCAGGTGAGCGGGAACACGCGGTCGCGCAGTCCTTGGGCGGCGAGGTACACGCCGGGGAGGGTCGAGAGCGCCACGACGGTGAGCGGCACGTCGATGGTGAGCATGTACGCGAAGGCGAACACGAACACGAACACGCTCGACAACACGAGGGGAGCGAAGGCCAGGTAGATCTGAATCGACCGGATGTCGGAGTTCGCCCGCGAGATCACGTCGCCGCCCTGGGTGCGGTCATAGAACGAGAACGACAGTCGGGTGAGGTGGCGGTACACGCGATCTCGGAGGTCGGCCTCGATGGCGTAGGCCGTTCGGAACAACACGTAGCGCAGCGATCCGCCGAACGCGAACCGACCGACACCGAGCAACGCCAGGA
>JAHEJN010000056.1:4796-18330 GCA_024638845.1 Acidimicrobiales bacterium | reverse complement strand
GGGGTGAGGCCCAGCCGTCGGCCGAGCGATGACGCCCCTCGCACGACGCTCTCGCCGCCGACCAGCAACAGCGCGAGCCCGATGACGAGGACGATGACGGCGGTCACCGGTGCATTCTGGCCCGGTTCTGTGCCTTCGGCACCCCCGGGCAACTAGCCTGCGGCCACGTCGATCAGAGGTTGTCGCATGTCCGAGTTGTCGAATCAGCGGGCGACGTTCACACGCATGGACCAGAGCACCAAAGAGGACTGGGACATCATCATCACCCACCTCCTCTCCCACGCCGCCACCAGCGTCCCCGAACAAGTGCTCGAGCAGCTGGCCAAGCTCGAGGGCGACCACGGTGGCTTTGCCGTCGATCGCCTCACCCACTCGCTCCAGACGGCGTACCTCGCCGAACAAGACGGCCGCGACGAGGAGTACGTCGTCTGCGCGCTGCTCCACGACATCGGCGACGTGCTCGCGCCGCTCAACCATCCCGAGATCGCCGCGGCGATCGTGAAGCCCTACGTGAGCGAGGCCAATCACTGGATGGTGCAACACCACGGCACGATCCAGGGCTACTACTTCTGGCACCACATCGGCCTCGATCGCAACGCGCGCGACGCGCTCAAGGACAACGAGTACTACTCCCACACCGAGGAGTTCTGCGCCAAGTACGACCAGTTGGCCTTCGATCCCGACGGCGTCACCCCGCCGCTGGCGGACTACATCGACTCGGTACGGCGAGTGCTCAGCCTGGGGTGATCACTCCGGTCGCGTCAGCCGGCGAGGTACCGCTCGATTCCCGGGGCGTGACCTACCTCGCCGTCGGCGGTCATCCACATCCCCGTCGACCCGCTCTCGCGGAGCAGGTCGAGGGCCGCTTCTCGCCCGTCGACCACACCGGCGGTCGAGATCGCCTCGGCCCACCAGGTCTCGGTCGCGACGACGGTGAACGACATCAGATCCGATGTCGAGGGACGACCCGTCGTCGGGTCGAGAACGTGGTGTTGCGGTCCGAACTCCGTCGACCAGCAGCGCTTGCGAATGCTGGTGGTTGCCACTCCCGACGAAGGCAGCCGGAGCATGGCCAGAGGATCGCCGCCCCGCGGGTCGTCGACGTGCAGGGGCCAGGTGCCCGAAGGCGGTTCGCCCACCATGCGTATGTCGCCGCCGATGTCGACGAACACCCCGCTCGCGCCGCAGAAGAGACCATGCTCGGCCACCAGATCGGCCGCGCGCCCCTTGCCGAGGCCACCTGGATCGAACGCGGCGCCGGCGGGCACCGTCACCGTCGAAGCCTCTCGATCGACGACGATGGCGGTCGGTCGCTCGCCATTTGCCCGCGGCGACGCAATCGTGTGCAGGGTCGAGATGGCGGGTGAGATGCTCACCGGGAGCTGCACGACCTGATCGAAGGGCAGGTGGTAACCCACCGCCACGATCTCCCGACCCATCGTCGGATCGAAGCGGCCCGCGGTCTTGGTGGCCGCGGCCATCGCGTGCCGCACGAGGTCGATGGTGTCTCCGTGGACGACCACTGCTTCGCCGGCTGCGTCGTTCATCCGACACGTGTCGCTCTCGGGAATGAAGCGACTCCACCGCTGCTCGAGCTCGCCGACCCGGGTCACCAGCCGATCGGCGAGCTCGTCGGAACCATCGGCGAGCCAGATGCGGCAGTGGCCGCCCATGGCAGGAAAACGTCGGTCGAAAGGCACGGGATCCTCGGAGTGTGATGGTCGGGGCAGGCGACATCCCGATCATCGGTGATCGGGCAGGTCGACTTGGCCCGGAGGTCCCGGTTTTGATTCGTTCGGCCCAACCCCGGTGGGATCACGGCACTAACGTGCGAAGCCGTGATCCTCTCCGACCGTTCCATCGCCGAAGAGCTCGACGCCGGCCGCATCGTGATCGAACCGTTCGACCGAAGCCACATCCAGCCGTCGTCGGTCGACTTGCGCCTCGATCATCGCTTCCTCGTCTTTCTCAACCACACCATGCCGGTGATCGACGTGAAGCGTGATCTATCGGAGCTGACCGAAGCGGTCGAAGCTACCGAGCACCATCCCTTCATCCTCCACCCGGGCGAGTTCGTGCTCGGGTCGACGCTCGAGCGCGTGGTCGTTCCCGACGATCTCGTGGCCCGCCTCGAAGGCAAGTCGAGCCTGGGGCGCCTCGGCTTGCTCATCCATTCCACTGCCGGCTTCGTCGATGCCGGCTTCGATGGCCAGATCACCCTCGAGCTCTCCAACGTGGCCAACCTGCCCATCACGTTGTATCCGGGCATGAAAGTCGGCCAGATCTCCTTCATGCGCATGACCACTCCCGCCGACAGTCCCTACGGGTCGGGGAGCCTGCGCTCGAAGTACCAGGGCCAAGAAGGCCCGAAGCCGAGTCGCTACTGGGAGAACTTCTCGTAACCATGGCCGAGCTGCGCTTCTACTTCGGGACGATGGGTTCGGGCAAGAGCACCCAGGCGCTGCAGATCAATCACAATCTGCGATCCCGCGGCCTGAAGACGATGTTGTGCAGTCAGCTCGACCGCCAGGACGGCAAGGTGTCGAGCCGCCTCGGCGTGTCGGCGGTCGCCGAGCAGGTGGACGATTCCGTGAATCTGGTCGTGCTCGCCCGCCGCTTTGCCGACGTGAACGGCGGCCTCGATGCAGTGGTTGCCGACGAAGCCCAGTTCTACTCGGTCGATCAGATCGAGCAGCTGGCGCGCATCGTCGACGAGCTCGATGTCGAGGTGTACGCGTTCGGTCTGCTCACGACCTTCCAGGGGGAGCTGTTCCCGGGCACCAAGCGACTCCTGGAGCTCGCCGATGTGCGCCAGGAGCTCCAGGTCGAGGCGCGCTGCTGGTGCGGCCGGCGAGCCACGCACAACGCCCGGTTGGTCGACGGCGAGCAAGTGTACGACGGTCAGCTCAAGGTGATGGGTGACACCGACGCCGATCCCGGTGCCGTGGTGAGCTACGAGCTCCGCTGCCGCGACCACTGGCACACGGCCCTGCGCGAGCTACGGGGCCACCAGCTCGAACTGCTCGACGACGAGTGACCGCCGACGAGCGAGCTCACTCCTGGTTCATCAACAACTTGGCCTGACCCACCCAGTTGAAGCGGCGGATGCGGCCCGGTAGCTCGAGCGCCTCTTCGAGGGCCTCGATCGAGGCGTCGTCGAGTGCCGCGATCTGGGCAAAGGTCGTGATGCCGAGCTCGTTGAGCCTGACTGCATCGGCTGGGCTCATGCTGCGGATCTCGCTGATCGGATCGGGGTCACCGGTGGCTGGTACGACGGTCAGGCCGGTGACGGCCGGCGGCTCCGCCTGCGTGGGCGCGTCGGAATCGTCCGTCAGATCTGCGGACTCGGGAGCGGACCCTGCTGCCTCGGCCTCGACTTCCGGTGCGGGCTCGCTCGCGGGCGGGTGCTCGGCCTCGACTTCCGGTGCGGGCTCGCTCGCGGGCGGGTGCTCGGCCTCGACTTCCGGTGCGGGCTCGCTCGCGGGCGGGTGCTCGGCGGCGGCCTGGTCGGGAGCGAGCTCGCCGACCTCGATGGCCTCGTCCCGATCGAGAGTGGGAACGCCGGCCCGAGCGGCCCCATCGCCGCCCGAGGAGTCGCTCGACCAGCTGAAGTCGCCCACCGGCACGAGCCGGCTCTCGACAACGCTCCGCTCACCGGCCTCGACCGCTTCGAGCACCGTCATGGCGATGTCGGTGACCCTCACGGTGTCCTCCTCGACCCCATGGCCCTTCACCCCGTCGTCCATCATCACGTAGCAGAACGGGCAGGCGGTGGCGATGCGGTCGGCGTGGGTGTCGATCAGCTCGCGTGATCGCTCGTCGTTGACCTTGGTGCCGATGGTCTCCTCCATCCACATGCGGGCGCCACCGGCCCCACAACACATGCCCTTGGTGCCGTTCCGCTCGGCTTCGACCAGCTGGATGCCGGCCAACGACCCGAGCACCTTGCGCGGCGCCAGATACACGTCGTTGTGGCGACCGAGATAGCAGCTGTCGTGGTAGACGACCCGCTCGTCGAGACGGGCACCGGTCATGTCGAGCCGGCCCGAGCTGATGAGGGTCTCGAGGAACTGGCTGTGGTGCACGACCTCGTAGTGACCGCCCAGTTGTGGGTACTCGTTGGCCAGCGTGTTGAAGCAGTGCGGGCACTGCGTGATGATCTTGCGCACGCCCATGGTGTTGAGCGTCTCGACGTTCTGCATGGCGAGCATCTGGAAGATGTACTCGTTGCCCGAGCGCCGAGCCGGGTCGCCGGTGCAGTTCTCGCTCGGGCCGAGAATGGCGAAGTCTATGCCGGAGCGCTGCATGAGCTTGGCCATCGACTGGGTGACCTTCTTGTTCTTGTCGTCGAAGGACCCGGCGCAGCCGACCCAGTACAGGTATTCGGCCTCGAAGGGATCGCCACCGTCGATCACGGTGATGCCGTCGAGGTCCTTGGCCCAGTCGGCTCGCTCGCTCTGTGACATGCCCCACGGGTTCCCCGAGTTCTCCATGCTGCGGTACGCCGCACCGAGCTCGGTGGGGAAGTCGGATTCCATGAGCGACAGGTACCGACGCATGTCGAGGATCTTGTCGAGGATCTCGATGTTCACCGGGCAGATCTCGTCGCAGGCCTTGCAGGTCGTGCAGGCCCAGACCTCCTCGGAGGTGATGCGCTCGAACACCGAGTTGGCGCTGATGGTGATGTCGGCGTCGACCGACAGCGGCGGGGTGACGACGGGGCTCCCGGTGGCGGCCATCACCTCGCCCGTCTTCAGGACGATCTCGCGGGGATCGAGCGGCTTGCCGGTGGCATTGGCCGGGCACACCGAGGTGCATCGCCCACACATGGTGCAGGCGTCGGTGTCGAGCAGCTGCTTCCACGTGAAGTCCTCGATCGTCGATGCGCCGAAGCTCTCCAGCTCGGTTTCCATGAGGTTGGGCATGGGCTTCATCGCGCCCTTGGGGCGGTCGCGATCGCGTAGGTACATGTTGAGCGGTGAGGTGAACATGTGCCGCAACATGGTGAGGGGGACGAGCAACACGAAGGCAACGAAGGCCAGGACGTGGGCGACCCACCACGCCTGATGCCACCCGCTGTTGTTGCCCGAGTCGAACAGACCCGACAGCGGGTAGCCGATCACCGACCACTTCTCGAAGTCGGGGCGGCCTTCGAGCGCGATGCGGTAGGCCTCGGCCATGAATCCGGTGACGCCGATGGTGAGGAACACGCCGAGGATGAGGGCGTGTTCTGGTTTCGACTTGGTGCGGATGCGATACGGGCGCATCGCCGGCGGTCCGTAGCGGCGCAGGATGGCCCAGACGACGCCGACGACGAAGAGCGCGCCGGCGATGTCGCCGACGGCGGAGTAGCCCTTGTAGACGCCGCCGTGCAGGAACTTGGCCCCGTCGGGCAGTTGGTGATTGACCTCGAGGGTGGTGGTCACCCCGAGCAGGACGAGGAAGGGGAAGTAGATCAGGCTGTGCATCAGCCCGGCGCCCTTCTCACGCAGCAACGTCTGCATGTAGACGCCGGCGCGGAAGTCGGCCAGGCGCCGCTTGACGTTGTCGGCCGAGGTGCGGCGATTGTCGGGGGTGCCCCGCTGCCAGTTCTTGACTCGGTGCGAGAAGAAGAACGCGCCCACGACCAGCACGATCGGAACGACCGTGTAGAACGCCAGCTTGACGGCGCCGGGGATGTTCTCGAAGACCTCGCGGGTCTGCGACGACTCGTCCTCGAACTCGGTGAACAGGGGGACCACGCCACTGGCGACGGTGAAGAGGGCGATGCCCACACCGAGGCCGACGACGAGGTGATGGGGTTTGATCGGTTTCCCTTCCATGGCGAGGCTCACGCTAGTTGTCGCGAACGCCGCAGGTGGCATCCCTCGGCGAACAGCGGTCGGGCGGCGTCCGAGCAGCTGTTCACATTGACGAAACAGTCGAGAAATGTCGGCTTCGTAGCTTCACCCCGTGGACGTCGAACTGGTGCGGTGGCCCTCGGAGGAGAAGGCTCGCGATCACTTCCGTGATCTGGGTCGTCCGAGGCTCTTGTTGGTCGAGGAGGGCGTGGCGCCCCCCATCAGCGCCGACGTGCTCGAGGACTGGATCCGCATGCCGATCGACGACATCGATCTGCGGGCTCGCGTCGACGGGCTGCAGTTGCGGGTGGAGGCTCAACGCAACGATGTACCGATCCTCGATGTCGACGGGGTGTTGCGCCTCGGCCGGGGCTGGGTGTCGTTGCCTCCGGTCGAGGCCCGATTGACCGGCGCCCTCCTCGCTCGCATCGGCGCGGTGGTGAGCCGAGATGCGCTGGCCCAGGCCGGCTGGCCCGGGGGTGCTCCCGGCCGCAATGCCCTCGACGTGCACGTGCTGCGGCTGCGGCGGCGCATCGACGAGCTGGGACTCAAGATCCGAACCGTGCGCTCCCGTGGCTATCTGCTCGAGATCGTCCGACCAGGGGCCAAGACCGGTTGAGGTCGTTCAGATTCCCGTCAGCAACGCGTTCGGTACGTGTAACACCCGTCGAACAGTCCAGAAATGCGTCAGACATACGTTGCGCAACGTCCAGCCCCCCGTGGGTCGAACCAGGAGGAAAACATGAAACGCAAGCTCGGCACAGCAGCCGTTGCTTCGCTCGCAGTAGTCGTGGGCACGGCCACACCGGCCTTCGCGCAGGACGAGCTGACCGCCGAGGCCGTGCAGGCCACCCTCGACAACATCTGGGTGTTCATCGCCGGCATTCTCGTGTTCTTGATGCAGGCCGGCTTCGGTCTCGTCGAGGCGGGTCTCACGCGAGCCAAGAACGTGGCCAACATCATGGCGAAGAACCTCGCCGACATGTCGGTGGGCGCCCTGGCGTTCTGGGCCATCGGCTACGGCATCGCCTTCGGCGGTGACAGCGGCAGCCTGTTCGGCACCGACCTGTTCTTCCTCGACGGCATCGGCGCCGGCGACTTCGATGGGTTGTACTCCGGCTACACGCCGTTCTTCTTCCAGGTGGTCTTCGCCGCGACCGCTGTCACCATCGCTTCGGGGGCGATGGCCGAGCGCACCAAGATCGGTGGCTACCTCATCTTCGCGGCGGTGATGACCGCCGTCATCTATCCCGTGGTCGTCCACTCGTTCTGGAGTGGCGAGGGACTGCTCGCCGACCTCAAGATCGGCGACGCCAAGTTCACCGACTTCGCCGGTTCCACCATCGTGCACAGCGCCGGCGGCTGGGCCGCACTCATGGGCGCCTACTTCCTCGGTCCCCGCATCGGCAAGTACGACGAGAACGGCAACCCACGAGCCATCCCCGGCCACAACATCGCCTTCGTCGTCGTGGGTGTGTTCATCCTGTGGTTCGGCTGGTTCGGCTTCAACCCGGGTTCGGAGCTCGCGGCCGACAACGTCGTGGTCAGGGCCGCGGTCACGACGCTGCTCTCCGCCGCGGCCGGTGGTATCACCGCCGGTGCGGTCATCTGGCGCAAGACCGGCGGTCTCGACGTGGGTATGACCGGCAACGGGGTGCTCGCCGGGTTGGTCGCCATCACCGCCGGAACCGCAGCCATGACGACGGTCGGGGCGGTGCTGACCGGTGCCGCCGCCGGGGTGATCGTGGTCTTCTCGGTGCTCTTCATCGACCGGCTGCGCATCGACGACCCGGTCGGTGCCGTTTCGGTGCACGGAATCTGCGGTGTCTGGGGGACGCTCGCCGTCGGCCTGTTCGCCAAGTACGACGACGCTTTCCTCGGTCGGCCCGACGCCGGGCTCTTCTACGGTGGCAACATCGACCAGCTGATCGCCCAGGCCATCGGTGTCGTGCTCGTCGCCGCCTGGGTGCTCGCCACGACCGGCGCCCTGTTCTACGTGCTCAAGCGGGCCAACCTGTTGCGGGTCCCAGCCGAATGGGAGATCGCCGGGCTCGATGTCAGCGAACACGGCGGTCCCGGCTACGGCCTCGAGGCGCGCGTCTGATTCGACACCACGGACAACCGAGATCCTCCGTGTGACGCAGGGACCGTGGCCTCCGGGTCACGGTCCCTGCCTCGACATCCCGTCGGTCAGCCGGCCTGGCGGGCGACTGCTTCGGCCGCGGCCTTGGCCGCCTCGGCGTCGCCCAGATAGCGCTCGTCGACCGGCTTGGTCTCGGTCGGCTGACCGTCGGCGCCGATCCGGTACGCGAGCGGCATGCCGGTCGGGATGTTGAGCCCGGTGATCTCCTCGTCGGAGATCTGGTTGAGGTGCTTGACCAGCGCGCGCAACGAGTTCCCGTGGGCCGCAACCAGCACCGTCTGACCGGTCTGGAGATCGGGGAGGATGGCGTCGTACCAGTAGGGCAGCATGCGCTCGACGACGTCGGCCAGGCATTCGGCGAGAGGGAGGATCTCCGCGGGGATGTGGGCGTACCGCGGGTCGGTGTTGGGATTGAACGGGTTGTCGTCGCGAATCGGCGGCGGCGGTGTGTCGTAGCTTCGTCGCCACGCCATCAGTTGCTCGTCGCCGTGTTTGGCGCGGGTCTCGGCCTTGTCGAGTCCGGTGAGGTCGCCGTAGTGCCGCTCGTTCAGCCGCCAGTGTCGCTTCACGGGGATCCACGACCGGTCGATCGCGCCGAGGGTGAGCTCGGCGGTGCGGATGGCCCGGGTCTGCAGGGAGGTGTGCACGATGTCGGGTGCCACGCCGGCCTCGATCAGCACCGGCCCCGCCGCCAGCGCCTCCTGTTCGCCCTGGTTGGTGAGATCGGCGTCGTGCCAACCGGTGAACTGGTTGCTCTTGTTCCACGCGCTCTGCCCGTGGCGCAGCAGGATCAGGTTTGGTGACGGGAGCGTTTCGGCCATGCCCGGCACCGTACTCCACGGTCCTCGTCGGCGAAATCGACCCGGCTCGACTCACCCTCACACAAGACACTCAAGTTTTCTGACAAAACGGATTTGGGGTCGGAATATCTGTGGAATTCCGCCGTTACAGTGCTCCGTAGACGTTCATCCAGCCGACCGCCGCATGGTCGGCCCCACTCCAGGAGCTCATTCATGGCCAAGGCTGTCGGTATCGACCTCGGTACCACCAACTCCGTCGTCAGCGTCCTCGAAGGTGGCGATCCGGTCGTGATCGCCAACGCCGAGGGCAGCCGTACGACACCGTCGGTCGTCGCCTTCTCCAAGGACGGCGAAGTCCTCGTGGGTGAGGTGGCCAAGCGTCAGGCGATCACCAACCCCGATCGCACCATCCGCTCGGTGAAGCGCCACATGGGAACCGGCTGGACCGTCGACATCGACGGCAAGGACTACACCAGCCAGGAGATCTCGGCGCGCATCCTGATGAAGCTCAAGCGCGATGCCGAGGCCTATCTCGGCGACGAGGTCACCCAGGCGGTCATCACCGTGCCGGCCTACTTCGACGACGCCCAGCGCACCGCCACCAAGGAAGCCGGCCAGGTCGCCGGCCTCGAGGTGCTTCGCATCATCAACGAGCCCACCGCCGCGGCGCTGGCCTACGGCCTCGACAAGGGCGGCGACGCCGACCAGACGATCCTGGTGTTCGACCTCGGTGGTGGGACCTTCGACGTGTCGGTCCTCGAGATCGGCGACGGGGTGTTCGAGGTGAAGAGCACCGCAGGAGACACGAACCTCGGAGGCGACGACTGGGATCAGGCCGTCATGGACTGGCTGGTCATGTCGTTCAAGAACGACCACGGCGTCGACCTCAGCAACGACAACATGGCCATGCAGCGGCTGAAGGAAGCCGCGGAGAAGGCCAAGATGGAGCTGTCGCAGACCCAGTCGACCCAGATCAACCTGCCCTTCATCACCGCCACCGATGCCGGTGCTCTGCATCTCGACTACACGCTCAGCCGGTCGCGCTTCCAGGAGCTCACGTCCGATCTCATCGAACGGTGCAAGAAGCCCTTCGAGCAGGCGCTGGCCGATGCGGGCTTCACCAAGGGCTCCCTCGATCACGTGATCCTCGTCGGCGGCTCCACTCGCATGCCCGCGGTCGCCGAGCTCGTCCGCGAGCTCACGGCGGCCGAGCCCAACAAGTCGGTGAACCCCGACGAGGTCGTTGCGGTCGGTGCGGCCGTGCAAGCCGGCGTGCTCAAGGGTGAGGTCAAAGACGTCCTGCTGCTCGATGTCACGCCGCTGTCGCTCGGCATCGAGACCAAGGGCGGCGTCATGACCAAGCTCATCGAGCGCAACACCACCATCCCCACCCGCCGGACCGAGGTGTTCACCACCGCCGACGACAACCAGCCGTCGGTGGAGATCCATGTGCTCCAGGGCGAGCGCGAGATGGCGCAGTTCAACAAGACGCTCGGCAAGTTCCAGCTCGTCGATCTGCCGCCCGCCCCGCGCGGTGTCCCCCAGATCGAGGTCACCTTCGACATCGACGCCAACGGCATCGTGCACGTGTCGGCCAAGGACCGGGCAACCAACAAGGAACAGAGCATCACCATCACCGGCCAGTCCTCGCTCGACAAGGACGTCATCGACCAGATGGTCAAAGACGCCGAGGCCCACGCCGAGGAAGACAAGAAGAAGAAGGAGGAGGCCGAGGTCCGCAACGCGGCCGACACTCTCGTCTACTCGGTCGACAAGCAGCTGAAGGACAACGGTGACAAGCTCAGCGACGACGAACGTTCAGGCGTCGAAGGGCGACTGAAGGCCGCTCGCGAAGCGCTCGAAGGCACCGACCTCGAGGCGATCAAGAACACCACCGAAGGCCTGAGCAACGAGTTCCAGAAGGTGTCACAGCGTCTCTACGAGGCCGCTGCTCAAGAGACGTCGGCGAGCGACGACGTCTCCGATGCCGGCGAAGGCGGCGCCGACGACATCGTCGATGCCGAGATCGTCGACGAGGATCAGTCGTGAACGACCTGCCCGAGGAAGCCGTCGTCCCGGACACGGCGGCCGAGCTGCTCGATGACGACACCGAGTCGGCCCCGCCGATGGCGACCGACCCGGTCGAGGCGGCCGAGGCCGAGCGTGACGGCTACCTCGGCGACCTCCAACGAGTGACCGCCGACTTCGCGAACTTCCGCAAGCAGGTCGACCGGCGCAACGCCGAGGTACGGGCCAACGCCGCGGTCGCGCTGGTCGAGAAGCTCCTGCCCGTGCTCGATGCGTGCGACGCCGCACTCACGCAGGGCGCCACCGATGTCGAGCCCATCCGGGCGGCTTTCGTCGACACGCTGGCCAAGGAGGGTCTCGAGGTGCACGATCCACTGGGCGAGCCCTTCGATCCCGAACAGCACGAGGCGGTGATGACCGAGGACGGCGACGGCGACGCCGTCGTCACCGAGGTACTCCGCACCGGTTATGCATGGAACGGCCGGATCGTGCGTCCGGCGATGGTGAAGGTACGCGGCTAGGACGAGAAGAAGAGGCGCCACAAGTGGACGCTCGGAAGGAATGGCTCGAGGACGACTACTACGCCGAGCTCGGCGTGGACACCTCGGCGTCGGCCGAGGAGATCACCAAGGCGTACCGAAAGCTCGCCCGACAGTTCCATCCCGACACCAACCCCGACGCTGCGGCCGAGGACCGGTTCAAGAAGATCACCGCCGCCTACGACATCCTCGGCGACGAGGAGCGTCGCGAGCAGTACGACGAAGTGCGGCGCTTCGGTGCCGGAGTCGGTGCCGGAGCCGGAAATCACGGCCACGCGTTCGACTTCGATGCCGCCGACCTCGAGGATCTCCTCGGCGGAATGTTCGGCGGCCAGGGTCCCTTCACCAGCGGCCGGGGGTCGCGCGGCCAGGTGTTCACCACCTTCGGCGGGCGTCCCGGTGCCGCCCCGCCCATGCGAGGCGCCGACCAGGAGGCCGTGTTGGCCTTGTCCTTCGCCGAGGCGGTCCGAGGCATGACGACCACGGTCACCGTGAGCGACGGCTCGGGTCGACGCGAGATCAAGGTGCGGATCCCGGCCGGCGTCAGCGACGGCCAGACGCTGCGCCTGGCTGGCAAGGGCGGCAAGGGTCGTGGCGGCGGCCCCGACGGCGATCTCCTGGTGCTGTTGTCGGTCGGCACCGACCCGATGTTCGGTCGCAGTGGCCGTGATCTCACCATCGACGTTCCCATCAGCTACGCCGAGGCCGCCCTGGGTGCCACCATCAGCGTTCCCACCTTCGACGGAGGTTCGGTCAGCGTGAGGATCCCGAAAGGCACCGCGTCGGGTCGTACCTTCCGGGTCAAGGGTCGTGGAATCGATACGCCGAAGGGAACCGGGAACCTCTTGGTGAAGGTGCATGTGACCGTGCCCGAGTCGCTGTCGGCCGAAGCGGCCGACGCGTTGCGCGCCTACGCCGCCGCGTCCGGAGAAGAGCCGCGTCGAGACTTCGGGAGGGTGTGATGGACACCACTGGGGCCCATCGAGCCGTCTACATCATCTCGGTGGCCGCCGACCTGGCCGGCGTCCATCCCCAAACCCTTCGCGTCTACGAACAAAAGGGTCTTGTCGATCCCGCCCGCACCGGAGGCGGGAGCCGCCGCTACAGCGAGGCCGATATCGAGCAGCTGATCCGCATCCAGGAGCTCACTTCCGAGGGGCTCAACCTGGCCGGCGTCAAGCGGGTCCTCGCGCTCGAAGCCCAGCTCGAACGGGCAACCGAACGGATCGCCGACCTCGAAGCCGAGGCAGCCGAACGGCGACGCCATCCGGTGAAGGTCAACCAGTCGATCGCGATCTACGAGCGACGCCAGAAGTGAGTTGAGGGTTGTCGCCGCCGACGATGGGTCGAACGGCGTCGAGCGGGTCGTTCGACCCGGGGGAAAACGCTCAAGTCATAGGGCAGCCGGGCCGATGGGTAGCCCATGAGCCTCACTGAAGCGGGTGCCACACCGGCACCGAACACGTCCCCTGGTGGTTGGGTCCGAACCGAGATCGGCGGCCTCCCTGCCTACGTCCTTCCCTCCGACGCACCCGCCCGGGGTGCCTTGATGTTCCGCGTCGGGCGCGCCGACGAGAGCCTGCCCACTGCCGGGCTCACCGATCTCGTGCGGCGGTTGGCGCTGGGGTTCGAGGACTCGCCGCTGCCCATGCCGGCCACCGTCGACGGCGCCATCACTTCCTTCGGTTTCGACGCTTCGATGGTCGACCTGCGCAGTGTGTTCCACGAGCTCGGTGAGCGACTGCGTCAGCCCGACCTCAGTCGTCTCGACGAAGCGCGCGAGGGCGTTCGCCACGAGCTCGATGGACGCGGCATCGACGAGATCGCCCACGTCCTCCAAGCCCGGTTCGGTCCGCGTGGCCAAGGGCTCAGCACGTTCGAACCCTTCGGGATCGATCGGGCCAGCGCCGAAGAGCTCCGCGCCTGGCACGCACGCTTCTTCGCCTTCGAGAATGCCGCCCTCTGGGTCGTCGGCGACATGCCGACCGACATCGACTTCAACCTCGTCGAGGGTGGCGAACGACGACCCCTCGCCGAGGCCAAGGCGCTTCCCCACCCGTATCCGGCTTGGGTCTCGTCTTCGAACCCCCGTGTCGCGCTGTCGTTCCAGACCCTCGAGTCGCCCGCGCTCGACATCGCGATGTCGATGCTCGGCGGCCGGGTGAACGAGTTCATGCGTGAGCG
>JAHEJN010000056.1:0-4696 GCA_024638845.1 Acidimicrobiales bacterium | reverse complement strand
TCGCAGGCCGGCGTCACCATCACCCGCGGCGGAGGCAAACACCTCACGTCGCTCATCAAGAGCTGCGCCGGCATGTTCAAGTGGGCCGACGGCGGCCGCGAGATGATCGACGCGACTGGCGTCCGAGTCCGGATCGATCCCGGCGAGTGGATCGACGGCGACGCCATCATCGATGCGCTCGACTCGCTGGTGCCCGGGCACCGCCACATCGACAAGGGTCGTCGTCTCGGCATCCCCGAAGCCGACCCCGATCGCCGAAAGGTGCCGACCCCGCTCGCCCGCTTCCAGTGGACCGTGCTGTTGGCCATCCCGGTCATCGTCCTGTGGGGACTCACCACGGCGTTGACCGCCAGCTCCACCCTGGCGCTGATCGCAGCCTTCTTCCTCGCCCTGGGGGCCGGCGTGTCCGGCTACGCCTTCGGCCGTCGCCTCTGGCGTGACAGCTCGGTCCGAGGTCGCAACGATCGCCCGGAGGTCTACGACTCGGCCGCCGACAACTTCGAAGACCCGAACTCGGTTGCCATGGCCCGCGATCATCAGTACTTCCCCGGCGGCACACTCCTCGCCTGGCTGGTGAACCGGAACCTGGTGAGCGTCTCGTTCGGCTCCACCTCGGCTCGCGACGTCGCCCAGGTGCGATCGCGGTCGATGACGGGGCCGGAGATGTACCAGAAGTGGAACGGTCTCCTGGTGAGCGACATGCTCGACGAGGAGGCCAACGAATTCCTCTTCGACTACCTCCGGCTCGAGCCCATCGTGCGCCCGTCGGTCGACGGCCGATCGGGTTACGCCTTCAGCTACTGGGTCGACTTCGCCGCGCTGGGGAGCAAGCCACCCACGTCGGGCAGCTTCAGCAACTCCCACGCCTGGAACGTGTATGACCGCATGGCGGAGCGTATCGACGAGCAGTTCGACTGGTGGAAGCGGAACCACAAGTGGTTGCGGGTGAAGCGACTGATCGTTGCGCCGCCCCGGTTCCTGCCCGCTGAGCCGACCATCGACTCGTCGACCACACCCAAGCGGTTCGGCCTGAAGACGTCCGGCTAGGAGCGATCGGGGGACAGTGCCTCTCCGGGCCCCCGCGCGCCGTGACAACAGGGAACACTGGAGAGCCTGAGCGGTTGTATCACGTGCTCTGACCGGACCGACGAAGGCGGTACCCATGGCGCTCGATCCCAAACGCTGGACGCTCAAGACCCAGGAAGCGTTCACCGCCGCCAGCGAAGCGGCCCGCGACCGGTCCAATCCCGAGGTCACTCCCGAGCACCTCCTGTTGGCGCTCATCGGTCAGCCCGAGGGTGTGGTTCTGCCCGTGCTGCAGCGAGTCGGCCGGGCTCCGGCTCAGCTCAAACGAGATCTCGAGGACGCTCTCGACAAGCTCCCGAGCGCCATCGGCGCCGACGCTCGCCTGGCGCCGTCGCTGTCGCGCGTGTTCGACGATGCCGACCGCGTTCGGCTCGAGCTCACCGACGAATACCTCTCGACCGAGCACCTGCTCATCGCCATGGCCGACCGGGTCGGCGTGGCACGCGACATGCTGTCGACTGCCGTCCGAGAACAGCGCGGCAGTCATCGGGTGACCTCGCAGAATCCCGAGGACACGGTCAATGCGCTCGAGCAGTACGGGCGCGATCTCACCGACGAAGCCCGTAATGGCAAGCTCGACCCGGTGATCGGTCGCGACGAAGAGATCCGCCGCACCATCCAGGTGCTCTCCCGTCGCACGAAGAACAACCCGGTCCTCATCGGTGAGCCCGGCGTCGGGAAGACGGCGATCGTCGAGGGGTTGGCCAACCGCATCGTCGAAGGCGACGTACCCGAAGGCCTGCGCAACAAGCGGCTCGTGTCGCTCGACCTCTCGGCCATGGTCGCCGGGGCCAAGTACCGCGGCGAGTTCGAGGAACGTCTCAAGGCCGTACTCGAGGAGATCACCGGGGCCGAGGGCCAGATCATCACCTTCATCGACGAGCTGCACACGGTGGTCGGGGCCGGCGCGGCCGAAGGAGCGATGGACGCGGGCAACATGCTCAAGCCGCTCCTGGCCCGCGGTGAGCTGCACATGATCGGTGCCACGACCCTCGACGAGTTCCGCAAGCACATCGAGAAGGACGCGGCCCTGGAACGTCGATTCCAGCAGGTGATGGTGACCGAACCCTCGATCGAGGACACCATCGCGATCCTGCGGGGCTTGAAGGAGCGCTACGAGGTCCACCACGGCGTGCGCATCCAGGACGCGGCCATCGTGGCCGCAGCCGTGTTGAGTGATCGGTACCTCACGGGCCGGTTCCTGCCCGACAAGGCCATCGACCTCATCGACGAGGCTGCGTCGAAGCTGCGCATCGAGATCGACTCCATGCCCACCGAGATCGACGTGATCGATCGTCGGATCCGCCAGCTCGAGATCGAGCGGGTGGCCCTGGGCAAGGAGAGCGACCGCGCCTCCCAGGAGCGCCTCGAAGCCATCGAGCGTGAGCTCGCCGATCTCCGCGAGGACTTCACCGGGATGCAGGCGCACTGGCAGTCCGAGCGGGAGGCGATCGATCGTATTCGCTTGCTGAAAGAGCAGCACGAGCACCTGAGCAACTCGGTCGAGCGCGAGTCCGACCTCGAGAAGGCAGCCGAGATCCGCTACGGCCGCCTGCCCGAGCTCACCGCCGACATCGAGGCCGCCACGGCCCAGCTGGCCGATCTTCAAGGCGAACGCAAGATGCTGAAGGAGGAGGTCGACGAGGAGGACGTGGCCGAGGTCGTCTCGAAATGGACCGGCATTCCCGTGTCGCGTCTGATGGAGGGCGAGATGCAGAAGCTTCTGCGGCTCGAGGACGTGCTCCACGAACGCGTCGTCGGTCAGGACGCGCCGGTCTCGAAGGTCGCCAACGCCATTCGTCGCAGCCGTGCCGGGCTGTCGGATCCGAACCGTCCGATCGGGTCCTTCCTCTTCATCGGACCCACCGGGGTCGGCAAGACCGAGCTCGCGCGCGCGTTGGCCGAGTTCTTGTTCGACGACGAGCGGGCGATGGTTCGGATCGACATGAGCGAGTACATGGAGAAGCACTCGGTCAGCAGGCTCATCGGAGCACCGCCGGGTTACGTGGGCTTCGACGAGGGCGGCCAGCTCACCGAGGCCGTGCGTCGTCGGCCCTATTCGGTGGTGCTGCTCGACGAGATCGAGAAGGCCAATCACGACGTGTTCAACGTGTTGCTGCAGCTGCTCGACGACGGCCGCCTCACCGACGGGCAGGGCCGCACCGTCGACTTCACCAACATCGTGTTGATCATGACGTCGAACCTGGCGGTCGACCCGAAGGACTTCTTCCGTCCGGAGTTCCTCAACCGGATCGACGACATCGTCACCTTCGAGCCGCTGTCGCGCGAGGCCATGAACCGCATCATCGACATCCAGCTCGACCTCCTTCGGCGCCGGTTGGCGTCGCGGCACATCACGATCGAGCTGACCGACCAGGCGAAGGCCACGCTGCTCGAACAGGGGTGGGACCCGGCCTACGGTGCCCGTCCGCTCAAGCGGGTGATCCAGCGAGAGCTGGGCGATCGTCTGGCCGTCGCCATCCTCGACGGCACCGTCGACGACGGGGCCGAGGTGTCGATCGACCACGACGCCGACGGGTTCCATTTCGCCACCGCCTGAATCTGGTCCGACCGAATCGATTCGAACGGTCGCACATGGGTCGATGTACCCGAATTGCTTCGTGCATCCTCGGGGGTTGGTTACTGTCCGAAGCAAGTCTCCGGTGTGAGTTGGCGCCGGAGCTGGGGAGACGTTGATCTCCCGGCTGCAAGTGGTCGCCTCGCCGGGAGGGAGTCAGGGCGAACCCGCCCCCATCGAACCGACTGAACTGCGGTGTCGACCAGGGCGGAGTACCGGCTTCAGTGGCACCGGTGGGTGGTGGCCATGATGTTCCCCGATTCGATTTCGAAGTCGCGACCGGTCGCAGCGCTGGTGGTCGTCTTCACGTTGTTGCTCTCGACGCTTGCGTTCATCGGGCTGACGGCAGGTCCGGCGTCGGCCCATCATCCCGAGCTCACGGTGGAAGGGGTGTGTCACGACGACGCTCCCGCCATCGCGTACACAGCGACGGCGTGGTCCACTTCCGATGGCTTCAAACGTCTCAACCCTGACATTCGGATTACCGTCGACGGGGTCGAGAAGGCGGCCGGAGCATTCACCGCCCCCTCGTACAGCTTCTCGGGAGTCATTCCCGTCGGCGCGGGACCGCACAACACCTCGGTCACCGCCGTCGGCGACTGGGGTGACGGGGTGTACGTCGTTGCCGGCGGTCAGACGAGGCTGGGAACACCGAACCCGGTCGTCGTGCCCGGCGACTGTGTCCCATCGCCCCCCGCGATCACCGTGTCGCAGGACTGCGACTCGGTCGACGTCGACTCCGAGAAGGACATCTCCAACGTCATCGTCCGCTACGAGGACGGCACGTATCAGAAGTTCGACGGGCTCAGCGGCACCACCTGGTCGCTGCCGGTTCCCACCGAGCACGGGTACGTCGTCGCCATCTGGGTCAAGTCGGGCAACAACTGGGAGGGTGGCGACGGCGACGACGAGCCGTTGCCTGCCGAGTACAACTCGGGTCAGTCAGTGGGGGAGTACTTCGCGCTCTCGGTGCCGAGTTGCACCACCGACGTGACGCCGGCGGCGCCGCTCTACACCCCGGGCGACTGCAAC
>JAHEJN010000148.1 GCA_024638845.1 Acidimicrobiales bacterium | reverse complement strand
ACAAGCCTCGCGACGTGCCGTACGCGTTCTACGTGGAGGGCGAGTACTACCCCACGCTGAAGTCGCTGATGAGCTGGCGCATGCACGTCGATCGCTTGAAGCTGATCGCACTTGCGGCGCCGCGGTTCCTCGCGTTCTTGAAGCCCGAGAGTCATCCAAAGCGCCAGAAGGTGGTAGCTCAGAACATCGTCGGGCTGTACGACAAGCTGCACCCCCTGACCAAGGCGCTCGTCACCAGCTACATGCGCGGTGCATGTCTCGCCAAGCCCGAACGCACGTCGGCCGGGATCGGATCGGGGCTCATGCTGGGTGTGTTTTTCATGGGTGAGGCCTCCTGGATCACGGGCGGCTTCCAGCAGGTCACCGACCGGATGGCAGCCAAACTCGGCGATTCGGCGCGCTACGGCGTGGAGGTGACCAGGGTCGAGAACGTTGACGGGTTGGTGCGGGTCACCTACGTCGAGGACGGCGAAGAACTCGTGGCAACAGCACGCGGCGCTGCCGTCACCACGCCCGCAATGGTCGTCCCGCGTATCGTCGCCGGCCTGCCCGGAGAACGCGCCAAAGCGTTCGAACAGGTGAAGTACGGGCCGCTCGTGATGGTCTCGCTCATCTTCGACCCCGAGGTGCCGTGGGATCGGTTCTTCGCGCTGGGCAGCGACGACACCGTGTTCCAGATGGTGATCGACCAGACCTTCGGAACACCGGCCGACGACAACCCCAACAACCTGGTCTTGTGCAACTGCATCATCGCCCAGTACCCCGACGAGACAGCTGAAATCGAGCGCCTCGCTGCGACGTCCGACGACGAGATCATCCAACAAGCCGTCGCCGACCTCGCCCGAGTGGTCCCGGGCGCCGAGGGCGCCGCCGAGTTCCTGCAGGACGCCAAGGTGACGCGCTGGCCAGTCGGCGAGATCGAACTGTCACCCGAGTACTACACCGAACTGCTCCCACAAATCCGCGAACCACTGGGGAACATCCACTTCGCAGGGGACTACACCCACCCGATATCGTTCGTCGATGGTGCCGTGCTGAGCGCCGTCACCACCGCCCGAACGCTCGGCAGCGATCTGGTCACTACCGACGACGATCGAGCCTTCAAGCTCTCCGCCGCCCTCCTCAAGCGAAGATAAGCACCTCCGACCGGTGGACTGGTACACGGCCAGAGAAGGTGCCTGACCAGGGAAAACGCGATCTGAAATGTGGTCGGAGGGGCGACTTTAACCCTGAATATACGCGCCCCGTGGAGTCGAAGCGATGACCGCCCACGATGTCCGACGCCTCGTGGTGATGTCCGCAGCCGGGGTCGGTGAAAGCTGGAAGCAGATCCCACGAAGCTCGCGTCTGCTATTCCGCACCATGCTTCGCAACGTGTTCAACGACCACCAAGCACAAGAAGCCATCGTCGAACAGAGCCCACTGAACTGGACCATCGTCCGGGCCGCCGTCCTCAAGGACAACCCCGCCACCGGCCACTACACCGCCACCAACACCGGCCCGACCACCCGCATCAACCGAGCTGACATCGCCACCGCCCTCGTCGACCAACTTGACGACACGACCTACAGTCGCAGCGCCATCTCGGTCACCAACTAGGAGCCCTCACCGAACCACCGTCGGTTCACGCGGAGAACGACAATGACCATCATCTGGGGCCTGATCATCGCCGGTGCGGCCATGGCCGTGACCGGCTGAGCAACCAAGAACCCCACGCGGCGGATCGAAGGTGATCGAACACCTGTTCGAGTATCGGAGGGGTGACTGGAACCCTTAACCCACACCGCACCCGCTCGAATTGGATCGGTCTGACAGCAGCCTGAGCAGGGACGACGCGACTCACAACACCGGATCCCGACCACCACGTCCGCCTCACTGTCACATATTCAGAACCAGACCCCAGCGAGAGTTTGAGCTGGCACGACATCGAGCTGGCTCAGATCTCACGCATCCTGGCCTCAAGAGCTGGCAATGCGACGATATCCTTGGGCCGTCCGGCCGCTCGTTTGGACCTGATCACGTCAGCCAGAGACGCGACCGGCACGTCGATCGCGGCGACCTCGATCGTCACAGAGTTCTCTCGAAGATCCGCGAACCCGCCGGTGAACCCAGCGGGCTCAAAGCACAAATCCAAAGGACCGTTCTCCGTTACAAGCGTCATCATCGCCACCCGCCGAAGCGTGTCGACGTGCGGATCAAACGGAATGCCCTCAGGCTCACCCTCGACCCGCAACCGGGCGTTCAATTCGTGCAGCGCTGCAGCGAGTCGCTCAAGATTCTGGTCTTCAGTGGAAGGACACACGTCAATGTCGATCGTGGCGTGGCCGGTGTCATGCAACCGGGCTGCGACCCGCCAATCACCACGAACTCGACCTCGTGTTCGATGAGGACTCGACAGATCTCGGCGACGTGGTCATCACTCAGCTCAGGCGACATCGCTCACCAGTCGGTAGCCCTGCCGCCGAAGCCTGGCTCTGGTTGTCTCGTCAAGGGATGTCTCCCACTCGGCAAGAACGTCGTCGTGATTGTCTCGCTCAACCACCTCGAGGCGAAGATCGAAACCCGCCTTGTTCAGCAAGCCGAGCAGCATCGGTAACGTCGGCTGACGCCGACCAGACTCATACGCCGACAGCGTCGGTTGCGCCACGCCGATCAAGTCGGCAAACGCTCGCTGCGATAGTCCCGAACGAACCCGAGCACTACGTAACAACGCTCCGGCGATTTGTTCTTCCATCGGTTTCATACTGATAGCGTATCGTCTATCACTGGCGAAGACAAAGCTACTAGTGTCGAGCGACGACCAACGGGGCCTCCCGCCAAGCATCGGCGACGCGTTAGCGAGGCAGAACGCGATCGGCGCATGAGAAGTCAGATGCGCCTCAGCTGCTGGCGGACTGGTGAAGTTCAACGGATGACCTTCACCGATTGAGACGCTGAACGGATATGTCCGATCAACGTCTCAGAAAGCGACGGCCCATCCGTTCAACGTCTCACACTGCGGGCCAAAAGCAAGAAATCCCCCGCTCGAAAGCGAAGGATTTTCAGTGTCGGAGGGGCGACACAAACCCCAAGTACATACATCCCCTGGACTGGCACCTACGCCGCTGCCTGAACTGAAACGCCTGGTCACAGCCTCACGATCGAGTATGAGGCACCCACAGGGCGACCTTTACCTAAGGTAGACGCGCCCCCTGGGCCGCCGAGCTGATCGCCGCCTAGGCAGTCCCTGCTCAGGGCCGATGCTTCGGTTCTACGTGGCTCCGGTGTTGGCCCCCAAGATTCCCTGGTCGTGCTTGCGGACGGCGGCGAGTTGGCGTATCCGGCTGCGGTTCCGCCAGAGATGCACGAACATCAAGATGATGCAGAGCAGGCCGGTGATCGTGTGTGTGATTGGCCAGACCTCGGCGTCCGACCATTCGAGCCAGATCGGGAAGCCGGTGACGATGCAGAGTGCCGTCAACAGTCCGAGCACGGCGTTGAGCACCGCTAGCGCGAACTCTCGGTCGCTGCGGCCTCGTGCAGTGACGCGCCTGATCCAACCTGCGTTGCCCAGAAGGTGCAGTGCGATGACCGGCACCAGCAGGATCCCGACCCATGAATGGATCCCGTAGTCAGGTCCCTCCCGGGTGATGAACTCGGTGAGGAAGCCAACCAGCAGTGCCGTGTCGACGGCGATCTTGGACCGCCGACGACGAAGCACGGATCCGGCGCTCCCCGGGTTCCCAGGGCTATTCACCATGGATGCTTGTTTGTGTTGGCGTGTCGGGGGTTGCTGCCAGCGCCGAACGGGGACCCACGTCCCGATCGAGCAGCTCACGGAAATTGTTCCCGGCGACGTCCTCGAGGGCGTTGTCGACGACAATCCGCACATCGCTTGTATTCCAAGGCTCGTTGGGTGTGAATGACCACGACGTCTCGCCGTCGCCGGGGCGCGGAGTGCCAGCGACCGGTTGTCCGCCACCGTCGACCACGCAGAGGGCGTCGTCGAGGAGGTGGCGGTCGAAGGGCCGGTCGAAGACGATCCGCAGCGCATCGCGTGTTCCAGGTCGCGGCGGCTGCCAGCTCCACCGCTCAACGCTGGGCGGCTCGCTCAGGGCGCCGCCGACGCGAAAGTGCTTCGAGAACGATGGCAGTACTGATGAGCCGTCGGCGGATGGCCAGCCCGGGTCGACGGTCAGCTCGTAGCGATGTCCTTCGAGAAGCGCGGGGCCGAGATCGAGGTTGGTGGCAACGCTCCGCTTGATGCGGCCCGGGTCGATCAGAACCGTCAGGCGCGTCCGATCGGCGTTCCAGAGCTCTTGCTTGAACCGCATGAATGCCGCACGATCGGTACGGCCTGATGCATCGCGTAGTGCGATGAAGTCTGTGGCGAGATGGGGTGTCATCGGGACCGAGAAGTGCACGTAGAAGCGAAGCACGTTCTCGGGGAGAGCATCACCGCTGGGGTAGATGCCCGTGACGAGCGCGGGCGCCGCAGCCGCCTCACGAGGAATTCGGAACTCGGTGAGCTGGTCGGGTTCGCCGTTTCGGCCGGTGCGAACGACGTATTCCTGTCCTGCAACGAAACCGAATGTTGGCCTGAAGCTCAGAGTACGGTCGTCTCGCTCCAGTCGACCGGCCATCGGTAGCCGTTGTTCGTGATAGGAGTCGGCGTTTCCGACGAACACCGAAAGGCGCTGACGCCGCCCGGCCGGAGGGTGACCGGTCTCATCTGTCGCGAGCCGCAGCACGACCGGATCGTCGTCGCATCGTGGGAGCAGGAGATCGGGGCCTTCAACACCGGGCGATGGGTTCAGCGCCGCACAAGCCTTCATCGCCGATGTCTCCACATGCATTTGGTCACAGCTGTGGGAAGTCCATCTCAGCGACGAGGTTGTGGATCCGATTGGGGAAGAAGGTTGGGTTGATGTCGAGGTTCAGATCTCCGGTGTAGGCGTCGCGCGTCAGGGAGGCGAAGAAGCTGTCGTCGAAC
>JAHEJN010000055.1:9126-18508 GCA_024638845.1 Acidimicrobiales bacterium | reverse complement strand
GCTGCCGTCGCCACGCGGATGGCCGAGGCTACGCCCGAGGACGTGATGACGCTGGTCTACACGTCGGGAACCACTGGCCCCCCCAAGGGCGCCATGCTCACCAACGCGAACGCCGCGTACTCCATCGAGAAGATCATCCAGGACCGACGCACGACGGGCGAGCCGGCGTCGCCCGACGATCTGATCCTCACCTACCTCCCGCTGTGTCACGTGGCCGAGCGCATCTTCTCCACCTGGACCCTCGTGGGCGCGGGCCCTTCGCTCAACTTCGCCGAGTCGATCGACACCGTTCCGGTGAACCTCCGCGAGATCCAGCCCACCATCTTCTTCGCGGTCCCCCGTATCTGGGAGCGGCTCTACGCGGGCGTCCACATCCGCGGCGGTGACGCCAGCTGGCTCAAGCGCAAGGCCCTCGGATTCTCCATGAAGCTGGCGGCGATCATCGGACGCGAGAAGGTGGCCAACGGCGGCGAGCACACGACCAAGAGCCGTCTGCTCAACCTCATCGGCGAGCCGCTCGTCTTCCGGGCTGTGAAGGAACGCATCGGCCTGCGCCGCTGCCGCTATGCGAGCTCGGGGGCGGCGCCCATCGCCCCGGAGGTGCTCGAGTTCTTCATCGGCATCGGTGTGCCGGTGCTCGAGCTCTACGGCATGACCGAGAACGCCGCGGTGGCAACCGCCAACTTCCCTGGTCGCATGAAGCTCGGCACGGTCGGCGAGCCCTACCCCGGCATCGGCTTTCGCATCGACGAGAGCACCGGTGAGATCCAGACCAAGCACGATGGCGTGTTCAAGGGGTACTGGAACAAGCCCGAGAAGACCGCCGAGGCCTTCACCGCCGACGGTTGGCTGCGCACCGGTGACGTCGGCGAATGGGTCGACGGCACCCACGTGAAGATCGTCGATCGCATCAAGGACATCATCATCACCTCGGGCGGCAAGAACATCTCCCCGTCGGAGATCGAGAACCACCTCAAGACGTCGCCGTTCGTCAAGGAAGCCATGGTGGTCGGCGACAGCCGCAAGTACCTCACCGCGCTGGTCGGCATCGAGCTCGAGACGGTCGGCAACTGGGCGGTGCGCAGGAGCATCCCCTACACCACCTACCGCGACCTCTCCGAGAAGGAGGAGGTGATCGACCTCGTGCAAGAGGTCGTCACCCAGACCAACGAGCGATTCGCCACCGTCGAGCAGATCAAGTACTTCCGACTCATCCCCAAAGAGCTCGATCACGAGGACGGTGAGCTCACGGCCACCCAGAAGCTGAAGCGCAGCTCGATGATGGACATGTTCGGCGACCTGGTGGAGTCGATGTACCGATGACCGCCACAACGGCGCCCCGGGGCTGGTCGTACAGCCTCGGCAAGATCTCCACGGGGGGATGGTTCCTCATCGGCATCGGGATACCGCTCGGCGGGTACCTGGTGTACGAGCTGTTCGACGATCCCGTGCTGTTCTTCCAGACCACGATGAAGTCGTTTGGCCTCGGTTCGGTGTACGCGATCGTTGCACTCGGTTTCGTCCTCATCTTCAAGGCCACCCAGACGGTGAACTTCGCCCAGGGTGCCCTGGCCGCGTCGGGCGCCCTGTTCGTTTCCTACGCCGTCTTCGACGGGCACATCCCGTTCACCACACTCCGCAACCCGCTCATCGAGATCGAACCCGAGTGGCTGGGTTGGAGCCTCAGCGTGGTGATGGCGCTGGCGTTCTCCGCCATGCTCGGGCTGCTGATCGAACGGCTGGCCATTCGGCCCATGGTCGGACAGCCGCTCTTCTCGGTCGCGGTGATCACCCTCGGCCTCGAGATCGTGCTGCGTGTCTTCAACAACGACGCCGTCGAGGTCGACTTCCGGTCACTCGAGATCCCCTACGGCACCGGCGGGTTCACCGTGGGCGACGCCATCGTCAACTGGAGCTACATCGCCGCCATGATCACCGCCACGGTCGCGTTCGTGGCCGTGTACATCTTCTACCGGACCCGCACCGGCATCGCCATGCGGGCGGTGGCCTTCGACCAGGAAGCAGCCATGGCTCAGGGCATCAATGTGGGCAAGGTCTTCGCCATCGCATGGGCGGCCGGCGCGGTGCTCGCCGCCATCGGCGGCATCTTCGCCACCCAACCCCCGGTGAAGCAGACCGGCGCCGTCGAACCCGAGACGGCCAACATCGCCTTCCGGGCGTTGCCCGCGGTGATCCTCGGCGGCCTCGACTCGGCCACAGGTGCGCTGGTCGGTGGTCTCATCGTGGGCTTCGCCGAGATCTTCGCCGGCCAGTACCTCGCCGGCCAGACCGACCTCCTCGGCCCGGGCTACACGCTGATCGTGCCCTACGTGGTGATGATCGTCGCGCTGCTCGTGCGACCGTACGGCCTGTTCGGCACACCCGAGATCCGGAGGGTCTGAGCCATGTTCGGACGACCGAATCTCTACACGAGCTACGACCAGGAAGCCCAGATCTTCCCCACGTGGTCCAAGAAGATCGCCGTCGGGCTCTTCGTGCTCACGCTGTTCCTGTTGCCGTTCGATGTCCCGTTGTTCACCGATGAGATCCCGGTGCTCAAGTCGATTCCGATCATCGGCAGCCTCATCGGCGAGGGTATTCCGCTGGCTCGGTTCCTCGGCGACGAGACCTGGTTGCGGCCGATCTCACTGGTTCTCGTTCTTGCCATCGCGGCGCTGGGCCTCAACCTCCTCGCGGGGGTGGCGGGGCAGGTGTCGCTCGGCCACGCCTTCTTCATGGGCGTGGGAGGAACCACCGCCGCTTTCCTCGGGGGCGAGAGCGGCGACGGCCTGTACGGCCTCGGTCTTCCCATATGGATCTGGCTTCCCGGAGCGGGCGTCGCCGCCGCCCTGGTCGGCATCTTGATCTCGCCGGTGGCCGTTCGCCTGCGCGGCCTGTATCTCGCCATCGTCACCCTGGGGCTGGTGTTCCTCGGCATCCATCTCGGCAACACCAGCTGGGGCCGCAAGTTCGCCGGTGCCCCCGGGCTGGGCCGCCGGTTCCAGGAGCTCGACATTCGCATCTGGAAGGAAGACGTCCCCCTGGTGAACGTCGGTGACGACGGCCATTGGTTGTGGTTCGACGTGACCGACAACCAGAAGCGCTATCTCTTCCTGCTGGTCGCCACCATCGTGATGGCGCTGCTGGCCAAGAACCTCATTCGCACCCGCACCGGTCGAGCCCTTCAGGCGATTCGAGACCGCGACATCGCCGCCGAGGTGATGGGGGTACCCGAGTTCAAGTACAAGGTCATCGCCTTCGCCATCTCCTCGTTCTACGCCGGCATGGGTGGTGCCCTGTTCGCCGCGCTCAGTGGTCAGATGCTGGGCACCGACTACAACCTGTTTCTCTCCGTCGAGTTCATCGCCATCCTGCTCATCGGCGGAGCCGGGACGGTGTCGGGAACCCTGATCGGTACCTTCTTCGTGGTCATGATCCCCCAGTTCGTGGAAGAGATCACCAAATGGCTGAGTGGCAAGGAGGGTGGCATCGTCGGCACCTTCGCCGACGGCGTGTTGGCGGGGCCCGACGACTTCGGCGTGATCGCCACCGGCACGCAGAGCCCCGGATGGCAGCTCAGCGTGTTCGACTGGAACATCGTGCTGTTCGGTGTCCTGATCGTCGTTTTCCTGATCGTCGAACCGCTCGGGCTCTACGGTGTATGGATTCGAGTGAGGAACTATTGGAAGCAGTGGCCGTTCAGTTACTGATTCCCTGACAGATCTGGGCGTCGCCCGACGCGACGCCGAGAAACCAACCGGTAAACCTGGAGGAACTACCCGTGAGACAACTTCGATGGATAATGGCGATGCTGCTGGCATTCGCCATGGTCGCCGCGGCCTGTGGCAGCGACAGCGACGATGGCGACACGGCCGCAGATACCGCAGCCGAGGAACCGGCAGCCGAGGAACCGGCCGCCGAGGAAGAGGCCATGGAAGAAGAGGCCATGGAAGAAGAAGAGGCCATGGAAGAAGAGGCCATGGCCGAATTTGCGTCGAGCCCCGGCATCGACGCCGACAACATGGTGATCCGAGTCGGACTCAACACCGACCTCTCGGGTGCCTTTGCTCCGTTGACCACCAAGATCACCGACGGACATCTGGCGTTCTGGGAAGAGGTCAACGCCAACGGCGGCATCGAAGGATGGACCATCGAACCCATCGTGCTCGACAACGCCTACGACGTCCCGACCCACCTGGAGAACTACGAGTCGTTCCGCAGCGACGGCGCCGAGGGTGTGGCCATGCTGAGCACCTCCACCGGTTCGCCGCACACCGCGAGCATCGCCGGCGACGCGATCGACGACAACATGGCCGTCATCCCGCTGTCGTGGTATTCGGGCTGGGGCGATCCCGGCATCGGCGCCAACGTGTTCGAGGTGCAGACGAACTACTGCGTCGAAGCCATGAACGCCGTCACCTACCTGTCGGAGACATTCGGCCCCAAGATGGCCATCGCCGGCTTCCCCGGTGACTACGGCGAAGACGGCAGCCTGGGCGCCAAGTACGCCGCCGAGCAGCTCGGCCTCGAGATCGTCTACGACGGTCAGGGCCAGGTCGTGCCCGGTGCCGATCAGACGCCGGTGATCACCGGCATCGCCGAGTCGGGTGCCGACTTCACCTGGTTGACCACCAACCCGAGCACGGCAGCCGAGCTCATCGGCGGTGCCGCCCAGGCCGGCTACACCGGCCAGTGGAGCGGCAACTCGCCCACCTACAACCCGGCGCTGCTGGCGACCGCACTCGGTCCGGTCCTCGACACGTCGTACGTGCACTCGACCTATAATGAGCTGTGGGGAACCATCGACACCCAGGGCATGAACGATCTGATCTCGGTCATGCAGGCCCGCCGACCCGATGCCCCCTTCGACGACGTGTACATCATCAGCTGGATCGAGGGCCTCATCGCCAAGCAGGCGATCGAGCAGGCGATCGCCAACGGTGATCTCAGCCGTCAGGGCATCCTCGACGCGTTCAACCAGATCACAGCCGATCTCCAAGGCCTTGCCCCCGACCAGTCGTGGAGTGGCGATCCGAACACGAACGTCGTTCGCGAGAGCTACATCTACGACGTCGACCTGGCTATCTACACGCCCGGTGCCACGGTGACCACCGAAGACGCCAGCAACGGCTACGTGAAGATCCAGGGGCCCTTCGTCTCCCCGACGGCCGAGGCCTGGACCTACGAGCCCTGCTTCAAGGCCGACTTCTAGCCGAAACCGGTTCTGCCGGCCCGGGCGGGGTGGTGCACGCCACTCCACCCGGGCCGCCGGACCTCAACCGATCAGCAACGTCAGTCAGGAATCCACCAGCGTGCTCGAAGTCGCCAACCTGGAAGTCGTCTACAACGAGGTGATCCTCGTCCTGCGCGGGCTGTCGATCGAGGTGCCCGACGGCAACATCGTCGCCCTGCTCGGTGCCAACGGCGCGGGCAAGACCACCACGGTGCGTTCGGTCTGCGGCCTGCTCGACGTGCACGAGGGCCACGTCACCAAGGGTTCCGTCAACTGGCGGGGCACCGACATCGCCCACCATTCGCCGGCCAAGATCGTCGAGTCGGGCATCACCCAGGTGATGGAAGGGCGTCGCGTCTTCGCCGAGCTCACCGTCGACGAGAACCTCACCACCGGTGGCTACACGGTGAAGGACAAAGCGAAGAACCAGGCGGCCTACGACCGCGTGATGGAGCTCTTTCCCCGGCTGGCCGACCGTCGCACGTCGACCGCGGGCTACCTATCGGGAGGTGAGCAGCAGATGCTCGCCATCGGACGGGCCATGATGGCCGAGCCCGAGCTGCTCGTTCTCGACGAGCCGTCGCTGGGTCTGGCCCCCAAGCTCATCGAACAGATCCGCGACATCATCGTCGAGATCAACCAGCAGGGCACCAGTGTGTTGCTCATCGAGCAGAACGCCATGATGGCGCTCTCCATCGCCGACTACGGCTACATCATGGAGACAGGAAAGGTCGTCATGGACGGCGACCCCAAGAAGCTCCTGGCCGACGACGACGTGCAGGAGTTCTATCTCGGTCTGCACGCCGAAGGCGCGAAGAAGTCGTTCCGCGACGTCAAGCACTACAAACGACGCAAGAGGTGGCTGTCATGAGCGACGCGATCAACCCCATCGCCGACATCCCCCTGATCGAGATCGACGAGATCACGCTGCGCTTCGGCGGCGTGACTGCCATCGGCGGGGTCAGCTTCTCGGTCCGACCCGACGAGCTGTTCGCGATCATCGGGCCCAACGGCGCCGGAAAGACATCGATCTTCAACACCATCAGCGGGGTGTACCGCCCCCAGGACGGTGACATCCGCTGGAAGGGTGAGTCGATCATCGGCACCCGGCCCGACCGGGTGGCGAACCTCGGCATCGCCCGCACCTTCCAGAACATCGAGCTGTTCCCCCAGATGACCGTGCTCGACAACCTGCTCACCGGTCGACACATCCGAATGGACAGCTCCTGGCTCGCCGGCTCCCTCTGGGTGGGCAAGGCCAAGAAGGAGGAGATGGCCAACCGCCGCAAGGTCGAGGACATCATCGACTTCCTCGAGATCGAGCAGTGGCGCAAACACCCGGTGGCGTTGCTGCCCTACGGCTACCAGAAGCGGGTCGAGCTGGGGCGGGCCCTGGCCATGGACCCCGAGCTCTTGTTGCTCGACGAGCCGGTGGCCGGCATGAATCTCGAGGAGACCGAGGACATGGCCCGGTTCGTACTCGACATCCAGCGCGAGCTGGGTATCGCCATCATCCTCGTGGAACACGACATGGGCCTGGTGATGGACATCGCCGACCGGGTCATGGTGCTCGACTTCGGTCAGCGGATCTCACTGGGTACACCGGCGGAGGTGCAGAAGGATCCGGCGGTCATCGCCGCGTACCTCGGGTCGGAGTTCGCGCAGACGTCCGAAACGTCGCGCTGATTTCTCACCGCCCGCTCGTTCTTGTCCGAGGCTGGTCTTCCTCGCTTTGCTCGGTCGCCAAACGCCTCGGCGGGGGCACCCGGCACCGCCCGCTCGTTCTTGTCCGAGGCTGGTTCTCCCTCCGCAGGCGCCACCAGTCGCCCTCGCCGAGGCTGGTCTTCCTCGCTTTGCTCGGTCGCCAAACGCCTCGGCGTGGCCGCCTGGCGTCGCCTGCTCGTTCTTGTCGGAAACGCCTTGGCGGGTCAGAGGGGTGGGCGGACTACCAGGACGGGGCAGGTTGCGTGGTGGAGGACGTATTGCGTCACTGAGCCGAGAAGGAACTCGCCGGCGTGGCTCGAGCCGTGCGAGCCGATCAGGATCACGTCGGCGCCCTTGTCGTGAGCGCTGTCACAGACGGCCCGGCCGATTCGCCGCTTGTTCGGCTTGGCTTCTTCGATGACGTGGTCGGCTTCGACGCCGGCCCGGGTCGCCGCCTGGCGCTGGGCGGTCCGGTAGTAGTCGTAGAGCGCGTCGGTGGCGACAGCCGCGTCGTCGGCCCGCGGCGTGTACGGGCTCGATCCGGTCGAGGTGCCGTGCGTCAGCAATCCGCTTTCGGAAAGCGAGGCGCCGCCCGCGCCCGACCAGGGTGGCACGACCGACAACAGGATGTACTCGGCCGAGTCGCCGAACATGCCGACCGCCTGCTCCAACGCGTACATCGCGTGTTCGGATCCGTCGATGGCTGCGAGGACCTTCGCCATGTCGTTCTCCCCTCGAGAGGTTCACCCCAACTGTAGTTTCGCCGGTCAGGCGTTGTGGCGCCGCAGGATTCGCCGGCCGAGCGAGGTCTTGTGCACCTCGTCGGCGCCGTCGTAGATGCGGGCGGCCCGTTCGTGGCGGTACCAGTACGACAGGATCGTGTCGTCGGTCACGCCGAGTGCACCGTGGACCTGGATCGAGGTGTCGACCGCTCGCAGCATCGTGTTGGCGACCGAGAACTTGATCGCCGAGATCTCGTCACGCGCCGCCTTGGCCCCGTGCCGGTCGATCATCCACGCCGCATGAAGCGTCTGGAGGCGAGCGCCTCTGATCTCGGCGTCGAGCTCGGCCGCCCAGTGTTGGATCACCTGGCGGTCGGCGAGCGTCTCTCCGTCGGGAGCGATCACTCGCTCGTTGGCCCGCCGGCACATCATGTCGAACGCCCGGCCGGCAATGCCCAGCCAGCGCATGCAGTGGTGGATGCGCCCGGGCCCGAGCCGATCCTGGGCGATGACGAAACCGGCGCCTTCCGGTCCGAGCAGGTTCGTCTGCGGAACACGGCACGACTGGTAGATCACCTCGGCATGGCTGGCGTGCCCGGACCCGACATGACCCATCACGCTCACGTTGCGGACGAGGTTGAAACCGGGCGTGTCGGTCGGGACGATGATCATGCTCGCTCGCTGGTGCGGGGGCGCATCCGCGTCGGTGACCGCCATCACGATCGCGAACGCTGCTCCATCGGCCGACGACGTGAACCACTTCTGGCCGTTGATCACGTAGTCGTCCCCGTCCTTGGCGGCAGTTGCCGCGAGCAGCACCGGGTTCGATCCGGCCGTCTCCGGCTCGGTCATCGAGAAGCAGCTGCGGATCGAGCCCTCGACGAGCGGCCGCAGGAATCGCTCACGCTGCTCGGCCGTCGCGTACTGATGCAGGATCTCGACGTTGCCCGCGTCGGGTGCCTGGGCTCCGAACACCACGTGACCGAGAGGTGACCGCCCGAGTGCCTCGCTGAGCAGCCCGTGCTCGAGCATCGTCAACCCCTGCCCGCCGAGCTCGACGGGGTGGTTGGGCGCCCAGAGCCCCATCTGGCGCACCTTGACCTGGGCCGCGGCGACCATGTCGTCGACGGTCACCGGGTCGCCGTGCAACATCTCGCGCTCGATCGGGACGAGCTCGTCGTCGACGAACTCGCGCACCATGCCGAGCATGGTGGCCATCTTCTCCGACACCTCGAAATCCACGGCGTGACCTCCTCGTCGGAACGGTAGGTGGGCCGTGATGCCGCCACCAGGGCCGTTGTGCTCTCCCTGAAGTTCAGTTGGCTCCGCCATCGGTCATGGGGACGCTGTAGGTGGCGGTGCCGTGGGCGACAAGGCGGCTCGGAGTGCCGTCGATGTAGACGTCGACGCTCGCGTAGCTGAGGGGGCCGAACTTGTGGAGGGTTGCATCGGCGATGAGGTCGCCGCCCAGCGCGGGGCGCAGGAAGTTGACCTTGAGCTCCCAGGTGACGGCCATGGGCGTGATGCCGGCGCGGGTGAACACGGCAAGCCACACCGCGCAGTCGATGGCGTTCATGATGGTGGGGCCCGAGATGTAGCCGCCGGGGCGGGTGCCGCCGTCGTGATAGTCCCAGCGGCAACGGGCGAAGTTCTCCTTCAACAGCTCGGCCACCGGCGCCGACGGCATGTGCTCGGCGAGGAAGGCGTTCACCTCCTCGGTCGA
>JAHEJN010000055.1:1672-9026 GCA_024638845.1 Acidimicrobiales bacterium | reverse complement strand
CGACCACGGTCATCATCTCGACAAGGGGTGGCGGGGTCTCGCACGCTACCTGCGGCACGGTCGGCGCATGTGGGACTCCGATGTCAATCGGGCCGTGCTCGATGCCGCCGATCCCGCGCCGGGGGAGACGTTGGTCGACATCGGCGCCGGTTTCGGGCCCGCCGTCGTTCGTGCGGCCAAGCGAGGCGTCCACGCCATCGCCGTCGACCCGACCCCGTCGATGCGCAGGGTCTTGAACCTGCGACGCCTGGTCGGCCGGGCGAGGGACGAGATCGAAGTACTCGACGGGGCCGCCGAATCCCTTCCGCTCGCCGACTCGTCGGTCGACGCGGTGATCACGGTGAACACGATGCACCACTGGTCCGATCCGTCAGCGGCGGTGGCCGAGATCGCGCGGGTGACGCGTCCGGGTGGCCGCGTGGTGTTGGTCGACGAGCTGTTCGACGATCCGACCCACCCTCGCTTCGATGCCGAAGGCGGTTATCAGCACCATCACCATCACGAGTTCATCGACATCGATCCGCCCGACCTCGCGGCTCGGCTCGCCGCCGCCGGCTTCACCGACACCGTGGGCGACCACCGGCGCCTGGGTGGAGCGCCGGTGAAGTACGTGAGCGGTCGCCGGGGCGACGTCTGATCCGTCAGGCCTGATCGGCCAGCCAGGCCACCGTCGGACCGACCTGGTTGAACGTGAAGAGGTGCACGCCCTCGACACCCAACGACGACAGATCGCCGGCCAGGCCGTCGAGCACATCGGTGGGCCGATACGACGACGCCGTCATCAGTCGGGTTATCGCGCTCCGGTTCTTGCTCAGGTACCGCAGCGAGGTCCCGACGCCGAGGCGCATACCCATGCTCAACAGCCGGGTTCGATCGACCACACCGGCCAGACCCAGGTGGATCGGCAGGTCGAAGCCCTCGGCGCGCTCGGCGGTGAGCCAGTGTCGAATGGTGCCGGCGTCGAAGCACATCTGGGTCGAGACGTGGCCGCCGACTCCGGCGGCGTGCAGCAATGTCTGCTTGGCGTGGAGCGCGCCCTGGAGCGCCTCGTTGTCGAGCAGCGGGTGACCGTCGGGGTAGGCGGCAAAGCCGACATGGTCGACGAACGGGGCTCGCTCGAGCAGGTCGGCCATCAGGTCGATGCTGTCGGCGTAGGGGCCGAGGGGTTCGGCTGCGTCGCCGGCGATCACGAACACCGACGTGATCTCGAGCGCTTCGAGTCGCTGGACGATGCGGGTGAAGTGCTCGGTGCCCTCGACCATGCGGGCGGACAAATGAGGCGAGACCGTGTGGCCCAGAGCGCGGGCGGACTCGACGACATCGAGGGTCGCGTCGATTCCCTTCGCCGGCGAACACGTGACCGTGACATCCGCAGCAGGAGGAAGCGCGGCCAACGCCTCGCTCACCGACTTCATCGGGACGATCTCGATGGTGGGATGGGCGAGCACAGCCCGCCGATCGGCGAGCTGAGCGGGTTCGAGCCGGATCTTGGTCCCTCCGAAGAGACGATCGAGGATTGAGTCGAACACGTCAGCTCAGACCGACGATGTTGCCGTGCTCGTCGATGTCGATGCTCATGGCCGCCGGCGTCTTGCCGAGGCCGGGCATGGTGCGCATGTCGCCGCAGATCGGGTAGACGAAGCCGGCACCGACCGATGCTCGCACCTCGCGAACGGGAAGCGTCCAGCCGGTGGGCGCGCCCTTGAGGCTCGGGTCAGACGAGATCGACAGGTGCGTCTTGGCGATACACACGGGCAGATCGCCGAATCCTGCCGCCGCATAGGTGTCGAGCTGCTTGGATGCCACCGAGGAGTACTCGACCCCGTCGGCTCCGTACACCTTCGTGGCCACCGTCTCGATCTTGTCGCGCAGTGACATGTCGTCGGGGTACAGCATCGCGAACTCGCTCGGCTCGGCGGCGGCCTCGGCGACCGCCTCGGCCAACGCTGCTGCACCTCGGCCACCGTCGGAGAAGTGGGTGCTCACCGCAGCTCGGGCGCCGTACTCGGCGGCGATCTCCTTGATGGCATCGATGTCACCCTGATGATCGCCTGGGAAGACGTTGATGGCCACCACGGGAGTGACACCGTGCACCTGCACGTTCTCGAGCTGTTTTCGGAGGTTGGCGCCTCCGGCGTGGACCTCGTCGGGGTTCTCGGCGAGGATCGCCTCGGGTAGCGGTTTGCCGGCGACGATGTGGTGGTTGCCCGAGTGCGCCTTGAGTCCTCGCACCGTGGCCACCAACACCGCGGCGTCGGGAGCGAGCCCCGAATACCGGCACTTGATGTTGAAGAAACGCTCGGCACCCATGTCGGCGCCGAAACCCGCCTCGGTGAGCAGGAAGTCACCGGTGTGGATGCCGACACGGTCGGCAACGATCGACGAGTTCCCGGTGGCGATGTTGCCGAAGGGGCCCGTGTGCACGAGGGCGGGCGTGCCCTCGAGGGTCTGCATGAGGTTGGGCTTGACGGCTTCGCGGAGGATCACTGCCATCGACCCGGCGACGCCGATCTCCTCGGCGGTCACGGGAGTGCCGGCCTTCGTATAGCCGACGACGATCCGCCCCAGTCGCTGTCGGAGATCCGACAACGAGGTGCACAGGGCGAGCGCGGCCATCACCTCCGACGCGGCGGTGATGTCGAAGCCGGTCTCACGGGGTACGCCGTCGAGGCGGCCGCCGAGGCCCACCACCGTGTTGCGCAGCGACCGGTCGTTGACATCGAGCACGCGGCGCCAGGTGATGTTGAGGAGGTCGAGCCCGAGCTCGTTGCCGTGGAACAGGTGGGCATCGAGCATGGCCGAGCACATGTTGTGGGCTGAGGTGACGGCATGCATGTCACCGGTGAGGTGGAGGTTGAGCAGCTCCATGGGAACCACCTGGCTGTAGCCCCCTCCTGCGGCCCCGCCCTTGATGCCGAAGGTAGGCCCCATCGACGGCTGGCGGATCGCAATGGTGGCGCTCTTGCCGATGTGCTGGAACGCCTGGCCCAGGCCCACGGTGGTGGTGGTCTTGCCCTCACCCAATGGGGTCGGGGTGATCGCCGACACCACCACATAGGCGGCCCTTGGTCGGTCGGCCATGTCGGAGATCGCATCGAGGGAGATCTTGGCCGCGCCCGAGCCGTGCGGCTCGAGATGCTCGAGGGGAATCCCGGCCCTCGCCGCGATCTCGTCGAGTGGACGGAGCTCGGCCGCGTTGGCGATGTCGAGATCGGATGGGAACGGCATTGAGTAACCCCCTAGGCGTCGGACGAACCGTAGACGGTGCCACGCCGACGACTGGAGTCCGGCTGGCGAATCACGAGACGGTGGCGAAGACGGCCTTCAGGTAGGCCCCTTCGGGAAACCCGATCGGATGATCGATGTCGTGGTCGGTGGTTGCCACCGGTGTCAGGGGTCGCCCGGCGGTGGCGGCGGCGTCGTACACGCCGGCTACGAACTCGTCGGAGGGAACTCGACTGGAACACGACGCCTGCACCAACAAGCCGCCGGGGCCGATCAGGTCGAGGGCCAGGAAGGTGAGCCGCCGGTACGCGCTCATCGCCCGTTCGGCATCACCCTGGCGAGAAGCGAACGACGGCGGATCGATCACGACCACGTCGAAGCGCTCGCGCTTCGACGCGAGATCGCCCATCACCTCGAAGCCGTCGCCGACGATCGTGCGGTGTCGACACGCGGCAACCGTGGCCAGTGATCGGTTCAGCGCCATGTTGACCTCGGCGGCGGCCAGCGCATGCGCGCTCAGGTCGGTGCTCACGACCTCGCGTGCACCTCCGGCGGCTGCATGCACCGAGAACCCGCCGGTGTACGCGAACACGTCGAGTACCCGAGCCCGAGCCGCCAGCGTGCCGAGTCGGGCGCGGTTGTACCGCTGGTCGAGGAAGTGGCCGGTCTTCTGTCCACGGATCACGTCGGCCTCGAAGGTCAGGCCGTGCTCGAGGAACCGTACGGGACCATCGGGTGGCTCACCCACGAGCGTGTCGCCGTCTTCGAGCCCGAACGTGACCTGGCCCTGGACCAGTCGACCGAGCCGTAGGACGACCCGGTCGGCACCGGTCACCTGCACGAGCAGCGGGAGGAGGATCTGGAGATGAGGCAGCCAGGCCGCGGAGTAGAGCTTCACCACGATCGTGGTGTCGTACACATCGGCCACGAACCCGCCAAGGCCGTCGTTCTCGCCGTGCACCAGCCGGTAGCCGGTGGTTGACCCCGACGCCAGGAGCGGGCCACGCCGTGCGGCGGCGACGGTGAGGCGGTCGTTCCACCATGGCTCGTCGATGGTGGTCGGCCGCCCGGAGTGCAGCACGCGAACGCGAATGGGCGACGCAGGATCCCACAACCCGATGGCGAGAAAGCGTCGATCGTGATCGAACACCACCGCCAGGTCGCCGGGGGCCCCCTGGTGGCTCACCGACTCGATCGACCGATCGAACAGCCACGGGTGCCCGCCTCGGAGCTGGCGTTCGGCGTCACGCGTCACCCGAACGGCGAGACGTTTCTCGTTGGCGACAGGGAGCGCCTCGAGCGATGGGATGATCACCGATGCAGCGTGGCACGGCGGCCGTCGGATCGAAACCTCAGGCGCGATCGCGCCGCACGGTCACCGATTTCCCCCGGATCTTGGCGCCCTTCATCGATCGGATCACCTGTTCGACGGAATCCTCGGGGATCTCCACGAGCGAGAACGTCCCGGAGATCTCGATCGAGCCGATGGCCCGACCGGCGATACCGGACTCGCCCGCAATCGCGCCCACCACATCCTTGGGCCGCAGGCCCTGGTTTCGGCCCATGCTCATCCACAACCGCACCATGCCGGCGCCACCGCCCCTCTTGCCCTTCGGTCCCCGCTCGTACTTCTTCTGCCCCTTTGCCTTCGCCCCACCCCCGGCCGGTCGGAGCTCGGCGTCGGGGATCTCGACCGGGTCGACGTCGTCGACGTCGTTGATGTGGGCCAGCCGGACCGCGGCCATGGCGATCTCCATCGGATCGAACTCGTCGGAGAGCGATTCGACCACGACTCGGTACGACTCGGCGATCTCCGATTCGTCCTCGATCAACAGCTCACGGATCGAGCCCCGCAACAGCTCCATGCGTTTGGCTCGCATGTCGGCGATGGTCGGAACCTTCTCGATCTCGAAGCGCTGCTTGGTGACCCGTTCGATGTTCTTCATCAACCGGTGCTCGCGGGGCTCGGCCAGGGTGATGGCCACGCCCTCCCTTCCGGCTCGGCCCACCCGCCCGATGCGATGGATGTAGGCCTCGGGCGCCGACGGCACGTCGTAGTTGATCACGTGGCTGAGCTGGTCGATGTCGAGACCGCGGGCGGCCACGTCGGTGGCGACGAGCAGATCGGCCGTTCCCGACTTGAGCCGCCCCATGGCCTTGTCGCGTTGGCTCTGGTCCATGCCGCCGTGGAGGGCCTCGGCTCGGTAGCCCCGGCCGTTGAGCTGGTCGGAGAGCTCGTCGACCTCGTTGCGGGTTCGACAGAACACGATGGCCGCCTCGGGCGCCTCGACATCGAGGATTCGCCCGAGCGCCGCGGGCTTGTGGGCGCGGCGCACGACGTAGGCGACCTGGCGCACCAACAGGTTCTCGGCGCTCTCCGACGGGGTACGGCCCAGCTCGATCCGCACCGGATCGGTGAGATGTCTCCTGGCGATCTGGTTGATTCTCGCGGGCATGGTCGCCGAGAACAGAACGGTCTGGCGCTGCGGTGGAGTCTGGGCCAGGATCGCCTCGATGTCCTCGGCGAAACCCATGTCGAGCATCTCGTCGGCCTCGTCGAGCACCACCGTGGTGATGTCGTCGAGCTTCAGCGTGCCGCGCGCGATGTGATCGAGGGCCCGGCCCGGGGTGGCCACCACCACGTCGACTCCGCGGCGCAGCGTGTCGAGCTGGCGGCCGATGTGTTGACCGCCGTAGATGGGCACCACGCGCACACCGAGACCTCGTCCGTAGCGGTGCACGGCCTCGGACACCTGCATGGCCAGCTCGCGGGTGGGCACCAGGATGAGAGCGGCGGGACGGGCTCGGGTCGACCGCTCACCGAGGCCCACCAGCATCGGTAACGCGAATGCCGCCGTCTTGCCGGTGCCGGTGGCCGCTTGACCGAGTAGGTCAGATCCTGCGAGAAGAGGAGGAATGGCTGCGGTCTGGATGGGAGTCGGCTCTTCGTAGCCGAGCCGGGTCAGCTCGTCGAGCAGCGAGGCGGGAAGGCCGAGCTCGCCGAACGAGCCGATCACCGGATCAGGCGAACTCGGGCATGACGTGCTCGATGAAGAGGTCCATCGTGGTGCGGGACTCCTCGAGGGTCATGTCGCCGGTGGGAAGCTGCAGAACGATGTAGTCGATCGGTGTGCTCTCGAGGATCGCACCGAACTGCTCGACCGTGTGTTGTGGCGATCCGGCGCCGTTCTCGACTGCGTCGAGCTGGTGCTCCATGATGCGATTGAGCGCGTCGAGGGCGGCTTCGGCCTTTTCGGCCGACATCACCTTGATGTCGTGGGCGTGGACGTTGTGGGCCCGACGGATGAGGCCGTCCATGCCCCGCCGCGCGATGTCGCGGGCCCGCTCACGGTCGTGGGCGATGGCAGTGATCATGGTGGCCCCGACCCGCGGTTGGGCGTCGGGGCGGTCGACGCGGAGCTCGTCGCCCTTGTACTTGTCCCAGGCGTCGACGTACTTGCCGTAGCTCTCCTCGTCGATGGGCCCCGGCCACATGAGGTTCATGCCGTACTTGCCGGCGACCTCGGGATTGCCGGGATACCAGAAGGGCGGGTTGGGCCTCTGGTACGGGAACATGGCGACGGGCATGTCCGGGAAGTCGTAGAACTCGTTGTCGGCGGAGCTGAGCACGCCGTTCTTGAGGCCGCCGATGACCACTTCGAGGCAGGCGTCGAACTTCTCACGGGAATGGGGCCAGTCGCCGTCGAACCAGTAGTGCTCGATCGGCGCCACACCGCGGCCGACACCGAACTCGACCCGGCCCTTCGACAACACGTCGAGGGTGGCCATGTCCTCGAAGACCCGAATGGGGTGGTGGAGCGGGAGCAGCTTCACCATCGGACCCAGATGGATGTTCTCGGTGACCGCCGCGGCGGCGGCGAGGAAGACCTCCTGGTTGGGGGCCAGGCAGAGGTCGGAGCCGTGGTGTTCGGCCAGGTGATAGCAGGCGAACCCGGCCTGGTCGGCGAGCTCGATGAGATCGAGGCGATCCTGCAGCAGCTGGGCAGGGGGCGTTCCCGGCATGTCTTCGATGTGATCGAACAGACCGAATGTTGCCTTGGGCATCGGGAGACCTTTCGACGAGCGAGTCGCCGCCAATACTGGCACGACCGCGCCGTTCTCGCCTCGT
>JAHEJN010000055.1:0-1572 GCA_024638845.1 Acidimicrobiales bacterium | reverse complement strand
GCGTCCTCAGCCCCAGAGGCGTTCGGTGGCGATCTCTGCGCCCTGGGCCTGGGCTCGGAGCTTGGCCCACGCCACGTCGGGGTCGATGCCCTGCATGCCCACATGGATGCTGAAGCCGCAATCGACCCCGGCCATCACGTTCTCCCTGCCGACGAGATTCGCATAGCGCTCGATGCGCTGGGCCACCAGCTCGGGATGCTCGATGTAGTTGCTCTGACACTCGATCACCCCGGGGCAGAGGATCTTGCCGTCGGGCACCTTCACCTCCTCGAACAGCCGGTACTCGTGGGCGTGACGGGGATTGGCGGCCTCGAACTGGATCACCGGAGGCTTGGCCTTCCACACGATGTCGATGATGTCGGCCAGTGGTACGTCGCAGTGGTGGGGTCCGGGGTAGTTCCCCCAGCACAGGTGCATGCGGAGCTGGTCCTCGGGAATGTTGCGCACGGCGTGATTGAGGGCCTCGATGTTCATCTCGACGGTCGTGCGGAACTCGGCGAGATCCATGTCGGCGTAGGTCATGTGGCGGCCCATGGCGAGGTCGGGGCAGTCGAGCTGCACCATGGCCCCCGACGCCGCGATGGCCTCGTACTCGTGGCGCATGCCCTCGGCGATGGCGAAGAGGTACTCCTCGTGGGTCGGGTAGTACTCGTTGCCGAAGAAGATCGACACGATGCCCGGTGACGCCGCGCTCGAGAACACGCCCGCCTTGTCGACCTTGGATGCGGCGTTCATGAGGTTCACCATGTCGTGAGCCGCGGCGTCGGGATCCTTCACCGAGATCGGCCCGGTACAGGCCGGGGCCGAGCGCTTGCGCCGACCGGGGTTCATGGCCACGATCTCGGCGCTGCGCGGGTAGTCGACCAGGTCCTGGAAGAAGTAGGTGGCGATCGACTCGCCGCCGAACCCGTCGAGACGGTCCTTCACGTAGGTGGCATACGACGGCTTCGACATCTCACCGTCGTTGATGACGCTCACCCCTGCCGCCGCCTGCCGTTGCACCACCTCCTCGACCGCCTGCTCGACCCGTTCGGCCAGGGCGTCCTCGTCGACGGGCACACCGTCGGCCTTGGCCCACATCGTGGTGATGAGATCGGCGGGCCTCGGAAGACTGCCCGTGTGGGTGGTGTGGATGCGATCGACCATCGATGTGCGTCCCCTGTTCGTGTCGCGGGGGCCAGCGTAGATGGCGAGGGCACCCCGATCACGTTGGGATCACCCGAAGGTGCCGATCACCGGCTGCGACGGCGCGAGCGTGGCGTCGAAGCCCGCCTCGTAGGGCATGAACCCGTTGCGATCGGGGTACAGCAACTGCACCATCGGAAACGACTCGCCCTTGTACCAGGCGGCCGCAGTGGTGAAGAGGGCGCCGAGCTCATCGGTGTCGACGGGGGCGAACGCGCACCGCAGGTCGTTGTCGAACAGCCCCACCACCTCGACGCCGACAGGGATCTCGGTTCCGCCACGGAGAGCGTCGACCACCAGGTCGAACAAGCCCTTCGCCGACGACGGCCGCATGCCGAACACCACCAGATCCGGAAAGCCCGTGAGCTCGCGGACGCCGATGGTGTA
>JAHEJN010000147.1 GCA_024638845.1 Acidimicrobiales bacterium | reverse complement strand
TGTTCGGTGATCCCACCTACCACCGCGAACTGCTCGCTCAGCGCATCGGTCTCTGAGTGTTCGTGTACATCGTCATCACGACGATCGTGGTGGTGGTCGTCGCCTGGTTCGCCATCGGCCGAGAGTCGCGGTCGTTGTCGTCGCGTCCCGCGACGTCGGTCTACGACCTCTTCGAAGCGGTCGAATACGTGTCCGACCGGCTGCCCGATCACCTGGCGGCCAAGCTCTCGTCCGATGATGTCGAGCAGATCCTGCGGTGGCGGCTCAACCATCTGCGGGGCAAAGGCCTCGCCACCCTGGGTCGTGTCGACGAAGATGCCGAGCTCGCAGCGGCCGTTGCCCGGCGGCGCGACCGTGACATCGTGGCCGACGACGACGAGGTCATCGACGCGGTGCTGGCCGAGGCGCTCGACTCCGATCTCGAGATCGACGAGGTCGACGTGGTCGTCGTCCTCGACCTCGAACGGGGCTACCTGGAGGCGATTGGCGCTCTTGGTCCGCCTGTCTGAGTACTAAAATCGTGACCGACATGGATGTAGCGCCCCGAATTGCGGACCGCGATCGTGCTATGTGGGCCGGCGTCGGTCTGCTCGTGACCCTCGGAACAGTCATCCGACTGCAACAGCTGTCCCACTCGCTCTTCGAAGCCTACGCGTTCCGACAGACCCAGACTGCGTTCGTCGTCAGGGAGTACGCGGACTCCGGCATCGACATCTTCCGCACACCGCTGCCCGTGTTCGGGCCGAATGCGGATGTGCCCATGGAGATGCCACTCTTCCAGGCGATCGCAGCGCTTCTGACTCATGTCGGCCTGAGCTCCTCGGTTGCCTCGCGGACGCTTGGTTTGTTGTCGTTTCAGGCGACCGCCGTTCTGCTGGTCGTGCTGGTGGGACGCTGGCATGGACGCACCACGGCGATTGCGGCGCTCGTCTTGTTCGAATTCCTGCCCTTTGGTCTTCAGTGGGGTGCGTCGTCGATGATCGACTTCTTCTCTGTCGCGCTCGCCCTGGCCATGGTCGTCGGGCTCGATAGGTGGTTCGACGGCGGCCGAGCGCCATGGCTCGTGTTCGGAAGCCTGGGCGCGGTTCTCGCCTTCCTCGCCAAGGCAACCACGGCTCCGAGTTGGGGGATCCTGTTGCTCGTCTCGAGCATCGTGGTGATCCAGCGGCACGGTTGGCGGGCCACGTGGAAGCGACAAGTGCTGGGGTACGCGATCGGTCCGGGTCTCGGTTTCGCCGGCGCTCTCTGGTGGACTCGCTACGCGGATGAAGTCAAGTCCTCGAACGAGTTGACCCGGTTTCTCACGAGCAGCTCACTGATGCAATGGAACTTCGGAACACTCGATCAGCGGCGCGAAGTGGCGTTCTACGGACGGATCATGAATCGGGTCACCGAGGAGATGCTCGGTGTCGGTCTGGTTATGGTCGTGATCGCCGGGGTCGTCCTGGTGTGGTCACGTTCGGAGACCGACCGAATCCGTCTAGCGGCGTGGATTCTCACGGCGTTGTCGGGTCCGCTCGTCTTTTTCAACTTGTACTTCGTGCACGACTACTACCTGATAGCGGTATACCCCGCGATCGTTGTGGTCGCAGCGATCAGTGTCACCTGGGTGGCGCAACGGCTGACGGACTCGGCGGTGCGCCAGTACGCGATCGTCGGGATCGTTGCGGTGGCCATGGTGATCTCCACTACTCGCACTGATCTCGGACGCCAGTCGCTCGCGAACTTCCGCACGTCCGCTGATTCGTCCGGGTTGGGCGCGCCGATCAGAGCTATCACCCAGCCTGATGATCTCGTCGTCATCATCGGCTGCGACTGGAGCCCCGTCTTCTTGTACTTCGCGGAGCGCCGTGGCGTGATGTTCAGAGATGAAGTGGGCTCGTTCTGGGAAACCGGGGAGATCGACGACTACACCCATCTCTTCTCCTGCAACCCCGACCTCGGTCCCGACGACTATCTGCCGGACGGTTACACCGCCGTGCGGATCGACGGCAATCCGAACCTCTTCTCGATCGAACCCGACGCCGCCCGGGCCGACGCCTGAGCTCTCGTTGGGTCAGATCTGGCCGGCGTCGACGGCGGCGACGATCCAGGGGATGACCTCGTCGAGCATCTCGTCGAGGGTCGTGGTGGCCTCGAACCCCAGCACTTCGCGAGCCTTGTCGGTACTGGGTACCCGCTTTTGCACGTCGTGGTCGAACGCGGGATCGCTGACGTAGCGGAATGGATCGCCGGGCGCCTTGAGCTTGCGCCAGATGGTCTCGGCCAGCTCGAGCACCGTCGTGGACTGCGCCGTCGAGAGGTTGAAGTCGTTGTTCAACGCGTCGGGGTGTTCCATGGCGGTCACGATGCCCCGGGCGAGGTCGCCCCCGTAGGTGTAGTGCCTTATCTGGTCACCTTCGCCGAGGATGTGCAGTGGATCCTGGCCCTTGACGATCTTCTGCACGAGGTCGGGCACAACGTGGCTCATGGCCAGCTCGACGTTGCCCGAGAGCACCTCGGACGCGCCCGCGGCGCGGCCCTCGCCGATGCCGACGCAGTTGAACGGTCGGATGATGGTGTAGGGCAGCTGGTGTTGGTCGAACGCGGCCTTGGCGAAGTACTCGACGGCGAGCTTCTGGAAGCCATAGGAGGACAGCGGCGGTGGTACGAGGCGTTCGTCACCTTCGACGCTCGGCCAACGGTCGGTCGACTCGAACACCATCGACGAGCTCATGTACACGACCTTTTGCAGCTTGCCGCCGTGGTGGGCTTCGATCGCTGCGTCGCAGCTCGAAGCCATGATGCGTTCGTTGGTCGCCAACAGATCGTAGGCGTAGGTGTGGAAGTAGGTGATGCCACCGATCATCGCGGCTCCGGCGATGAAGTGGTCGCAGTCCATCAGGGTGTCGGTCATGAGGTCGATGTCGCGCGCGTCGCCCTCGATGAAGTGGTAGCGGGCATCGCTGTCGTAGCTCTTCGTGACCTTCCCGTACTTGGAGAGGTTGTCGATACCGACGACGTCGTAGCCCTTGCGGAGCAGCTCTTCGACGATGTAACCGCCGATGAAGCCGGCCGAGCCGGTGACCAGAACCTTGCTCATGTCGTGTGGTCTCCTGCGGGATCTATCGGTAGGTGGGTGTAGCCGACCAGCTCGACTTCGGGGCCGAACGAATACCGGTACCAGCGCAGGTACTTGGGGAGCCACGTCCACAGCTTGAAGTTCGACACGCCGAAGGACCGATCGAGCCAGATGGTGGGGATCTCGGCCACCGGGAGTCGTGCCCGCCGGGCCTTGGCCACCAGTTCGATGCCGATCTCGAAGCCGGAGTCGCTCTCGATTCCGGCGGCCCGCACGAATGAGGTGTTGTAGGCCTTGAACGAGTTCGTCGCGTCACGAGTACCGACTCGGGCCAGCCAGTAGAGGGACCGTCCGGCCAGGCTCGACATGGCGCTCTTGAGGAGCGGACCGCCGACCTGTTGGCCCGAGCGCGCGTACCGCGAGGCCGCGGCAACGGCCACGCCCCGCTCGACGAGGCGCGTGAGATTGTCGATCTGTGAGGGGTCGTCGCAACCGTCGGCCATGGTGACGACCACGACCGGTGTGGACGCGTGGTCGATTCCGTACCGGATGGCACGTGCCGGGCCGGGTCCGTAGTCGTTGACGAGGACGCGGACGTTCGAGTCGAGTCCGTACTGGCGCCGGACGGGTTCGATCGTCGAGTCGGCTTCGGAGTCGACGACCACGAGGATGTCGCACGGCAGCTCGACGCATTCGCGAATGCGGTGGAGCACGGCCATGATGGCGTCGCCCTCCTCGTAGGCCGGAATGATCACGGACGTGCGTGAGGTCATACGAGAACGCCGTCGCCTCGCAGGTTCCACACGTCGATCACGTCGGTACCGTTCGTGTCGACGTCCTGGTAGATGCGGTGTGGTGCACCGATCACGACCACGTCGGATCGCGCGATGAGCTCGTCGGCGGAGACAAGGGAGTCGTCGTCGGAGACATAGGGATCCGAGCAGAACACGTCGTGGGCCTTGAAGCGCAGAATTCGCCTCAGCTTGTAGCTGAGCGAGGAACGGATGTCGTCGCTCTCGGCCTTGAACGCCATGCCGAGGATCCCGACGGTCATCGACGGGAGGTCGTAGCGCTGTTCCAGTCGGTCGACGAGATACAGCGGCAGGCCTTCGTTCACCATCATGGCGGCGTGACCCAGCGCGAAGTTGTTCTTGTGGAACGAGGCGAGCTGCATGGTGTCCTTGAACAGGCAGGGGCCGGCGGCGAAGCCTGCCCCTGGCAGATCGGCCGCTCTCGGGTAGTCGGTGGTGATGGCGGTGCGCACCCGCTCGAAGTCGACGCCGAAGTCGTTGGCCATCATGAAGAACTGATTGGCGGCCGAGAACTTGATGTAGCGCCAGGTGTTCGTGAACAACTTGGCCAGTTCGGCTTCTTCTGGAGTGGCGCGAACGATCTGATCGGTGAGACCGCCGAAGAGCGCGGCAGCTCGCTCGAAGGCTGAGTCGGTCCGGGCCGACACGATCTGGGGCAGGGAGTAGAGCTCGGTGAAGGCGGTTCCCTCGGCGATTCTCTCGGGGCAGAACGCGACCTCGACCCCGGGATGCGTGGCGTGGACGACCTTCTCGACGAGCCGGGTGACGCCCGGGTACACGGTGCTGCGCAACACGAGGAGCTGTCCGGGGCGGAGGTGATCGGCCAACGCCTGGATGGCGTGCGGTACGGCCTGGGGGTCGGGATTGAGATGCTCGTCGACGGGTGTGCCGATGACCACGACGACGTGTTCGGCGGTGGCGACCGAAGCCTCATCGGTCGTGGCGCGGAACCGGCCCGACTCGAGCGCCTTCGAGAGCTGCTCGGGGCCGTCGGGCTCGAGGAACGGCATGATGCCGTCGTTCACCGTGGAGACAGAATGGAGGTTCACGTCGAAGGCCACGACCGACCTGCCGGCGTTGGCGAACGCTATTGCGAGGGGAAGCCCGACGTGACCGCACCCTCCGAC
>JAHEJN010000146.1 GCA_024638845.1 Acidimicrobiales bacterium | reverse complement strand
ACCGCAACCGCGTGAAACTGCGGTGGGTCAGTCGATCTCGGTGCCGTCGGGGCGGGCGGTGTGCCAGTGGCCGGTGGGGTCGCGCCAGACGCTGAATCCACGTTGTTTCCACCGGTTGTGCGCCAGACGCACGCGGTGCCGGCTGCATCGGTCACCACGCGGCGCATCTTGGCGACGAAAACGGTGCTCGCGGCTTCGGTGGGTTCGAGGGGGATGCCGTCGATGGTGGAGCAGGAGTGGGTGCGAGGATCGAATCGAGGTGATTCCCCGGTGGCCAACGACGCCAGCATCGCCTCGAACGACTCGCTGCTCCACACGATGTTGTGCACCAGATCGGTGGCGGGAGACCAGGGGGCGCCGGCGGCGTCCTGGGCCATCTGCCAGAAGGCGTCGGCCCGGCGCTGAGCGGGATCTCGGGGCAGGTCGGCGTAGCAGGCGTCGTCGCCGTGCTCGGCTCGGGCCTTCTCCCAGTCGGCGTCCCACTCGGCCTTCTCGTAGCGCAGAAACACTTCGTTGACGGCTGCGCCCTGGAGAGCACCGAACCGGGCGGTGGCCGACCACGACAGGTCGAACGGGTCCTGGCCGAACCGGAAGTCGCGAGCCCGGTGGTTGCGCTCATTGCGGTCGCGGGCGCCGTCGACATCGACCAGGCGTTCCCACTGGCGCACCACGGCCTCGAAGTCGACGAACGGCATCGACGTGGCGCAGTCGAGGAACCAGTCGTCGTGCTCGGCGATGTGGTCGGCGACGCGCGGGTTGGCGTTCACCCGCCCCACCAGCCGCATCTGGTCGACTCCCACAAGACCGGCTCGGAAGCCATCGGCCAGGTGGGGGAGGGCTCGCATGGCCTTGGCCGCCTTGTCGACCGCAGCCGCCTCGGGGCCCGACAGGTTGGCCACGTGGCGCACCATGGTCTTGGCGCTCGCATGGCCATCGTGGGCGTGCCGCCCGTTGCGATCGATGTGATCGACGAGCTGGGCCCGGGCAGCCTCGAGGCGACGACGGCACCGTTCGATGCCCTCGATCGTCGCAATGCAGTCGCCGTTGTCGGAGGGCGCGAGTCCGTCGTGCAACAGCGCATCGAGACCCGCATCGACCTGACCCAAAGCGGCTACGAACGGCTGATCCATATCCCGACACTACGTACGCGGTGTGACAGTCCCCATCGGCAGCACCGTCGCAGCTGAGGAACGGCTTTCGATGGTGCTCGCCGCCGGTCACTAGGGTCGTGGGATGCACGATCTGGTGATTCGCGATGGGATGCTCGTCGACGGCACGGGTGGTCCCCGACGGCCCGCCGACGTTGCGATCGACGGCGACACCATCACTGCGGTCGGCGGCGACGTCGGGGCGGGCCGACGCGAGATCGACGCCGACGGGCTGATCGTCACCCCCGGCTGGGTCGACTCCCACACCCATTTCGACGCCCAGGCCACCTGGGACCCCGAGCTCACGCCGTCGGGCTGGCACGGGGTGACCACCGTCGTGATGGGCAACTGCGGGGTCGGGTTCGCGCCGGCCGATCCGGCCAGACGAGACTGGCTGATCGCCGTCATGGAAGGCGTCGAGGACATCCCCGGCGCCGCGCTCACCGACGGCATCCAGTGGGACTGGGAGACCTTCCCCGAGTACCTCGACGCGCTCGACGAGCACCGGTGGGTGGCCGACATCGGCACCCAGATGCCCCATGTCGCCCTGCGCGGCTACGTCATGGGCGACCGCGCCGCCGACGATCGGGGCGCCACCGCCGCCGACCTGGCCGAGATGGCCCGGCTCACCACCGAGGCCCTACGCGCCGGCGCCCTCGGCTTCTCCACCAGCCGCACACCGCTGCACAAGGACAACGCCGGCAACCTCGTGCCCGGCACCTTCGCGCCGACCGACGAGCTGTTCGCCATCGCCGAAGCCATCGCCGACGCCGGCCACGGCGTCTTCCAGTGTGCGCTGCACCATCCCGATGTTCCCGCGTCGGCCGACTGGCTGCGGCAGGTGGCCAAGATCACCGGTCAGCCGGTGATCTTCAATCTCAATCAGCCCGACGAGCACCCCGACCTGTGGCGCGAAGAGCTCGACATCCTCGAGGCGGCTCAGGCCGAGGGCCTCGACCTGCTCGCCCAGGTCGCGGGCCGCCCCGTCGGCATCCTCGAATGCTGGGACGGCACCGCCAACCCCTTCGTCCCCCGCCCCGCAGCATGGGAGCTCGCCGGGTTGTCGCGCAACGATCGGCTCGCGGCGCTGAACCGCCCCGAGACCCGGCAGGCGCTCTGTGACTCCGAGCCGATCGAGCTCAGCCGGTTCGAGACCTTCGTCACCAGTGGCTGGCACAAGATGTACCCGTTCAGCGGCGAGACCGACTACGAGCCCGAGCGGTCGCAATCGGTGGAGGCGATCGCCGAACGCACCGGTCGACGACCGGTCGAGATCGCCTACGACCAGCTCATGGCCGACGACGGCAACGGTCTGCTGTACTTCCCGCTGTTCAACTACGCCAACGGCGACCTCGACCACCTGTGGGAGCTCCATCAGCATCCGTACACCCGCATGGGGCTCGCCGATGCCGGCGCCCACTGCGGCGCGATCTGCGATGGCGGCATGCCGACGTTCATGGTGTCGTTCTGGACCCGCGACCGCACCCGGGGTGAACGCCTGCCCCTCGAGCACATCGTGGCCCGCCAGACACGACAGACAGCCGAGCTCTACGGCCTGCTCGATCGAGGGGTGGTGGCTCCGGGCTACCGAGCCGATCTCAACGTGATCGACTACGACAACCTGACCTTCGATGCGCCCCGCATGGCGTGGGACCTGCCCACCGGCGCTCGGCGATTCGTGCAGAAGGCCAAGGGATACCGCTATTCGCTCTGCGCCGGCACCGTGACGGTGCAGGACGACGTCTTCACCGGCGATCATCCCGGTCGGCTCGTGCGCGGTCCCCGACCGGTGTCGACGGGCTGACCACGGGGTTGCCCGAGACCCATCGGTCGGGCGTAGCGTGCCGGGGTGACCTCGTCCACCGACCACGCCCGGCCCATCATGCCGCTGGTCTACGCGGTCACCATCACGGGCATCCTCTCGAACAGCCTCTTGGCGCCGGCCATCCCCGACATCCTCGAACACTTCGACAAGCCCGACAGCTCGGCCGGCCTGCTCGTGGCGGTGGGGTCGATACCCGGCATCGTCGTCGCCCCGCTCATCGGCATCATGGCCGATCGGCTCGGCCGACGAGCGGTGCTGGTTCCCTGTCTGTTGGTCTTCGGTGTCTTCGGTCTGGTCGCGGCCACCGCGCAGACCTTCACAGTGTTGATCCTGGCTCGGCTGGCCATGGGCTTCGGGTCGGCCGGCATGATCAACCTTGCCGTCGTCCTCATCGGCGATCACTTCCCGAATCCCGTCGAGCGAACCCGGGCCATCGGTCGCAACTCGGCCGTGCTCACCCTCGGGCTGGCCATCATTCCGCTCACCTCGGGCCTGGTCACCGACGTTGCCGGGTGGCGGTGGGCTCTGGCGATCTACAGCCTCTCGGTCGCGTCGGGCCTCGCTGCCTTCGTGATGCTCGACCGCTCTCGCCCGGCCGCGGTGGGCAGCATTCGCGACCAGCTGGGCGGGGCGGGAATCGCCCTGCGCAATCCGGTCATCATCACCACCCTGGTCGTCGGCGTGTTGTTGTTCGCGCTGGTGTTCGGCGTGTTCCTCACGGTCTTGCCCAGCCACCTCGAGAACGAGTTCGGATTGTCGGCGGGCTGGCGCGGTGCGGTCATCGCGGTCCCGGCCGTGCCGTCGACCCTCATGGCGTTCAACCTCGGTCGACTCAAGTCCCGATTCGGTCGGGCGGCCACCATCCTGGCGTGCGCACTCGGCTGGGCGATTGCGTTCACCGTCATCGCGTCGGCACCGCTGCTCGGAATCCTGTTGCTCGGCACGGTCCTCTACGGCCTGGGTGAGGGTGGGCTCATCCCGATCCTCCAGGACGCTGCGGTGGGAGAAGCGCCGAGCGAACACCGGGGTGCCATCGTGGCCGTGTGGGTGAGCTCGGCGCGCCTCGGGCAGACGATCGGCCCGCTGGCGGCCGGGCTGATTCTCGCCGGTGCGTCGACGACGGCCGCGCTGTGGGTCGGCGCGGCGGTGGCGGCGACCTTGGCGGTCGGTCTGGCGTTCAGCCCCCTGGCCCGTCGCGAGGCCACGCAACCGGGTGACTCTCCCGAAGCAGCTGCCGCGTGAACGAGCGCTCCGTCGATCCGGCGCCAGTTCACACCGCTCATCTCCGGCTACCGGTGCTGGGGCCCGCGGAGCTCGCCGTATTGGTCGACGCTCCCCGGTCGCTCCAGGAGTTTCGCGTGCCCGTCGGCTGGCCCGACGCCCACGATCGGTCGAACGTCAGGCGCTGGCACGAGCTGGCCGAGAACGAGGGAGCCAGTCCCTGGCGGGCGCGGGCGATCGTCGCCGCCGGAACAATGGTGGGCCATGCCGGGTTCCACGGCCCGCCGGTGGCCATCGGTGTGGCGTTGGCCGATCCCACCTTCGTCGGCTCGATCACCCCGTGTGCAGGTGGGGTGGTGGAGCTCGGCTACACGGTTTTCGCCGGTCACCGTCGGCAGGGCTACGCGGCCGAGGCCGCCGCGGGTCTCGTCGAGTGGGCGTTCGGAACGGGCTCGGTCGACGCCGTGATCGCCACCGTCGGCGTCGACAACGAGGCCTCGCATCGGGTGCTGGCCCGCGTCGGCGGCTTCGCTCGCATCGGTACGTGCAGGGACGAGCGTGGCGACGAAGTCGTGTATCGCCGAGATCGCTGATCAACGACGGAGCACGACGGCACCGTCGAGATCGACGGCGAGCACCTTGGCGTGACCACTGGGCGGCAGCTGCGCCGCAACCACGCCGGCCTGGGCCGGATCGACGAACGCGGCGACCGACGGCCCCGACCCGCTGAGCCAGGCTCCCCAGGCTCCGAGCTCGAAGAATGCCTCGATGGCTCCGGCCGAGTCGGGCAGGGCGTCGAGGCGACC
>JAHEJN010000011.1:52498-58756 GCA_024638845.1 Acidimicrobiales bacterium | reverse complement strand
GCGGCCGCCTCGGTGTCGAGGTCGAACAGCACCTCCATGTGATCACTGAGGAACCCCAGCGGCACGACGGCGACGGTCGCACCGCGATCGAGGTCATGGAGGTGGTCGACGATGTCGGGCTCGAGCCAGGGCACGTGCGGTGGTCCGCTCCGACTCTGGAAGACGAGCTCGTGGGGCAGACCGATGCGGTCGGCGACGATCGCCGCCGCGGTGCGGAGCTGGGCCTCGTACTCCGATGTCGCGGCCATCACCACCGGAATGCTGTGGGCGGTGAACACGAGCGTGCATGCAGCGCGCTGGTCGGCGCCGAGCGAGGCGAGCGCGTCGTCGACGCGTTCGGTGACCGCATCGAGGAATCCGACCTCGTGCCAGAAGGGCGGCACCTTGGGGATGTCGGCATAGGGCGTGTCGGTTGAACCGACGGCGGCCGCCAGGTCCTCGGTGTACTGCCGGCAGCCCGAGTACGAGCTGAACGCCGATGTGGCCACCGCGAGCGGCGCAGAAACCCCATCGGCGGCCATGGTGGCGACGGTGTCGACCAGGAACGGATGCCAGTTACGGTTGCCCACGTACACCGGCACCTCGACGCCTCGGTCCGCCATGGCCACGGCGAGGGCTTCGGCCAGCGCCTCGGTCTGCTCGTTGATCGGCGACACGCCGCCGAAGAGCGCATACTGGTCGGCCACCTCGGCCAGCCGCTCGTCGGGCACGTTGCGGCCGGCAGTGACGTTGCGGAGGAACGGCAGGACGTCGTCGGGGTGCCGGGGCCCACCGAAGCCCACGACCAGGAGGGCGTCGAACCGCAGCCCGGACGCGGCCGACATCAGCTGTCCACGAACGCAAGGGTGGCGTCGGCGTCGATGCGCACCCCGCACTCGTCGTCGAGGGTCGACACGACCGTGTCGGCGGCATCGCGGGCGGTGTCGGTGGCGGTGTCGCGCAGGCTTCCGCTCCCGGTGATGACCGATGCGACGTCACGGTTGAACGAGGCCAGGACGACGAAGGCGGCCTGTCGGTCCGACGGTGCGAAGGCGGCAGCCGTCTCGAGCGTGCGGGCGAAGTTGGCGAGCTGCTCGCCGATGGTCACGAGCCGGTCGACGTCGAGGGGTTGCTCGGGGTCGACCGGTGGCGGTGGCGGCGGGACGTTCAGCTCGATCTCGGCCGCCCACCCACAGAACTCGGGCTTGGCGGCCGTCGGGCCGTCGGGTGCAGCCTTGCCGCACGCGCTCACCGCGACGAGGGCCACAGCCATGATCACGGAAGCGAGGAGACCACGTCGAGCCACGATCACAGTGAACCAGCTCGCGGTGATTGCGCCACGGCGCCGCCGAGCCCGCCACCTCGTCCGCTGTCCGGGCTGGCGCCGGCATGGCTTCTAGACTCGGCGGGTCATGACGCTCGTCACTGCCGCCTTTCTGCTGTCGTGCGTTGTGGTCGGCGTCGGGTTCACGGGTCACCTGCCCGTGGCCCTGCGGCTCGAGGAGCGGCTTCCCATCGGCGCGGTGGTGGGTGCCATGGCCGTGACGCTGGTGGCGCTCGGGACCATCGCCGTGTTCGGGTTCAGCGGCCCGACCGTGATGCTCGCGGTGATGGTCGCCGCCGGGTTGTCGATGCCGGGACTCCTGCGGGTCGCGCCGTCGGTGCGGGCCGAGTACGCCGACTTCCGCGTCCGGCTGCGCCGCGGGTGGCGCGATCCCTCCAGCCCGATGCCACTGCTCGTCCTGTGCGGGGTGACCTGGCCCCTCACCGTGCGCATCCTGTCGCTCGCCTACCAGCCGAGCCCATCAGGCGGAATCGCCGCGGGTCATCTGTCGACCTTCGGTGACTGGCAGGCTCATCTCGCCTACGCGGGGAATTTCGCGTATCGCAGCGACGTCCATCTCGGCACACCGCTGGCCGCCGGGGAGGACTTCGCCTATCACTTCGGGGTCGACTTGTTCGCGGCGCTGACGGTGCCGACCGGCGCATCACTGCACGCTGCGCTCCAGATCACCAGCGGCTACCTGGCATTCGCGTTGGTGCCGGTGCTGTACCTGTTCGGTCGGCGGCTCTTCGCCCGGCGGTCGGTGGCCGTCCTCGGATCGGTGCTGTTCCTGTCGGCCGGCGGTTGGGGGTTCACCCGGTTCCTCGACGACGTCGCCGCGGTGCCCGCTGGCAGCTTCTCGGACCGATTCCGTCAGGTTCTGTGGAATCAGCCCCGCGACTACACGCGCGACTTCGACACTTACTGGATGGACAATCCCGTGCTCGGGCACCTCTATCCGCAGCGGCCCACGCTCGTCGGATTCGCCGTCGTGCTCTTCACCCTCGCCATCCTGTGGGCGGCGCGGGAGAGCGGTGAACGCGGCGCGTTCCTGTGGGCGGGGGTGGTCGTCGGGTTCACCCCGCTCTTCCACACCTTCGGTTGGGGGACGGCGTTGGTGATGGGCGTGTTGTGGGCGGTCACCGACCGCTTCTGGATCGCGGAGGGTCGACGCTGGTTGTGGTTCCTCGTGCCCGCAGTGGTCCTGGCCGTGCCCGCGGTTGCCTGGCTCGTGCCTCCCGACCCCGACGGCACGTTCCGATGGGCGTGGGGGTGGGTCACCGACGGAACCCCACTGGGTCTGGTGGGCTTCTGGTTCGACAACACCGGGTTGTTCCCGCTGCTCTTCGCGGTGGCCCTGCTGTGGCGTGGAGCCACGAGTCGGCGCCTGGCCGTGGCGTTGGCGCCCATCTGGCTGTGGTTCGTCGGCGTCCATCTGGCCGTTCCCCATCCGTGGGAGGGCAACAACGCCAAGTACGCCATCTTCTGGTGGATGCTCGGCGCCTTTGCCGTCGCCGCTCTCCTGGCGGCGGTGGTCGATCGTGTCGCGCTGTCGGGCCGGACCGGAGTCGTCGCGTTGGGTGGTTTCGGCGTGGGTCTGGTCGTCGTGTCGCTCACCGCCGCGGGTGGGCTCGACCTGTTCAAGGCGGTCGACGGCACCCTGCCGGCCTATCCGGCCGAGGTGGCGTCGCCCGGTGAGGTCCTGGTCGGCGAGTGGGTCCGGGAGTCCACCGCCGACGACGCGGTGTTCGTCACCGCGTCCAGCAGTGCCTCACAACCCGTCGCCACCCTCGGCGGCCGGGCGGTCGTCACGGCCTTCGACGGTTGGGTCTTCGACCTCGGGCTCGACTGGAACGGGCGCCGGCAGGCGAGCATCGACATCCTGGCCGGCGCTCCCACCGCCGGGGGTCTCATCGAGCGGTACGGCGTCGACTACGTGGTGATCGGCCCGCGCGAGCTGGCTGCGGGGGCGTCGACCGATCACTGGGATCGATCGGGCACTCTTGTGTACGACTTCGGCCAGTATCGGATCTACCGACCATGACCTCCGTTGACACCACCGCCCCCGAGATCGAGACCACCGTGGCCCGCAACGATCGCTGGCTGCGGAACCTGCTCGTGGCCCTGGTGCTGGTGGGCCTGGTCCTGCGCCTCGTTGCGCTCGGCGAACGGGCGCTGCACCACGACGAGAGCCTCGACGCCTGGTTCTCCCAGCGGTTCTACGAGGGGACCTACGACGGATACGACCCCGTGTACCACGGGCCGCTGCGCTTCTACCTCACCGCCGGGCTGTACTGGTTCTTCGGGTTGTCCGTTGCGTCGGCCCGGTTGATCTCGGTGTTCGCCGGCACCGCGCTGATCGCCCTGCCCTGGTTCCTGCGGCGACAGCTCGGCACCATCGGCACCGCCATGGTCGCAGCCATTCTGTGCTTCAGCCCGTCGTTCCTCTACTTCAGTCGTTTCGCCAGGGAGGACGCGCTCTTCGCCTGCCTGTCGCTGACCTTCGTGGTGGTGCTGTTCGCGCACCTCGATCGGCCCCGGACCTCGACGTTGGCCGTCCTCCTTCTCACTCTCGTCGCGGCGTGGGCGGTGAAGGAGTCGGTCTTCTTGTTGGTGATGGTGGTCGGGTCGTATCTGCTCGTCGAGCTGGCGATCGAGCTGTTCGATCGCAGCCACCTCCGCATTCCGCCACAAGCAATCGTGCTGGTGCTCGCGGCCGCATCGATCCTCGCGTTCGCGCTCGGTGAGCCGATCATGGTGAACCTGGGTTGGTGGGGTGCCCTCCTGCTCGGCACCGTGGCGGTCGCCCTCCTCACCGCGCGCCGTGCCGGTGGATCCTTCGGTGCCACCGAGATCGGCGCGGCCACGTTGGCGCCGGGTTGGCGGGGCTGGGTCGGTGCCCTGTCCGCCGCCGCGACCGTCTTCGTCGTTCTGTTCACCGTCTGGCTCACCAACTGGGCGGGTTCCGACACCGAGTCGACTCCCCACAACGCCGTGATCGACGGCCTCGTCGGTGGGTGGGACTACTGGCGCAGCCAACAGGACGTGAACCGGGGCGGCGAGCCGTGGTTCTACTACCTGTTCACCATTCCCGCCTACGAGTACGTCACGGTCTTCCTGGCCGGTATCGGCGTGGTGAGCGAGCTGCGGGGCTCCACCCGGATCGGGCGATTCGCGCTCTGGTCGACCGTGGTCTCGCTCGGCGCTTACTCCTACGCGGGTGAACGCATGCCGTGGCTGGTGTTGCACCCGCTGCTTCCGGCGGTGCTCCTGGCCGGCATCGGCGCGCAGTACCTGTGGACCCACCGGAAGAGCGCCCTCGCCGGTTCGGCCGCCATGCTCGTGGTCCTGGGCGCCGTCGCCACCGGCATCGCCGGCTTCCGCGTCAACTACGTCGACGGCGAGGAGCCGCGCGAGCTCCTGAGCCAGGCCGGGCAGGCGTCCCCCGAGCTCGCGGCCACGGTGGCGCGGCTGTACCGCCTCGACCAGATCGTGCAGAGCGAACAGGGCCGGCCGCTGAAGGTGCTGATCGATTCCGCCGACAGCGCCGCCTGGCCCTACGTCTTCTACGTGCGGGACCTGGCCGACGTGCTCTACGCCGACCTCGGATCCGCGACGGTCGACCCGACGACCGATGTGGTGATCGTGGTCGACCGTAACGCGTCGGCGGTCGCACCCGCCGTCGCCGGCTGGGACGCGACAAGGCAGCTCCACCGCGAATGGTGGGTGCCGTCCTACACCGAAGGCGGCGTGTCGGGATGGTTGAGCTGGCTCACCCATCGCGAGCTGTGGGGCGACGACGAGGTCGGCGGTGTGGGCGAGACCGTCTACGTGTCGCCCGATGTCACCGCACTCGAGACCCGGGCCGAGAACCGGCTGGCCTCGGATCGACCCAGCGGCTGACCACCTCGGGGTCGATCACGTCGAGCAGTTGGTGAGCGCATCGACGATGGCCTGCTCTTCCGCCGCGGTCGGAACGGCACCGTCCTCGAGCTCGAGCACGCGGTCTTCGCCGATGTTGTCGATCCAGTCGTCGACGATGCAGCTGGCGGTGTCCTTGTCGACGCCGAGGGTGCGCACGAGCTCGTCGGCGGAGCCGTCGCGATCGATTCCGCCACAGGAGACGGCGAACAGAGCCGTGCCGAGCGTGGCGCCGACGAGCAGCTTCTTCATCCGACCATCCGAGTCCGTCGCTGTGAGCCGCCGGGTGGCGACGCCACGACCGTAGGCTATCCACCGGGTGCTCAGGCGTATTCCCGGTCGAGAGCGTCGTGATCGACGCGGTAGATCGCACGGTCGCCGTCGGCGAACACCTCGACGAGGGCCGGATGGCGAGCGAGGGCGGCCAGCGCGATCGGATCACCGGTGAGGCGCTCTAGGGTGCCCACCACCACGTAGCTCACGTCGTAGGTCCGAAGGACCCGGCCGACAACGGTGGGGTCGGGGCTGCGGTAGAAGGCCTCGATGTCGGCCTTCCTCGTGGCCACCGCCGCGTCGTAGTTCCGCCGCTGCTGGATCTGGTGCCAGTCCCACCCGAGCACGGTCGGAAGCCCGGTGTTGACCGACATGCGAGCGGTCCACGAGTAGAGGGGCCCGGTGGCCTCGATGATCGTCGGGGTGCCCTCGACGTTTCGGCGGAGCCAGTCGATCAGCGGGAGGTCGTCACCGATGGCCACGGGAACACCGTCGATGAACAGGATCGGATCGGTTGCGAGGTAGGCGAGTCCGTCGAGGCCCGCACCGCTCACCGGATCGGCCCCGGCGAAGCGCTCGTCGAGGCGGGTTCCCGGGGCGAGAACGGGGTACACGAGGGTGGCGGCGACGAGCGCGACCACGGCGAGGGCCCAGCCGAGGGCCACGGCGCGCGCCCGGGGCGTCCCGCGGTTGACGATGTCGGCCACACGCGGCACCAGCCACCAGAGGGCGACGGCGCTGGCGATGGCCAGGAGCTGCCA
>JAHEJN010000011.1:7236-52398 GCA_024638845.1 Acidimicrobiales bacterium | reverse complement strand
ACGCCGGCCACCGTCAGCAGTCCCGGGACCACCGGCACCGATCGACGGCGGCGTTCGAAGGCGCCGGCGATCGTCTGGCCCACGCCGAACAACGCGGTCGCGGCCATCGCCGCCATCGTGGGCAGCCCGAGGTTGAACGCGACCTCGGGGGCGACGCCCAGCGCCTTGGTCGGAACCGAGAGGATGAACCAGCCGAGGTAGTAGTAGTTCATGGCCCCGCCGGCGAACCATGGGTCATAGGCGGGCAGGGTCGTGCTTCGGGTCACGGCGGTGAAGTACGCGGCCTCCATCGGCTTCTCGCCGCCCACGAAGGGATGCCACTGGTCGGGGTTGGCGATCGAGAACGCGAGCACCACGGCGAAGGCCCCGAGGAACACCGCCTCGGATGCCACCCAGCTGCGCCGATGCAGGCACCAGTGCGCCCGCAGAGTTTCTCGGCGGCGCCAACCGACGGCGACACCGACGGCCACGACGACCGCCAGCGAGATCCAGGCCGCCGAACGGGTGTGGTCCACCGTGCCGGTGGCGATGAGGAACCACAGCGGGATGGTCGCCGCCAACAGGCCGCTCATCTTGGAGAACGCGTAGCCGCGGGCCGAGGCCCGGCCGAAGACCCAGGTCGTCCACGGCACGGCGGCCAGGCCGGCGATCTCGATCCACAGCAGCCACCACAGCCACGGGACCGACGAGGTGGGACCGACCGGGTCGAACACGTCGTCGAAGGTGCCTCCCGCCTGCTGCGCGCCGTACTCGTCGGGGGTCAGTTGGAGCGCGTTGGCTCCCGCCCGACGGTGCTCGGTGTCGAAGCTGTTGGCGGCGCGGTCGGGGTCGAGCACCCGACGGGCCGATGTGGGCGACCAGGCATCGGTCTTCTGCCATATGGTCACCGTGGGGTGGTCATAGACCGTGAAGGTCTCCTCGGAATCGGCATCGTCGACGGTGACGCCGAGCAGGGACGGTTCGTTCGCGAAACTGGCCACCTCGTGGAAGCCGAGCCGGCCGTCGAACAGCGCGTCGTAGTAGGCGACGGTGGCGGGGTAGCGAGCGGGGAAACGTCTGACCGAGTCGTACAGGCGGTTGCTCGACTCGATGACATAGTCGACCTGGTCGAGCCCGGCGATGAGGGCCTCGACCTTGGCCGGGGAGTCGTTGGCGAACGGTTCGATGTCGACAACCGTGAGGCCGAGCGCCTGCGCGTCCGGGGTGGGCAGCGGCAGGGCGTCGTCCCACACCGAGTGCGAGACCGTCGATCCCGGGGCCACGTTCGCGGTGATCCACTCGGTCGCCTCGATGCGGCTGTGTTCGTGGCGGTAGACCCCGTTGGTGAAGGCGAGGCCCCACAATGCGGTGCCCGCCACGCACGCGCCGACGGTGACGGCGGCCATGCGACGCGGCCACGAGCCGAGATCGGACGTGCGGGCGAGCACCACGAGGCGGGCCATGGCCACGCCGGCCATGGCGATGGCCACGGGATAGGCGGGGAGGAGGTACCGAATGAGGCCGTTGAACTGCCGACTCACCGTGAGGATCTCCACCCCCACGAAGGCGAGGGGCACCAACCACCACGATTCGCCTCGTCGGACCCGGCGCACGGCGAGCACGAGACCGGCGAGCACGGCGATGGCCAGCGCCGGACCCATGCCCCACCAGAACGCGGTCTCGAGCGGGCCGAGCAGGCGGGAGCGGCCGATCCACTGGATCGTCCACGGGACGTTGAAGGTGCCGTCGTTCACCCCGCCGAGGTAGTCGAGGTCGTCGAGGAAGCGAGGGCCGATGCGCAGTCCCCACCACTGACCGAAGGCATAGGGCAGGGTGAGCTTGATCACCGCGACGGCGCTGAGCCCGAGCAGGGCCAGGTCGGTCACACCCGCTCGGAGTCGCTCCGCCGACGATGCCCGACGGCGCCACTGCGCGACCACGATGGCCACGGCCGGAGCCACGAGAACCGGAGCGGTGCTGAGCTTCGCCGCGATGGCCAGGCCCACGAGCGCGCCGACGGTGATGACGGCGCGGATGGTCGGGCCGTGTCGGGCGATGCGAACCGAGACCAAGACGGCGGCCGTGGTGATGCACGCCGCCAGCGTTTCGGCTCCGTAGAAGTGGCTGTACTGGAGGTGCAGTACCGCAAACGCCTGGAAGCCGGCCGCGAACAGTCCCGCGACGGTGCTCCCGCCGAGCCGCCGGGCCAGTAGGTAGACGAGCCCGATCGTGAAGGTGTCGAACAGCGCCGACAGGAGACGACCGATGAGGTAGGCGTCGTAGCCGCCGTCGAATCGCGGCTGGTCGTCGTCGGTTCGCAGATCGACGCCGGCGGCGTCGAGCGCTCTCGTGAGCGAACCGGCGGCCGCGCCGTCCTCGGCCAGCCACGTGGCCGTGGCCTTGGTGAGACCGACCGGCCAGGTCCCGTAGACCCACGTGTCCCTGGTCGCGTAGGGGTTGAAGGCCGACGTGTCGGCGTCGAGGTAGTCACGAAGGCTCTCGGGAGCCGAGACGTCGTCGGTGACGAAGCTCCAGTACCGCTCGTCGGGGTGGAGGTGGTGGCCCTGGTCCCAGTCGATGTCGACCAGCCGCAGGCCCAGGCCGAGCAGGCACAACAGAGCCAACGCCGCGGCCGTGCCCCGGGAGGTTCGCGTGTCGACCGACGTCATGCCCCCGCCACGCTAGGGCGCGGTCAGTCGCCCAGGATGCGACCCATGATCCTGCCCACCGTCGAGGGCTCGGGGGGCTCGTAGTCGGGGGGCAGGAGATGCGGCGCCGAATCGGCGAGGAACGCCACGACCGCCTTGATCGACGGATTCACCAGGGAGCGGTCGCCGACGGTGACGGTGGGGACGGTCTCGTTGCCGTTGGCCACCGAGCGCACATGCGCCGCAGCTTCCGGGTCGTCCCAGATGTTGTGCTCGGCAACGGAGATCCCGTGCTTGTCGATCTGGCGCTGCAGCGCCATGCAGGAGCCACAGCCGGGGCGCCAATAGAGGTCGATCGTCGCGGGCAGAGACGTCATGGGGCTTCCGGTCAGGCGACGGTGAAGGCGGCGAGGTCGGCGTCGAGGGTCGAGCGGAACCGTGCATGGGCATCGCTTCGCATCCGCGTGCGGGTGGCCTTGAACGACGGGGCGTGGAGAGTCTCGGCCAATTGGGTCGCGACCTCGAGGGCCCGGTCGATCGAGGTCCCCTGGGCCACGACCTCGTCGAGGTAGCCGGCGTCGACCGCGCCGGAGGGGTCGTAGATCTTGGCCAGGTTCAGGCCGGGCAGATGTCGCTTCGAGAGGCGGTCGCGGGCCATCTCGATGATGAAGCGGGGCAGCGCCATGCCGATGGCGACCTCGTTGAGGCCGATCTTGGCGGGGACGTCCTCACCGATGCGGACATCGGTTGCCATCAGGATCACGGCGCCGGCGGCGAGGGCATGGCCGGTACACGCCGCCACAACGGGGATGCCGAGCATGTAGCTCTGGAAGAAGAACTCGGCGCCATGGCCGAGCAACGCCCTGGCGCTCTCGGGCCCCTCGCTCATCACCGCCAGGTCGAAGCCGGCGCTGAACTTGCCGGGGCGCCCGGCGAGCACCACGGCCTTGACCTCGACTTCGGCCGCGGTGAAGGCGGCTTGCAGATCATCGAGCATCCGGTGGTCGAGCGCGTTCGCCTTTCCGTCGTCGATGGTGATCAGCGCAACGTCGCCCATTTCGTCGAAGCGCACGGCAGATTCGATGGACCCGGTCATGTCCGTGACGATAGTCGGGGCGGTCGCCCTGCGGCGACGGACCGACCTGGGTGGACTTCCCACTATTCAGGATCGGCCGGAGGACGCATACTGAAATGGTCTCCCGTGGTGGGCGGAGTACCCCCTGCCTGCGACCCAGGTCGAGCGCCCGGTCGGTTCCCGCCACCGGCTGGGCGCTCACCTCGTTGCCGGTGGACCGCGACTACGGTCACCTCCGTGAGCGACCTCGCGGTGCACGCCTCCGATCTGCGGCGTGAGTTCGATGCGGTGACCGCGGTCGACGGCGTCGACCTGGCCGTCGAACCGGGCGAGATCTACGGCTTCCTCGGCCCCAACGGCGCCGGGAAGTCCACGTGCGTGCGGATGCTGTGCACGTTGCTCGTCCCCACGTCGGGTACGGCGACGGTCGCCGGTTTCGACGTCGTGGGTGACGCGGGCGACGTACGCCGTCGCATCGGCGTGGCCCTCCAGGACGTCGCGCTCGACGACAAGCTCACCGGCCGCCAGATGCTACGGCATCAGGGTCAGCTCTACGGTCTCTCCCACCGTCGCATCTCGCAGCGCATCGTGGCCCTCCAGGACCTGGTCGACATGAGCGCCATCGATCGGCAGATCGGCACGTACTCGGGCGGCATGCGACGGCGCCTCGACCTCGCGGCCGCCCTCATCCACGAGCCCGAGGTGGTCTTCTTCGACGAGCCGACGACCGGTCTCGATCCCGATGTTCGCCTTCGGGTCTGGAGCGAGATCGAACGCCTGAACCGGGAGGCGGGCACCACGGTCTTCCTGACGACCCAGTATCTCGACGAGGCCGACCGTCTCGCTCATCGCCTGGGCATTCTGCGCCGCGGTCGCCTGGCCGTCGAAGGCTCTCCGAACGAACTGAAGCAGCGCCTCGGTGCGGAGATCATCACCGTGCAGGTCGACGGTGATCCGCACGAGGCCCAGAGCGTGGCTCGGGCCCTCGACCACGTCGGCGACGTGGAGGTGACAGGCTCGGCGATCATCGTGACGTCGTCGAGGGCCGCGGAGGTGGTGGGACCACTGGCGGTCGCCCTCGAACGGCGTCGCGTCGTCGTGCGCACGCTGCACATGAGCTCTCCGACCCTCGACGACGTGTTCTTCGCCGTGACCGGCGCGCACTTCGACGACGAGGCCCCCGGGTGAACGCGTCCGGCTCGAACCGCGCCGGGCACGACATCCGCGTGGTGGCGGCGCGAGCCCTTCGCCTCCTGCCCCTCGACAAGGCCGAGTACGTCCCACCGTTCATCGCCGGGCTCTTCACCTACGTGATCACGGTCGGAGCACTTCAGGACGTGGCCTCGTTCACCGACATCGGCATGAGCTACAAGGCGTTCCAGCTGCCCGTCGGTGTGCTCTTCGCCATCACCGGGCTCAGTCGGGCGTACTCGCTGGTCACCGACATCCAGGGCGGCTACTTCGACCGGCTGGTGATGTCGCCGGTCCGGCGATCGGCCATCCTGGTCGGGTTGATGGTGGCCGACGCGGTGCTCGTCGGCACCCTCGCCGGTCTGATGGTGATCCTCGGTGTCTTCATCGGCGTCGACTTCGACACCGGCATCGCCGGGATGGCCGTGTTCGTGCTCCTCTGTGCTGCGTGGGGTCTCGCCTTCGCCGGAATCCCGTACACGATCGCCCTCCGCACCGGCAACCCGGGGGCGGTGGCCGGAAGCTGGGTCATGGCGTTCCCGTTCCTGTTGTTGACCACCACGTTCGTGCCCCGCGACGCCATGGCCGGTTGGTTGTCGGCCGTCGCCGCCTGGAATCCGGCCACGTACCTGCTGGCGGCCCTGCGGTCGTTGTTCCTCGGCTGGGACGGGAGGGCGCTGCTCGAGGGGGTGCTCGCCGTTGCCGCCGTCGGTGTCGTTGCCATGGGCCTGGCCGCGTCCGCTCTGCGTTCACGCACTCGTTCCCACTGATTCGCAACCTCGCCCGGCCACACTGTCGCCATGGCGCGTGTGCTGATCGATGTCGATCGGGTGACCATCACCCGGCCCGAACGCGATCTGTTCCGCGACGTCTCGATCACCGTCAACGAAGGCGACCGCGTGGGTCTCGTCGGCATCAACGGCACCGGCAAGTCGACCTTGTTGCGGGTGATGGCCGGCATCACCGAACCCGAGTCGGGCGAGGTGCGCCGCGGCCGCGATGTCCAGGTGGTGATGCTCGACCAGCTGGCCGTGCTCCCGTCCGGCACCGTGCGCGAGGCGGTGGCCGAGGGCAGTGACGAGGCGGCGTGGGAAGCCGAGGCGGTACTCGATCGTCTCGGCATGACGCCTTTCCTCGACGTGGCGACCGATCGTCTCTCGGGCGGTGAGGCCAAGCGCGTGGCGCTGGCCCGGGCGCTCCTCGCGCCGTCGGATCTGTTGATCCTCGACGAACCGACCAACCATCTCGACATCACGGCCATCGCGTGGCTCGAAGCGCGTCTTGCCCGGCACCGGGGCGCCCTGGTCCTGGTGACCCACGACCGTCATGTGCTCGACCGCGTCACCACCCGCGTCCTCGAGCTCGATCGGGGTCGGTCCCACCTCCACAGTGGCGGGTATCAGGGGTACCTCGACGGTCGGGCCGCCCGCGAAGAGATGACCGCGGCCACCGAGTCGACGATACGGAACCTCGCCCGACGCGAGCTGGCCTGGCTGCGGCGGGGGGCGCCGGCCCGAACGAGCAAGGCCAAGGCCCGCATCCGCGCCGCCGAGGCTCTGGTCGAGCACAAGCCCGAGGCCGCAGCTCGCAGTGACGACCTGAATCTGCACATGGGCACCCCGCGTCTGGGTGACCTCGTGCTCGAACTGCACGATGTCTCGTTCGGTTTCCGAACCGACGAGCAGGTGTTCTCGAAGGTGGATCTCCTGCTCGATCGTCGGGAGCGGCTCGGCGTGGTCGGGCTCAACGGCACCGGCAAGACCACGCTCTTGTCGGTGTTGAGCGGTCGGCTGCAGCCGTCGAGCGGCGAGCGGGTCGTCGGACCGACGGTGCGGCTGGGGGAGTTCCTCCAACACGGTCCCGAGCTCGACGGCGACCAACGGGTGATCCACGCCCTCACCGGCCGACGCGAACCGACGTGGCAGGACAAGGCGCTGCTCGAGCGGTTCTGGTTCGACAGCGACATCCAGCGATCACCGGTTCGGCTGTTGTCGGGTGGTGAACGGCGCCGGTTGCAGCTGGTGCTGACGCTGGTGGCCCAGCCCAACGTGCTGCTGCTCGACGAACCCACCAACGATCTCGATCTCGACACCCTGCGCATCCTCGAGGATTTCCTCGACAGCTGGCCGGGTGCCCTGGTGGTGGTGAGCCATGATCGGGCCTTCCTCGAACGAACCGTCGACGACGTGGTGATCGTCGAGAACCACCGAGTGCGTCGGGTCCCGGGGGGCTACGAGACCTGGGAGCGGGAGACCCTCGCTCGGGGAGGGCCCGGTGCCGCGAGTCGACCCGCCGCCACGAAGAAGGGAGGGGCCAAGCGCGCCGACCGGACGGCGGTCGGCCGTTCGGTGTCGACGATCAGACGCGACCTCGGCCAGGCCGAGTCGGAGATGGCCCGGGCCCAGACGGTGCTCGACGCGCTCGCTGCCGAGGTCGCCAGCACCGTCGATCACCTCGAACTGGCCCGCCTGGGCGAGGGAATACGAGCCGCAGGCGCCGATGTTGACGCCGCAGAAGAACGCTGGCTGGAGCTGAGCCAGGAACTCGAGGATAGGTTGAACCCATGACCCCCGAAACCGCCGCGGCCACCGAACCCAGCACCGCCACGGCGGTGATCATGGACGTCACCCCCGAGGCACTGGTGAAAGTGCTCGACGTACGGAGCGCCGAAGCCGATGCCGAAGGCCTGGCCCTGCGGGTCGAGGTCACGGGAATCTCCGGCGTCGAGTACAGCTATGCCCTCTCCATCGACCCCGTGGCCGAGGCCGACGACGACGACGTCATCTACGCCGTCGGCGACCTGAGCGTGATCGTCCCGGCCAACAGCGTCGACCAGCTCACCGGTGCCACCCTCGATCTGCCGTCGAACCCGGCCCAGGGCGGTCTCGTCATTCGCAACCCGAACCGACCCAACCCGCTCGACGGCACCGACATCGAGCTCACCGGTACCCTCGAGGAGAAGCTCGTCATGCTCCTCGACAAGCGCATCAACCCTGCGCTCTCCGCCCACGGTGGGTCGGCCGAACTGGTGAAGGTCGAGGGCACCGAGGCCCACATCCTGATGGGTGGCGGCTGCCAGGGTTGCGCCATGAGTGCGGCCACCCTGCGCGAGGGCATCAGCGTCATGATCGCCCAGGCCATCCCCGAGATCACCGACGTGATCGACGTCACCGACCACAGCGAGGGCGAGAACCCGTACTTCGAGTAGCGCTCGGCGCTACCGATCGTCGCCGGCAGCGGTGTCGTCGTCGCCGAGCTCGATGTCCCATCGGTCGAGGCAGTCCTCGCAGCGGTAGGCAACGATGTCGCCCGGCTGGAAGCCGTCCTCGTCGGGTGGGTAGCTGATCAGATGACACAACCCGCCGCAGTCGACGCAGTCGATCTCGGTGGGGATGGTCACGTTCCGACGCTACCCAACGCGGGCCACAGCGGGTCCGTGCTCACAGATCGCGTTCAGATGTCGAGGACGGCGAGAAGATTCGAGTAGTCGTCGGTCCACAAGGGACCGTCGGTCGGCAGGGGCGACCACCGGTCGTCGGTCACGCTCGCGACGGAAGACGCAGGACCCATCACCACCCAGCGCGACTTCTCGGCGACGGTGTCGCCGGCCTCCGGTGTGTGGAGCTGCGCTCGGGCGTCCAGGCCCAGCTCGTCGGCCATCCGACCCAGTACCGGGCCGAGGTCGAAGAACCGGTTCGAGATGTGGATGGCGATGACGCCGTTGGCCGAGAGGTGCGTCCGGTAGTCGTCGATGGCCTCGCGGGTGATGAGGTGGACGGGGATGGCGTCGGAGCTGAAGGCGTCGACGAACAGGATGTCGAACGACTCGTCCGCCTCGGCCACACCCTGGCGGCCGTCGCCTTCGCGGATGTCGATGGCGGCCCGGCTCTCCGACAGGAAGCCGAAGAGCTCGGGCGTCGTGGCGACGTCGATCACTACGGGGTCTATCTCGAAGTAGACGTACTGGTCGCCGCGGCGGCCATAGGTGGCAACGGTGCCGGTTCCGAGGCCGATGACGCCGACCGTGTCGCGGTCGTCGATGGCGTCCATGATCTGGCCGACCGGTCCGCTGTGGGCGTAGTAGGACGTGGGTGTGGTCGGTCCTTCGGCGCCCGCCATCTGGTAGCCGTGCACCGTCGTACCCGACACCAGTGTCGTGCGTTGGGCGGTGGTCGACACGCGGCTCACCCCGAAGAACGACCGGTCCTGGAAGACGATGTTGCTCGGCGGCACGGCGACATGCGCGACCAGAGCGAGGCCGAGCACCGCGGCCACCAGCTCGGGGCGGCGGAGGGGTCGAGCGGCGATCAATGCGGCGATCGCCACGAGGGCCGGGGCGAGCGCCAGCTGCCGGTACACGACGAAGGCACCCAGCACGGCCAGCGCGAGGGTCGCCAGTGCGAGCGGATGGGTGCGACGCATCGCCTCGACCGGCTGCGGGACGACGAGGAGCGCCAGCACGATGGCGATCGGGTACTCGAGCACCGTGTCGAACACCACCGGCGCGACGAGCGAGGCGAACACGCCGCCGAGGGCGCCGCCGACCGAGATGAGCGAGAAGAACTCCGTGAGGCGCGCCGGCGTCGGGCGATCGGCCGCCAGTCGCTTGTGGGCGACCAGTGCGGCCGCGAAGAACCAGAGGAGGTGGACGACCACGATCACCGCGAGGCCGGCCGGTCGTCGCACGATGGTCACCGCGACCGTGATCGATCCGAGCATCACGGCCAGGTCGAGGATCGGCGAGCGACGCTCGCTGGTCTTGCCGAAGGCGATCACGAAGGTGGTGAGGTAGAGCAGGAGGGGCAGTACCCAGAGGAGCGGGAACGAGGCGACGTCGGCGGCGAGGTGCCCGGTGACCCCGATCATGAGCGCCGACGGGACGAACGCCCACAGCACCCATCGGCCGCGGCGGGCCCAGGCGATCGGCTCGGCCGGCTCCCGCGTGCGCTCGATGGCTCGGTTGGTACGGCGGGTGACCACGGCGCACGCCACGGTGGCGGCCACGAAGGCCACATAGATGCCGGCCCAGAACCGCGTCTGCTGATCGAGACTGAGCGTGCGCTCCAGCACGAGGGGGTAGCCGAGGAGCGCCAACACGCTGCCGACGTTGCCGGCCGCATAGAGGAAATAGGGGTCGTCCGCCGCCGGGTGATCGGTGAGCGAGAACCAACGCTGTAGCGTCGGGCTGCTGGTCGAGAGGGCGAAGAAGGGCAGTCCGACCATCACGGCGAGGGTGAGCAACACCCAGATCGAGGGTGTCTGCGTTCCCAGGACCCAACCATCGGGCAGCGCGATGGGCAGGGTCACGAGGGGAAGGGCCACGACCGCAACCTGCGTCACGGGTTGGCGACGACCGAACCGCGTGGTCGAGTAGTGGGCGTAGGTGTAGCCGACCAACAGGAGCACCTGGAAGAACACCATCGCGGTGTTCCACAGGCTCGAGCTCCCGCCGACCACCGGGAGCAGGAATCGGGCGACCATGGGCTGCACCAGGAACAGCAGGAACGATCCCAGGAAGCTGGCGGTGGTGAACAGCATCCGAACGCCGGCTCCGGAGCGGTGGGGTGCTTCGCCGTCGACGAGGTCGGGCAGACGCGTCGGGTCGTCGTCGACGAGGAGAGCCATCGTGCTCCATCGGCACGACGGGTGGGGGTGTTGAGCACATGGCTCTACCGTCTCGACCATGCGTATCGTCGCTGGTTCGGCCCGTGGCCGTCGCCTGAACACTCCCGAGGGCGCCGACACGCGGCCCACGCCCGATCGGGTTCGCGAGGCCGTCTTCAACGCGCTGTACAGCGCCGGTGCCGTCGAGGACGTCACGGTGCTCGATCTGTTCGCCGGCAGCGGCGCCATGGGCCTCGAGGCCCTCTCTCGCGGTGCGGCCTTCGTGACCTTCGTCGAGTCGTCGCCTGCGGCCCTGCGAGTCCTGCGCGACAACATCGATCTCCTCGGCTACGACGATCGATGCACGGTGCTGCCCGTCGATGCGCTGCGGTACATCGACACGGCGCCGAGCTTCGACCTCGCCATCCTCGACCCTCCTTACGCCTTCGACGGGTGGGTGAGGCTGCTCGCTTCGGTGGACGCCGATGTCGTCGTGGTGGAGTCCGATCGCATCATTGAACTGGGTGCGAGGTGGGCGTCGTTCAAGCAGGCGCGCTACGCGGGTACCGTGGTGGAGCTGGCAAGGGTCGTCGGCGACCCGCCGTCGGCCCCCTCATTCACCGATCCGGAGCAAACTGCGTGACACGGGTGCTCTACCCAGGGTCCTTCGACCCGGTTCACAACGGTCATCTCGAACTGGTCGAGACGGCCGCGGGTCTTTTCGACGAGGTGATCGTGGCCGCCGGTCGCAACCCCTCGAAGGCGCCGCTGTTCGATCTCGACGAGCGCGAGGCGATGTTGAAGGAGTCCTTCGCGCATCTCTCGAACGTTCGAACCACCCGGTTCTCGACGCTCGTCGTCCATGTCGCCATGGACGAGCAGTGTGACTTCATCATCAAGGGGCTGCGAGCCGTATCGGATTTCGAGAGTGAGCTGCACATGGCGCACATGAACAAGGCGGTCTCGGGGGTGGAGACGCTGTTCGTTCCCTCGGCCTCGTCGAGCTCGTTCATCGCCTCGAAGCTGATTCGTGAGATCGCCCAGTACGGCGGCGACGTCTCCACCATGGTTCCCGCGCCCGTCGCGGCCCGGCTCGCTGAAAGGTTCCCGTCGTGAGCTACCCCGGCGATCTCCCCGAGCGGGTGCCCGAGCGCCGACCTCGAGCGCAACCGCGACCCCAGCGACCGGCGGGTGCCGGTGGTCCGGCCTACGAGGCCCCTCAGGTCGAGGCGTTGCTGCGGCGCGTCGCCGACCTCATCGAGGCTGCCCGCCCGATGCCGTTGTCGGCGTCGTCGATGATCAACAAGGAGGAGGTGCTCGAACTGCTCAACGAGGCGCTCGGCGCCCTTCCGGACGAGCTCCGCGCCGCACGCTGGCTGTTGAAGGAGCGAGAGGAGTTCCTCGCGCGAGTCCGCCGCGAAGGTGACGAGATACTCGACATGGCCCGCGCCCGTGCCGAACGCATGGTGCAGCGAACCGAAGTGGTGAAGGCGGCCGACACCCGCGCCCGCCAGATCGTCGAGAACGCCGACGACGAGTCCCGTCGCATGCGCCTCGAGGTGGAGGACTACTGCGACCAGAAGCTCGGCAGCTTCGAGATCATCCTCGAACGGACGCAGCAGATCGTGGCCCAGGGGCGCTCGCGTCTCCAGGGCAATCCGCTCGAGGCCGCCCACTCCGAGTCCGCCCGCGGCAGCGAGGACATGCCCGATCCTGACGGCGAGGCCGGAGACGGCTTCTTCGATCAGGACATCACCTGATCGTGGCCGGGCACGACTCTGCGGCTCCCGTGCACGGATGGACCGTCGACATCGCACGGCTTCGTCGCGATCATCACGGGCGCCGCACGGTCGAGGGTGCGCTGGACGTGGTCGATCTGGAGCTCCCGGCGGCCCGGGTTCCGTCCGGGATGGTCGAGCACACCTTCGACGTCGATGCCACCGGGACCGACGTGATGGTCACCGGTCGGGTTCGTTTCGATTGGCGGGCCGAGTGCCGCCGCTGTCTCGAACCTGTCGACGGATCGGGCGAGGTCGAGCTGCGGGAGGTCTTCCAGCTCGCGCCGGTCGAGGGTGAGACGTGGCCGGTGGTCGACGACGAGATCGACCTCGAGCCGATGGTGCGCGAAGCCGTGCTGTTGGCCTTGCCCACGACCGCCGTGTGCCGCGACGACTGCACCGGCCCGAGCAGCGACTACGTGGTCACGGTCGGGGCCGAGCCCACCGATGAGGAGGTCGCGGAGTCGACCGATCCACGGTGGGCCGCGCTCGACGACCTCGAATTCGACTGACCGGCCGTCGAGCGTCTGGCCGATGGCGTGGCCGAGCTGGTCGGAGTCTCGCATGGCTCCCGCTAGCATTCCCTGGTTGCTCGGGCCTGCCTGAGCGCTCGTTCCTCGCTGGAGATCACCATGGCAGTTCCCAAGAAGAAGACCTCCAAGTCCAAGACGCGCAGCCGCCGGGCGTCGGCTTGGACGCTGGGCACCGCGGCGCGCAGCGCCTGCCCTCGCTGTGGGTCCACCAAGCGCCCGCACCGGGTCTGTGGCACCTGCGGCTGGTACGCCGGCCGCGAAGCCATCGAGGTCGACTGACCCGACGTGTTGCCGGTTGCCGTCGACGCGATGGGGGGTGACAACGCTCCCGGGGCGATCATCGACGGCGCACGTCTGGCCGTTGCCGCCGGAATCCCGGTGGTGTTGGTCGGCCGGCCCGAGGTCCTGGCCGAGCTCGCGCCCGACTTCGATCACATCGACGCCTCCGAGGTCATCGCCATGGGCGACGAGCCGGGGTCAGCTGTCCGCACCAAGAAGGATTCATCCCTCGTTCGTGCCGCCGAGGCCGTGCGCGACGGACACGCTTCGGCGATGGTGTCAGCCGGCAACACCGGCGCCACCATGGCCAGTGCGCTCCTGCGCATGGGCCGTATCAAGGGCTTCTCCCGTCCGGCGATCGCCACGCCGCTGCCGGTGCTGGGCGCGGATCGACCGAACATACTGCTCGACTCGGGTGCCAACGCCGAGGTGCAGGCCGAGATGCTCGCCCAGTTCGCCCGCATGGGCGCGATATATGCCCGAGACCGTTACGGCGTGACCCGTCCCCGCGTGGGTTTGTTGTCGATCGGTGAAGAAGCGGGCAAGGGCTCACCACTGGTCAAGGAGGCCTACGCGCTGTTGGCCGAACCCGGTTGGCAAGAAGTGCTCGATGTCGAGTTCGTCGGCAATGTCGAGGGCCGCGATCTGCTCGGCGACGCCGCCGATGTGATCGTCACCGACGGCTTCACCGGCAACGTCGCGCTGAAGACGGCCGAGGGTGCGGCCAAGATGATCGTCGGTGCCCTCCTCGAGGCCTTCGGATCCTCCGATCAGGCGCGCCAGGGCGCAGACCTTTTGGCACCGGCGTTGTTGCCGCTCTACGCCCAGATGGATCCCGACACGGTCGGGGGAGCCATGTTGTTGGGGGTCAGGGGCGTCTGCATGATCAGTCACGGCTCGTCGTCGCCGACCGCGGTGCTGAACGCGGTCACCGCCGCTCGCGACCTGGTGACCGCCGACATGGTCGATCACCTCACCGCCGCCGCCACCGTCTGAGCCTTCGCCCGACCGAATCCGCACGGTTCCGCGCCTTTCGGGGCGTTCACAAGCGAACAAAGTTCGGGCTCGCTAGACTCGTCGATCGACCGGGTTGGCGGGTACCGACGCCAATCCGCGCACTGTACACAGGAGGCCTCCGGGTGCCCGCAGAGACGAACATGGAACAGGCGCCGTTCGACCGACCGGCGATATTCTCGCTGGTTCGCGAGCGCCTGGCCGACATCCTCGAGATCGAACCCGGGTCGATCGGCGAAGGTGACTCCTTCGTCGACGATCTCGACGCCGACTCGCTGGCGCTCATCGAGCTGGTCGAGTCCCTCGAGGACGAGATCGGCGAGCGCTCCGTCGGGTTCCGCATCGACGACGAGGATCTCGACGATCTCAAGACCGTGCGAGATGCCGTCGACTACGTCGACGGGCGGCTGAACTCCTGACATCGACAGCCGACGACGGGCAGTTGGCCGAGCGCCTCGGGTATTCCTTCATCGACCCCTCCCTGCTCGCGCATGCCCTCACCCACCGGTCGTGGTGCGCCGAGAACGAGGGCTACGAGTCGAACGAGCGTCTCGAGTTCCTCGGCGACGCCGTGCTCGGTCTGGCCGTCACCGAATTCCTGTACGACTCGATGCCCGATCTCGCCGAAGGTGAATTGGCCAAAATCCGTGCGTCGGTCGTGAGCTCGGCGGCGCTGGCCCAGGTCGCGCGCGGGCTCGACGTCGGTCCGCACCTGTTGCTCGGCAAGGGTGAGACCGCCAGCGGGGGAGCCGACAAGCGCTCGATCCTCACCGATGCGATGGAGGCGATCATCGGTGCCGTCTTCGTCGACGGTGGCATGGAGACGGCGTCGACGTTCGTGCTCGAGCACTTCGCCGACCACATCGTCTATTCCTCCGACGGTCCGGGCGGCGACGACTACAAGACGGTGCTCCAAGAGCTCGCCGTGCAGTACTTCGACGGTCTCCCCACCTATGTCGTGAACGGTGACGGACCCGATCACGAGAGGTACTTCGAGGCCGTCGTCGAGGTCGGCGGCGAGGTTCGTGGTCGGGGCACGGGTGGGAGCAAGAAGCAGGCCGAGCAGGCAGCGGCCCGCCAGGCGTGTGCAGCCCTCCACGATCTCACCCGTGACCTCGAGCGCAACACCGATTCCCTGGCCGCCGGTGGAGGTTCACCGTGAACAGTCTTCCCGAGCTCGAAACGACACGCCGCGATCTCGAACGAGAAGTGACAGGCAAGCGCATCAAGGACGTCGACGTCACGGTTCCGAAGCTGGTGACTCGCTCGGGCAACCGCACCAAGTTCGCGGCCGCCCTCGATGGCGTGAAGATCGAGACCTTCGATCGCCTCGGTCTGTGGTTGCTGGCCCGGCTCGACAACGGGAGTACTCTCGCCGTTCACCTCGGCGAGCGGGCGCACCTCCAGCGAAACGCCAACAAGGACGCCCTCGAGCCGAAGACCGTCGCTGTATTCACCTTCACCCAGGGCGGACAACTCCGGCTCATCGACCCCGACGGCGATGCGCAGATGCTCGTCGTTCCCGACGAAGACCTCATCGACGAGATCCCCGAGCTCATCGGGCTGGGCGTCGACCCTGTGAACGAACCCATGTCGTGGACCAACTTCGCGCAGATCCTGCAGGGCCACGAGCTGAAGCTCAAGGCCCTGCTGCTCGACGACTCCGTTCTCATCGGTCTCGGCGACATCTACTCCGACGAGATCCTCTTCCATGCCGGGCTTCGGTTCGACCGGATGAGCAACTCCCTCACCACCCAGGAGGTGCGGCGGTTCTACCGAGCGTTGGTCGAGACGATGCACGACGCCATCAAGTACCGCGGCACCACCCTGGAAGAGGGCGGCTACTACGACATCTTCGGTCAACCGGGCGTGTTCCAGGATCACCTGGCCGTGTACGGAAAGCACGGCGAGCTGTCGCCGCGATCACGGCGCCCGATCGCTCGCAGCAAGTATCAGAAGCGGTGGACGTACTACTGCGAACAGAGCCAGGTCTGAACCGTGCCGGCCCCCAAATTCCACGCGTGTCGTTTGCGCTGCTAGCGTCTTTGCGATGTTCCTGAAGAGCCTGACCCTCAAGGGCTTCAAGTCGTTCGCCGACGCCACCGTTCTCGATCTCGAGCCCGGCGTCACCGTCGTGGTCGGCCCCAACGGTTCAGGCAAGTCAAACGTCGTCGACGCCATCGCGTGGGTGCTCGGTGCCCAGGCCCCCTCGGCGGTGCGGTCACAGAAGATGGACGACGTGATCTTCGCCGGCACCGAGAAGCGCCCCGCGCTGGGTCGAGCCGAGGTCTCCCTCACCATCGACAACGCGTCGAAGCTGCTCCCCATCGACTTCGAAGAGGTCACCGTCACCCGCACGTTGTTCCGGACCGGCGAGTCCGAGTACGCCATCAACGGCGTGTCGTGTCGACTGCTCGACCTACAGGACCTGCTCAGTGACTCCGGTGTGGGTCGTCAACAACACGTGATCGTCAGTCAGGGTCAGATCGACGCCGTTCTCAACGCCCGGCCCGAAGAGCGCCGTCTCATCATCGAGGAAGCAGCTGGGGTCCTGAAGTACCGCAAACGCAAGGAGAAGTCCGAGCGTCGCCTCCAGAGCACCGAGGCCAACCTCACCCGAGTGCAGGACCTGTTGCGCGAGGTCCGCCGACAGCTCCGGCCCCTCGAACGGCAAGCCGATGCGGCCCGCCGCCACGGGAGCCTGGTCGACGAGCTCGGAGGGCTGCGGCTGTTCTTGGCGGGCCGCGAGCTCGATCAGCTCAAGACGCGCTCCGACACCAACCGAGCCGAGCGCAACGGGCTCGCCACCACCGAGGCCACGCTCGTTCGCGACCTCGCCGCCCTCGATGCCGAGGTCATGGCGGCCGAGAGCCAGCTGGCCGAGTCGGGCGACGTCCACCTCAGTGCGGCGCTCACCCGGTGCGAGTCGCTGCGCGAACGTGCCCGTGGTGTGGCCGCGTTGTTGGCCGAGCGCGGAGCCGGTCTCCGACGAGAACGCGATGCCACCATCGACCTCGACGTCATCGCCTCGCTCGAGGCCGAGGCCGCCGGGGTGGCAGCCGATCTCCGCGAGGTCGACGAACAGGCCGAGAATCTGGTGCCCGATGCCGAGCGGCTGGAGGTGGCCGAGGTCGAGCTGGCCGTCGAGCGCGATCGCTTCCAGAGCGAGCTGGGCGACGGCACGCCGGCGCCGAGCGGCGCCGCAGCCGAGGTCCGTGGCGAGCTCGGTGCACTGCGCCAGGCCGTGGCCCGAGCCGATGCCGAGCGGCAGCGACTCGTGGCCCGCCGGGCCGAGCTGCTCGATGCCAAGGTCGCCCTCGACGCCAGGGTGAGCCGACTCGCCGCAGGGCCGTCGTCGGGTCCCGACGCCGAGCCGGTCGAGCTCCGTATCGACGCCGCGCTCGAACACCGACACCACGCCGGCGAGACGGTCGATGCATCTCGCGCCGCCGTCGCGGCGGCCGAGCGCGAACGCGAGTCGTGGACGGCTCGGGCCGATGCCCTTGCCCTTGCGCTCGACGAGGCCCGAGCCACGTCCGGGGTCGGCGAGCTCGAAGGGCTCGACGGCGTGATCGGCACCCTGCTCGAGCTCGTCGAGATCGACGCCGGATGGGCCGAGTCCTTCGAGGCGGCCTGCGGCGACGCCATCGCGGCGGTGATCGTCAGCGATGCCGAAACCGCCCGTCGAGCCGTCGATCGTCTGCACCACGGCGATGCTGCCGGCGCGGTGCTGGCCCTCGGCGTGTCGGCATCGACGCCGACACCTCCACCGGTCGGTCGACCGATCCGGGGCCACGTCCGCTCGCCCCAACCCGGGGTCGACACGCTGCTCGATCGCCTCGTCGGCGGAGCCGTGGTGGTCGACGACACCACCGCGGCGATCGACGCCGCGCTCGATCACCCGCTGGCGACGATCGTCACCCCCGACGGCAGCCGGTTCGGTGCGAGCGGCTGGCGGATCAATGCACCCCGAACCGGCGCCACCGGGGCCGCCCTCGAAGAGGCGGTCTCCAACGCCGAATCGGCCATCGCACGCCTCGACGAAGCGCGGGCCGAGCAGGCGGCCGCCGTCGAGGTGCTGTCGGCGGCCAAGACCGCCGTGGTCGACCTCGAGCGCGAACGCACGCTGTCGGAGCGAGAGCAGACGATGGCCAGCGAGGCGCGACAGGAGGCCGACCGCGCCGTGCGCGAGAACCAGGTCGAGCTCGACGGCATCGAGCACCATCTCGCCGAGATCTCCGAACGTCTCCACCGCGATCAGGCCCGCACCGCAGAGCTGGCCGAGCTGCTGCCCGGGCTCGAGGCCGCCGACGAGGAACGGGCCGAGAAGGGCCGCCAGCTCACCTTGTTCCGTTCGCGCCTCGACGAGCGGGCTCGCGCCGTTGCCGCCCTGCGCACCGATCTCGAGGTGCGCGCCGCCGCCGTCGAGCAGCGCGGGCAGCTGCTCCGCGACCGTCGGGCCGAGATCGAGCGTCGCCTCGGCCGCTTCGAGGCCGAACGCGAGCGCTCCGGGGGCCGTCGGGTCGACCTCGACCGCCGCCTCGGGCTGGCCGACCAGCTGACCGTCGAGCTCGAAGGCCAGCTACATGCGATCGACGGCGAGCTGGGCACGCTTCGCGATCGCCATCAGCGCTTGTCCGACGAGGCCCGAGCGGCATCGACCAAGCTCGAGTCGCTGCGTCGCGATCGGTCTGCGGCCGAGCGAGAGCTCACCGAAGTGCGGACCCGCCTCCAGAAGCTCGACATCGATCGGGCCGAGATCGACCTCCGCCTCGAGACGGCGCTCGAATCCCTGCGCCGTGACCACGGCTGCTCGCCCCGCGAAGCCATCGAGGCCACCTGCCCCGAGCTGGCCGAAGGTGTATCGGCCGCCGCCCGCATCCGCGAGCTCGAACGTGAGCTGCGGCTCATGGGTCCCATCAACCCGCTGGCTCTGGAGGAGTTCGAGGCCCTCACCGAGCGCCACGACTTCCTCCAAGAGCAGCTCGACGACGTGCGGTCGAGTCGTCGCGAGCTCAACAAGGTGATCCGGGCCATCGACGAGGAGATCGTGAACGTCTTCTCGTCGGCCTACGCCGACGTGGCCGAGAGCTTCGCCAAGCTGTTCGGTTCGCTGTTCCCCGGCGGCCAGGGCAGCCTGCGCCTCACCGACCCGTCGAATCTGCTCGAGACCGGGGTCGAGGTGCAGGCGAGGCCGTCGGGCAAGAACGTGAAGAAGCTGTCGCTGCTCTCGGGAGGCGAGCGGTCACTCACTGCCCTTGCCTTCCTGTTCGCCGTCTTCCGTAGCCGCCCGTCGCCCTTCTACGTGATGGACGAGGTCGAAGCTGCCCTCGACGACGTCAACCTGCATCGCTTCCTGAACCTCGTCGCCGAGTTCCGCGACGAGGCCCAGCTGCTGATCGTGAGCCACCAGAAGCGCACCATGGAAGCCGCCGACTGCCTCTACGGCGTGTCTATGGCCCCTGGCGGTTCTTCGAAGGTGCTCAGCGAACGAGCCGGCGCCGAGCCGGTCGTCGCCTGATTCTCCCCGATCGGGCTAGGCGCGGTCCGTGTCGCTCGTGGAGTGCAACCACGGTGTATGACACACGCCGACGAGGAGGCCCTCGGGGCCGAGCAGCCGAGCGATGGTCTGGCCCCAGGGTTCGGTACGAGCGTGGTGCACCAAGGCGTGGCCTGCCGCCACGAGCTCGTCGGCGGCCGCCGCGACGTCGGCGACCTCGAACTCGATCGAGGCCTGGGGGATGGGGACATCCGCAGGCCACTCCGGTGTATCGAAACACGACTGGGCGGCTTCGCTGAGCGGCCATACGCCGAGGTGTTTGGTGCCGCCGAAGCCGTCGACGGCGACGTAGTCACCCGACACTGTTTCGAGGGGCAGGCCGAGAGTTCCGCGATAGAACGCAATGGCAGTTGCCGGATCGGCGGCGATCGGTGCGAATCCGGCAACGAAAAGAATGTCCATCCCGCCAGTGTCCCATGCGCCCGACGAGCGGGACCCGGGCCGAAGCCGTCGCCGTCGGCTCGATTCGCCACCACGTTGAGCTCGATTCGCTCCCAACCCGGCTGGCTGAACCGGAAGCAGCGAACCCAGAGATCGTGGAAGTACGGCAAGAAGTCGTCCTGTGCGATCCATTCCTGGCCGGCGAGAGCGATTCCAGCCGAGCTCGCTGCTCCTCGGTGACGTCGTCGCAGTCGGAGTACGACGTCCCGCTCGTCGCCCAGATCGCAAGCGCGAACAGTCCGACGAAGACGCCGATGATCGCCGCCCGCTTGAGGCCGATGAGCAGCAGCCTCCCGATCCAGAGCAGGCCATCGTGAACGCTCTCTGAAGTGGTGGCCACGCTGGCGATGTCAGATGATGATGCGCTCTGCAGCCGTCGCCACGTCGCCGGTGTTGGGCGTGCCTCTCGGCTCGATGAGCAGCAGCTCGGCCTCTTCGGCCGCGACCGGCTGGTGTTCGACACCGGCGGGGACCACGAACAGCTCGCCGGGCCCGAGGCTCACGTCGCCGTCGTGCAAACGGATCGTGATTCGTCCGTTCAGCACCAGGAAGAAGTCGTCGGTGTCGTCGTGGTGATGCCAGACGAACTCGCCCTCGACCTTGACCACCATCACATCGTGGCCGTTGAACTCGGCCACCGTCCTCGGCGACCAGTGATCGTCGAACTGCGACAGCATCGCGGCGAGGTTGACTGCCTGGCGGGGCGGCTCGGTGGGCATACCCGCCATTGTTGCACCGCTTCGACTATTCGAAGGTGGTGCCGTCGGGGCGGGTGATGGTGTAGGTGCCGGTGGGGTCGCGTTGCACGGCGTAGTTGGCGTTGTGTTTGTGTCGGTTGTGTCTGCCACACAGTGGCGCCCCGTTTCCGGGGTGGGTTCTGCCGTGTTGTTGGTGTTCTCGGAGGTGGTCGATCTGGCAGTTGGTGGCTGGTTGGTGGCAGCCGGGCCAGATGCAGCCGGGGTTGGTGACCAGCACGGCGTGGCGGGCCGATCCGGTGAAGAACCGGGCTTCGCCGAGGTCGATGGTCACTCGCTTCGCGTCGATGACGACTCGTCGGAGCCGGGAGGTGAGGCTGGCGATGAGGGCTTCGGTGGGGTCGACCGATACCCCGTCGAGGGTGGAGCAGCGGTGAGTGTCGACATCGAGGTGCGGGCGTTTGCCGGTTTCGAGCGATTGGAGCAGGGCGGTGTAGGTGTCGGCGCTCCACACGATGTTGTGGGTGGGGACCGACACCGAGGTGGTGGTGGAGGTGGCGGCGTGGTGGAAGATCGCGACCAGGGCGTCGGCGCGGCGTTGGGCGGCGGTGCGGGGGAGGTGGGCGGCGGTGGCGGCCTCGCCGTGGTCGGCGCGGGCCTTGTCCCAGTCGATCTCGTATTCGGCGCGGGTGTAGGCGTCGAGGATGGCGCCCAGCTCGGCACCCACCAGCGAGCTCATTCTCGCCCGGAGCTCCCAGCCGAGATCGAAGGGGTCTTGGGTGAGGGTGGCGTTGCGGGTCTCGTGGTTGCGGTGGTTGCGGTCGGCGGCCCCGTCGGCGTCGACCAGGCGTTCCCAGGTGCGCACCACCTGCTGGAAGTCGCGAAACGACAACGCCTGGGCCTGGGCCAAGAACCAGGTTTGGGCGTCGGCCATGTGGTCCCGGACCCGTTTGTTGGCGAACACCTTGGCCAACACCGTGGTTTGGGCGATACCCAGTTGGCCGGACGAGAACGCAGCGGCGACGGTGTCGAGCTCGGTGAGCATGCGGCGGCAGCGGTCGTGGCGTGTGGATTCTGCGGGGGACAAACCGGCGTGGTGTTCGACCATGCGTTTGGCCGAGAAGTGACCGTCGGCGGCGTACAGGTTGTCAGTGTCGATGGCTTCCAACAGCTCGAGGTGGAGGTGTTCGACCCGACGGCGGATCTGCTCGGTTGCGGTTATCCATGCGATCGCATCGCCGGAATCGACTGGTGACACGCCGGACGCGAGCCGATCGAGACCGGCGACGACGGCATCGAACGCCTCGTTCGCAACCGGGTCACACACTGCTTCCATACCCCCGAACACTACGCACCGGGTGTGACACTCAACCCCCGAAAACCCCAGGTCAGCGGAAAGGAATCACCCACTCCTCCTGAACCGGCAAACGATCCCCTTGTGGGCAGCCGACCCGGTCGCGGATACTCGGTTGATGTCGACCTCACCCGCCACCGTCGTGATCCTGGGTACCCGCAAGGGTCTCTTCTTCCTGACCGGCGACGGTGAGCGATCGTCGTGGGCATTGTCGGAGCCGCATCACCTCGGGAACATCATCCAACACGCAGTGGTCGATCCTCGAAATCACACCCGGCTGCTCGCAGCCACCCGAACCGGCCACCTCGGACCGACGGTGTTGCGGTCCGATGATTGGGGGGCGACCTGGACCGAAGCCATCACCCCGCCCGCGTTTCGTTCGGGTGAGCGCCTCGAGCGCAGCCTCGACGCCGTGTTCTGGCTCACGCCCGGCCACGCCGACGAGCCGGGAGTCTGGTACGCCGGTGGCACACCACAGGGCCTGTTCCGCTCCGAGGACGGGGGCGACACCTGGGCGACCGTCGACGGGTGGAACGACCATCCGATGTGGGAGACCTGGGCCGAGTTCCCCTACCAGGGAACACCCGACGGGGCGATGTTGCACTCGGTGATCGTCGATCCGCGTGACCCGAAGCACCTGTACATCGGTCTCTCGGGCGGTGGGGTGTTCGAGAGCTTCGACGGCGGCGCCGACTGGCAACCGCTGAACGAGGGTACGGCGGCCGATTTCCTGCCCGATCCCGACGCCGAGTTCGGCCACGACCCGCACTGCGTGCGCCTGCATCCGGCCCGGCCCGACCGCTTGTACCAGCAGAACCACTGCGGGATCTATCGTCTCGATCGCCCCCACGATCGTTGGGAGCGCATCGGCGACAACATGCCCGCCGACGTCGGCGACATCGGCTTCCCTGTCGAACTGCATCCCCGCGACCCCGACACCGTGTGGGTGTTCCCGATGGACGGCACCGAGGTGTGGCCCCGCACCAGCCCCGACGGCCGCCCGGCGGTCTACCGGACCAGCGATGCCGGTTCGACCTGGATGCGCCAAGACCACGGCCTCCCCGAGCGAGGCTGGTTCACCGTCAAGCGGCAGGCCATGACCACCGACATGGCCGACCCTGTCGGCGTGTACTTCGGTACCACCAGTGGCGAGCTGTGGGCGAGCGCCGACCTGGGTGAATCGTGGCGGCCGATCGCCCGACACCTGCCCGAGATCTTCTCGGTCGAGGTGGCGCACGTCGATGGAGGCTTCGGCTCGTCGTGATGGTGCGAATCCCCACGCCGCTGCGCTCCTACACCGGCGGCGCAGCCGTCGTGGAGGCCGACGGCACGAGTTTGGCCGAACTGCTCGACGACCTCGATCGTCGCCACCCGGGGCTGCGGTTCCGGGCCATCGACGAGCAGGGACGACTGCGCCAACACATGCGCATCTTCGTCAACCGCGAGATCGAACGGGATCTGGAGACACCGATCGGCCCCGGCGACGATGTCGCGCTCATGCAGGCGCTGTCGGGAGGCTGCGACCGGGCGCTGGATCGCGGAGGGGAAGGGCCCCCAGCGCCCGGTGCGGCCGATCAGCCGAGGGTGACCGTGACCCCAATGTAGTCGGTGGCCGCACGACCACCGACGATGCGCACACTGGTGTCGGAGCCGGCTAGGGCAGACGACTGAACCAGGCGAGGCTCGCGACCGAGCTGAGCAGCATCAAGATCATCGCCGGCCCGACGAACCAGTTGATGATCTCGACTTCCTCGGTCTCGAAGCCGATGCTCGAGCCGATGTCGGTGTAGATGGCCTCGAGCTCGTCGGTCGAGGCCGCGGTGAAGAACTGGCCGCCGGTGCCGTCGGCGATCGCGGCCAGTGCGTCGGTATCGACCGGAACCGGCACCAGCCCCTCCTCGGGCACGTCGATCACGCCGCGATCGGTGCCGAAGGCGATGGTGGAAACCTGCACCCCGGCGGCACGGGCGGCCTCGACACCCAGCTCGTCGGGCCGGCCCGCAGTGGTGAAGCCATCGGACATGAGCACGATGCGCGCCGGCGGTCGGGTGCCGTCGGCGTCGGGCAGTTGCGCCTCGATGGCCTCGAGCGAGGCGAAGATGGCCTCGCCGATGGCCGTCGCCTCACCGAGGTCGAGGCTCTCGATGGCACGGGCAACCGAATCGTGGTTCAGGGTCGGGGGCACTCGCACCGTGGCGATGCCGTTGAACGACACCAGCCCGACGTTCAGGCGGTCGGGCACCGTCTCGAGGAACACGAGCGCGGCTTCGCGTGCACCCTCGATGCGATTGGGAACCACATCGTCGGCTTCCATCGAGAGCGAGGTGTCGATGGCCAGGATCACGGTGGCCCGCTCGCGTGCGACGTCGGTGCTCCGCGCCGGGCGGGCGAAGGCCACCACCATGAGGCCGGCGGCCATCAGGAAGAGGGCGGCCGGCACGTGGCGCCGCCACCCCGGCAGGCGGGGCGCGACCGAGTCGAGCAGTTCGACGTTGGTGAAGCGGACGGCATAGGTGCGACGTCGAGCCTGGAGCACGAGGTACCCGATCGCCAGTGCGCCGACCACGATCAACAACAACAGTCGTTCGGGGGAGAGGAACGTCATCGGCGGAGACCCCCGCCCATCTGGGCCCGGTGGCGACGATTGGCCACGTGCTTGGCCATGTCGAGCACCCAGTCTCGGCCCGTGTCGAGCACGAGGTGGTCGGCTCCGGCACTGCGCAGGGTGGCGGTTATCCGCTCCTGTTGTTCTGTTGCCGCGGCGACATAGCGCTCCCGGAGCTTCTTGCTGCGGGTCGACACGTCGCGGAACTCGCCGGTCACCGGGTCGACCACGGTCAGCACGCCCACGTCGGGAAGCTCGCGTTCGCGGGGATCGACGATCTGCACGGCGAACACCTCGTGGCGGAGCGCCAGGCGGCGCAGGCCGGGGAGCCAGTCGTAGCCGCCGAGGAAGTCCGAGACCACGACCGCCAGCCCGCGCCGGGTGGCCGACAGCGCTCCCATCTGAGCCAGCCCGGCGTCGAGGTCGGGCACGCCTCCGTCCAAACGTGGATGATCCTGGATGCGGCGGAGAACCGACAACAGATGCGGGCGGCCGTTCTTGGCCGGCACGGTCACCACACCGTCGGGGGACGCCAACACCGCGCCGAATCGGTTGCCCAGCTTCGCCGTGAGCAGCCCGACCGCCGCCACCGCAGCCAAGGCCAGATCGCGCTTCTCGTAGTTGGCGGTGCCGAAGTCGAGGCGGGGCGAGAGGTCGACGAGCACGTGGGTCTCGAGCTCGTGGTCGGCGATCGCCTCGCGCACGTACGGAACCTGCGTTCGGGCGGTGACGTTCCAGTCCATCCGCCGCACGTCGTCACCTGGCATGTACCGGCGGGTCTCGCCGGGCTCGGATCCGTGCCCGGGCACCAGCCCGAGATGATCGCCGTGCAACAGGCCGTCGAGCTTGATGGTCACATCGAGCTCGAGCCGTCGCAGGATCTCCCTGGCCCCCGAGTCGCCGGCCGGACCGAGCAGGTCGGCGCCACCCGAGTCGGGCGTCGGTTCAGCCCTTCGCCGGACCATGGTCAGCGGCGATCCGACCCGGCGTGGTCCTGTGACGGGGAGATCCGTGGCGCAGGAACCGTGGAGAGCACGCGGGCAACGATCTGGTCGGGGACGAGATCACGAGCGAGGGCCTCGTACGACAGGATCACGCGATGGCGCATCACCTCGGGCGCCACGTCGAAGACGTCCTGGGGCAGAACGTACGATCGGCCACGCATGAACGCCATGGCCCGTCCGGCGGCGATCAGGCCGAGGCTCGCACGAGGGCTGGCGCCGTGGGCGACGAGGTCGGTGAGGTCGGCCAGACCGAAGATGCCCGGGTCACGGGTGGCGGTGGCGAGGTTGACCGCGTAGTCGATCACCGCCCGGTCGACGAAGACCTGGTCGGCCGCGTCCTGCAGCCGGATCAGCTGCTCGGGTGTGAGGATCTGAGCGCCCCGGGGCGGGTTCACGCCCATGCGCCGCACGATCTCGGCCTCTTCGGTCGCCGACGGATACCCCACGTTGATCTTGAGCAGGAACCGATCTCGCTGCGCTTCGGGCAACGGGTACACGCCCTCGGACTCGATCGGGTTCTGCGTCGCGAGCACGAGGAACGGCTTGGGAATGGGGAACGTCTCGCCACCGATCGACACCTGGAACTCGGCCATGGCCTCGAGCAGCGCGGACTGGACCTTGGCCGGTGCCCGGTTGATCTCGTCGGCCAGGAGGAAGTTGGCGATCACCGGCCCGAGCTCGATGTCGAAGCTCTCGCTGCTGGCGCGGTAGATGCGCGTGCCGATGATGTCCGACGGCAGGAGATCGGGGGTGAACTGGATGCGATTGAACGTGCCCCCGGTGACATTGGCCAGGGTCTCGATGGCCAACGTCTTGGCCAGACCCGGTGCTCCTTCGAGCAGGCAGTGCCCGCGAGCCAACAGACCGACCATGAGGCGTTCGAGCATGCGTCCCTGGCCGACGATGACCTTCTTCACCTCGAACATCGCCTCCTCGAGCGGGGTGGAGGCCGGCGGTTCCGACGACGCGGGGAACACCTGGGGCGGCGGCGAGAAGGAATCGTTGGACGGTGGGGCCAACGGCGGCGACGGAGCGAGCGAATCGGCCGGTGGAACAGCGATGGCACCGGCGATGGTGCCCTTCGACATGCTCGGCGGCGGGGGCGGTGTGGCTCCGAGTCCCGGCGCGGCGGGAGGCGGCGGCGGGGTCGCGCTCGGGGGCGGGGGTGGCGGAGGGGGCGGTGGGCTCGACTCGGCGCTGCTGTCGGACATCGGTGGTACTCGGATCTCCTCGGAGGGACTCTCGTCGGCGGCTTTCGGCGAGGTTTCCGCCCTGCGTGATGGGGTGGGTGCCATGGCACTGAACCACGCTCGACCGAAGAACAGGGTAAACGCTCCGGTGCCCCACCCGACGACGCGAGCCGACCAGGGGGTTGAACGAACTACCGTCGGGCTCATGCGTGTGCTCGTGGTCGACGACGAGATCGATCTGGCCGACGCCATCGCCCGCGGTCTACGGCTCGAGGGGTACGCCGTGGATGTCGCCTATTCGGGGGAGGACGCCATCGACAAGGTCCGGTTGGTGCCCTACGACCTCGTGTGCCTCGATGTCACCATGCCCGGCATCGACGGCATCGAGGTGTGCAACTGGGTTCGCACCGAGGCGCCGCACGAGACCCCGCCTCGCATCCTGATGCTCACTGCCCGCGACGCCCTCGACGACCGAATCGCGGGTCTCGACGCAGGTGCCGACGACTACCTCGTGAAGCCGTTCGCCTTCGCCGAGCTCACCGCACGGTCCCGTAGCCTGCTGCGCCGCGACGCCGGCTCGTCGGGCGCCGTGCTCGAGGTCGGCGAGCTCCGGCTCGACACCTCACGCCAGACCGTCAGCCGCAACGACGAACCGGTGGAGCTCACCACCAAGGAGTTCGCCCTGCTCCGCTATTTCATGGTGAACCCCGGCCGGGTCATCTCCCAGGAGGAGCTGCTCGAGCACGTCTGGGACGAGAACACCGATCCGTTCACCAACACCGTGCGGGTCACGGTGGGAACCCTTCGCCGCAAGCTCACCCCCGACGGCGCAACGGCGCCCATCGAGACCGTGATCGGCGCCGGCTATCGACTGGTCGACGACTCGTGAGGCGACTGTCGCTCCACCGGGCCGCGACCCGCATGCCATCGTGGCTCGGATCGGTGCGGGTGCGGCTCACCGTCCTGTACTCGACCGTTTTGTTCGCGCTCGCCTCCACCGTCGTGGGGGGCATCTATCTCGCGCTGCGTCGGTCGCTCGACAACGAGCCGGTCACGCAGACCTTCCGACTCGGCCAGCTCTTCGAGACCCCCGACGGCGGCGTGCTGGTGGTGTCCGAAGATCGGTTCCAGGCCCGCCTCCGCGACTTCGAGTCGTCGGTGAACGAGCGAGCGCTCGACCAGCTGCGCGACTACTCGTTCTGGGCTCTGGCCCTGCTTTTCGTGGCCAGCTTGATCGTCGGCTGGTTCGTAGCCGGTCGGGTGCTGCGACCGATCGAGCGCATCACCTCGGTTGCGCGCGACATCCAGGCCACCGACCTGTCGCGACGCATCAACCTCCGGGGCCCCGACGACGAGCTGCGTCACCTGGCCGACACCTTCGACGACATGCTCGACCGGATCGACACCGCCTTCGAGGGACAGCGGCGCTTCATCCACGAGGCCTCACACGAGCTCCGTAACCCCTTGGCGGTGATGCGCACCAACCTCGACGTGGCGTTGGCCGATCCCGACGCCGACGTCGCCGACCTCCGTCACACGGCTCGTATCGTCGGGCACTCCACCGAACGAATGAGCCGCCTGGTCGACGACCTTCTCGTCTGGGCCCGTCAGGAACACCTGTCGGTGCGCAGCGATCCGGTCGACGTCGGCGAGGTCGTCCGGCAGGTCGCCGCCGAGTTCGAGACACCCGCCGCCGCGAATGGTGTCACGCTGAAGGCCGGCATCGAGCCCGGCCTGTGGGTGGTCGGCGACGGGCCGGCGCTGGGTCGCGCCGTCGCCAATCTGTTGGCCAACGCGGTGCGGGTATCGATCTCGGGTACCACCATCCACGCCCGCGCCGGCCGGCAGGGGAACCGGATCTTCATCGAGGTTCAGGATCAGGGACCGGGTATCGATCCCGCCGATCACGACGCGGTCTTCCAACGGTTCTGGCGGGGAGACGCGACCCAGGCTCGGGCGCAGGGCCGATCGGGTCTGGGCTTGACGATCGTCCGTCAGATCGCGGAGGCCCACGGCGGAGAGGTGACGCTCGAGAGCTCGCCGGGGCGCGGTGCGACGTTCACGATTCGCATCCCGGGCGTCGCCTCCGACGTGCCCACCATGCCCCTGAAGATCGACATCTGACACCCGTCGACCGATCTTCACGGAACACAAAGGGTCGCTTACGGGTTCTTTCGGTCGTGTTGCCTATCTTGATATTCGAGGAACCTCAGCGCCAACGCCGGCAACGGCAGCTCGCCCCCCGGAGCGTCACGTGACCAACGATTCGACACAACCCCACGGCGCCGGCCCTTTCCGTTCGTGGCGTCGTCCTCAGATCCGTCCTGCGGCCGGCTCCCCCCCGCCTTCCGGCCCGCAGGGCGATGATCGGTGGCCAGTGGCTCCCCCCGCCGCTGGGCACCTTCCGTCGCCACCCTCTCTCACCTCCGCCACCACGGGTGAGGGAGGGTGGACGACGAGATCGACACCTCCCATGACGCCCCCGCCGTCACCGCCGTTGGCCGACCGTCTCCCGGCAACCGATTCGCCACCACTGCCGCCGGTCGGGCGACGCACCCCTCGCCGTCGTCTTCCCTGGCTCGTGGCGGCCGTCTCACTCCTGCTCGCCGCGTTCGCCGGAGGGTGGGCGGTCGCGGAGAACCGCGCCAACGACCGAATCGACGGTCTCGAGTCGGGCCTGGTCGCTCCGGCCGTGGCCGAACCGACGGCGCCTGACGACCTCGCCGCGACAACCGAACCGGACCTCGAGCCGGCGTCTCCCCCCGTAGCCAGCGTCCCGGACGTGCTGCTCGGTCCCGATTCCGAACCGGCGTCGGCCGCGGCCGGTGTCGTTGCTCCCGCCGTCGTGCTCATCACGACGGGTGACGGACAGGGGTCGGGGATCGTCTATTCCGCCGAGGGTCACATCGTGACCAACGCCCACGTCGTCGGCACCGCACGATTGGTCGATGTCCAGCTGGCCAGCGGCCGCCGGGTCGACGGATCGGTCGTCGGTCGAGACACCGCCGTCGACGTCGCGGTCGTGAAGATCGACGCCGCCGAGGAGTTCGGTGTCGCCGAGTTCGCCCCGAGCGGATCGGTCGAGGTCGGTCAGCTCGCCGTGGCCATCGGCAGTCCGTTCGGACTCGAGCAGACCGTGACCGCCGGCATCGTGTCGGCTGTCGATCGGGTGGTGGTCAACGAGCTCGACGGCACGCCGAACGTCGTGAGCATGGTGCAGACCGACGCCCCCATAAACCCGGGCAACTCCGGTGGAGCACTCGTCGATCGCGAGGGCAGGGTGATCGGCATGAACACCTCGATCCGCACCGATGGAGGGCAAGGGAGCGTCGGACTCGGCTTCGCCATCCCGGCCGACACCGTTGCGCTCATCGCCCAACGAATCATCGACGGTGTCGCCCTCGACGTGGGATTCCTCGGGGTCGAGCTGTCCGAGCCGGTGAGCGGCGACCCGGGTGCGGTCATCTCCGGCGCCACCGCCGGTGGGCCCGCGGACGACGCCGGGATCGCGTCGGGCGACCTGGTGGTCCGCTTCGGCGATCAACCCGTGCGATCCACCGAGGAGCTCGCCGCCCGGGTGCGCCTCACGCTGCCCGGGACCGTCGTCGACGTCGAGGTGGTCCGCGACGGCACGACCCTGACCATTCCGGTCACGGTCGGCAAACTCGGCGACGCCTGAGAACGGGGCGTGAGGACGGCGGGCGGCCGCCGTTAGCCTGCGGGGGACATGGAACTACTGATCGTCATCCTCATCGCCCTCGCCCTGTTGGTCGTCGTCGGCATCGGTTTCGTCGTCCGTGGGCGGCGCTCGGTCGAGGCACCACCGCGGCCGACACCGGAAGTCGAACTCGAGCCTGCGACACCGCCGGTCGTCGTCGAGGCACCACCCAAGCCGGCGACGTTCCGGGAGCGGCTCGGCAAGGCCCGCTCGAGTCTCGGTGGCTACCTCGGCTCGGTGCTGTCGAGAACCATCGACACCCAGACATGGGACGAGCTCGAGGAGGCGCTGATCCTCGCCGATGTCGGCGTGGCGACCGCGACCCGAGTGGTGGAGGACGTGCGAGCCCAGGCCAAGGCCGACGGTGTCACCGATCCTGCGGCCGCGATCGAGATGCTGAAGATCCGGCTCAAGCAGGAGCTGGGCGGTCACGACATCGCACTTCACAACGAAGCGGCGCCCGCGGTGTGGCTGTTCGTCGGGGTGAACGGCGTCGGCAAGACGACCACCATCGGCAAACTCGGCAGCCGCGAGGTGGCGGCGGGGAAGAACGTGGTGATGGCGGCCGGCGACACCTTCCGCGCCGCCGCCGGTGAGCAGCTCGAGATGTGGGCCGATCGCGCCGGGGCCGGAATCGTCCGCGGCGCCGAGGGGGCCGATCCCAGCTCGGTGATCTTCGACGGCATCGCCAGCGCCGGGGCGAGAGGCGCCGATCTCGTGTTGGCCGATACGGCCGGACGTCTGCACAACAAGGCGAATCTCATGGAGGAGCTGCGCAAGGTCCGCCGGGTCGCCGATCGCGGCGCCGAGGAGCAGGGCGGATCGGTCACCGAGGTGCTGTTGGTGATCGACGCAACCACCGGCCAGAACGGGCTGGCCCAGGCCCGCACGTTCACCGAGGCCGTCGATGTCACGGGTGTGGTGCTCACCAAGCTCGACGGGTCGGCCAAGGGCGGCATCGTCATGGCCATCCAGACCGAGCTCGGCATTCCGATCAAGCTCGTCGGACTCGGCGAAGGCGCAGCCGACCTCATCGAGTTCGATCCCGACATGTTCGTCGATGCGTTGTTCGACTCGGTCTGAGAGACTCGAACCCGATGGCCACCATTCTGCGCAACCTTCCCACCCGACTCACCGACGAGGACTGGCTCGACTTCGCGCCGCTCAAGGTGGTCACCATCGCTGATCTGCGCAAGCAGCGGGTGAGGGGCGTCAAGGCCGTCGCCGGCGCGGCAGCCGGAGTGGCGGTGGGTTACCTGCTCTACCGGAGCGCGGTCGCGGCCAAGGAGGAGTACGAAGCGCTCGACGCCATCGCCGCCGGCGAGGGCTGACCGCGTCGGGCGAGCCCAGCTCACGCCGCTAGCCTCAATCACACCATGTTCGACACTCTTTCCGATCGATTCGACGGCATCTTCAAGAAGCTCCGGGGCAAGGGAAAGCTCCAGCAGGACGACGTCGACGAGGTCCTGCGCGAGATACGGCTCGCCCTGCTCGAAGCCGACGTCAACTTCGCCGTCGTCAAGGACTTCCAAGCGGCGGTTCGCGCCCGCTGCGTCGGCGCCGAGCTCCACCAGGCCCTGAATCCGGCGCAGCAGGTGGTGAAGTTCGTCAACGAGGAGCTCACCGCCATCCTCGGCGGCGAGACCATGCAGCTCGAGTACGCGAGCTCGCCGCCCACCATCATCCTCATGGCCGGCCTCCAGGGGGCAGGCAAGACCACCGCGGTCGGCAAGCTCGGCCGCTGGTTCAAGAGCCAGGGCCGCAACCCCCTGATGGTCGGCGCCGACCTCCAACGACCGGCGGCGGTCGAGCAGCTGCGCACCCTGGGCCGCCAGATCGACGTCCCCGTGTTCAGCGAGCCGAGCGACCCGGTGGCGGTGGCCAAGGCCGGTATCGAGGAGGCCGAGCGCACCGGTCGAGATGTGGTCATCGTCGACACCGCCGGCCGTCTCGCCATCGACGCCGACCTGATGGAGCAGATTCGCGACATCTCCGACACGATCCTGCCGCACTACACCTTCCTGGTCATCGACGCGATGACCGGTCAAGATGCCGTGCAGACCGCCGAGGCGTTCCACAACACTCTCGAGCTCGACGGAGTGATCCTCACCAAGCTCGACGGCGATGCCCGCGGGGGTGCCGCCCTCTCGGTGAAGCAGGTCGTGGGGCGCCCGATCGCGTTCGCGTCCACCGGTGAGAAGCTGGAGGACTTCGAGCAGTTCCACCCCGATCGTCTGGCCGGGCGCATCCTGGGCATGGGCGACATGCTGAGCCTGATCGAGAAGGCCGAGGAGGTCTACGACGAACAGGAAGCCGAAGCGGCAGCCGCCAAGATCCTCGAAGGCACCTTCACCCTCGAGGACTTCCTCGAGCAGATGCAGGCGCTGAAGAAGATGGGCCCGCTGGGCAACGTGATCGGCCTGATGCCCGGCATCCCCAAAGAGGTGAAGGACACCGAGATCGACGACGGTCAGATCGCCAGGGTCGAGGCCATCATCAAGTCGATGACGCCGGCCGAGCGGATCGATCCCGTGATCATCGACGGCAGCCGCCGAGCGCGCATCGCCAACGGGTCGGGCACGCTGCCCAACGAGGTCAGCCAGCTGATCAAGCAGTTCCGTGAGATGCAGAAGATGATGAAGCGCTTCGGCGGCATGGGCACCAAGCGCGTGAAGAAGAAGACCAAGAAGGGGAAGAAGGGCAAGAGCGGCGGCCGCGTCACCGCGTCGAAGGCCCGGGCGGCCAAAGCGGGTGGCGGGCTCTCGTTGCCCGGTCTCGGTGACGGTGGCGGTCTCGATCTCTCCGAGCTCGGCCTCGACGACCTCGCCGACTTCGACCGCTAGGCGCTCGGCGCTGGTCCGTGCCACCCGAGGGTGGTACTGACCCGAAAACTCGGCAGACTGGTTCGGTCCGCCTGCGCCGGCTTGGCGCTCGCTGCCCGGTGCAGCATGCAGGTCGTAATCCAGAAGAAGGAACCCCGAAGTGGCAGTGAAGCTCCGCCTCATGCGGATGGGTAAGAAGAAGCAGCCGACGTACCGCGTCGTCGCGGCCGACTCCCGTTCGCCCCGCGATGGTCGATTCATCGAGATCGTCGGCACCTACGATCCCCGGCCCGAGCCATCGGCCATCAAGATCGACAACGAGCGGGCCCTCCACTGGCTCCGCCACGGCGCCCAGCCCACCGAGCGGGTCGCCAAGCTGCTGAAGATCTCCGGCGCCTGGACCGATTTCACCGGTGAGGCCCCGCCCCCGGCGGTCACCGTTGCCGGTTCGGCAACCGTCACCGAGAAGCCGGCCGAGGCACCGACCGAGCAGGAGCCGGTTCCGGTGCTCGCAGATCCTACGGTCGACAGCGACGGCGACGGCGTGGCCAATCCCGACGACGTGTCGCCTTTCGGTGAGGAGTCGGCGCGGCCGCTCGAAGACGGCTCGGCGCCGAGCGACGAGTACACGATCAAGGGCAATGCGGGTTCGATGTTGTATCACCCGCCCACGTCGCCGTTCTACGGGCGCACCAAGGCCGAGGTGTGGTTCACCACCGCCGAGGCGGCCGAGGCCGCCGGTTTCTCGCTGCCCCCGTCATTGCAGAACGACACGGCCGAAGACACATCCGCCGAAGCTGCGAGCGAGGAAGTATGAGCGACGAAGCGGGTTCCCGTGCCGGCGATGTGCTGGCGTTCCTGGTGAAGTCGGTGGTCAGTGACCCCGACGCCGTCCGCATCGAGTCCGAAGAGAAGAACGGCACGTTGAGCCTCGAGGTCCACGTCGGCGACGGCGACATGGGTCGCGTCATCGGCAAGCGTGGTCGGGTGGCCAACGCCATTCGCACGGTGGTCTCGGCGGCGGCGGCCGCCGACGATCTTCGTACCGAGGTCGATTTCGCCGACTGAGGCCCCATGGCCGATCAGTCTCATCAGCTCGAGGTCGGCCGGATCGGCAAGGCCCACGGCATCCGTGGTGAGGTGGTCGTCACGTTCATCTCCGACCGGCCCGAGCGTCACGCTCCCGGTGCGGTGTTGCGCACCGATCACGGCGACCTGGTGGTGGTGTCGTCGCGTCCGCACCAGGGGAAGCAACTGGTGGCCTTCGAGGGAATCACCACGCGCAACGAGGCCGAGGCGCTCCGGGCCCGTCTGCTCTACGCCGAGCCCATCGACGATGACGACCACGAGACGCTCTGGGTCCACGACCTGATCGGCTGCACCGTCGTCGACGCCGAGGGCATCACCCGGGGCACGGTCGTGCAGGTCGAGGCAAATCCGGCCAGTGATCTGCTCGTGCTCGACGACGACACCCTGGTTCCCCTCCACTTCGTGACCGACGGTCCGGCCGGCGGCGTGCTCACCGTCGATGCCCCGCGGGGGCTGTTCGACCTGGATGCCGCCCTGTCGGAACGCAGCGACGAGTAGGTGGGTCGTGCGCATCGATGTGTTCACGATCTTCCCCGGTCTGATCGACGGCTTCGCGGCCGAGAGCTTGCTCGGCCGAGCCCAGGAGCAGGGGCTCCTCGACGTGCGGGCCCACGATCTCCGCGACCACACCGACGACCGCCACCACGCGGTCGACGATGCGCCGTTCGGCGGCGGGGCGGGCATGGTCATGACGCCCGATCCGATCTTCCGCGCCGTCGAGGCGGCAGATCCGCCGCGACCGCTGCTCCTGCTCGGTCCGGGTGGCCGCCCCTTCGACCAGGGCATGGCCCGCGAGCTCGCCGCCGGTTCCGGCTTCTCGCTCCTCTGTGGTCGCTACGAGGGCATCGACCAACGCGTGCGCGACACGCTCGTCGACGACGAGGTGTCGATCGGCGACTACGTATTGGGTGGTGGTGAGGTGGCGGCCCTCGTGGTGATCGAAGCGGTGGGGCGCCTGGTGCCCGGCGTGATGGGCAACGACGCCTCCGCGGCCGACGAGTCGTTCGCCGACGGTCTGCTCGAGTATCCGCAGTACACGCGGCCGGCGCGGTACCGCGGGCTCGATGTGCCCGACGTGTTGCGCTCGGGCGATCACGGCCGGGTCGAACGCTGGCGTCGGGCGCAAGCGCTGGCCCGAACGATCGCGGCCCGGCCCGACCTGATCGAGGCCCGCGGTGGTCTGTCCGATGCCGACCGCACGCTGCTCGCGGAGTTCGCGCTCGACGAGCGCGACCAGCTGTAGGGATCTGGTTGTCGCCCGTCTAAGCTGGTCCAGCCTCAAGACGGCCATCCTCGCCGTTTTCGTGATCTCCGGAGCACCTCATGCAGTCAACCGATCTCATCGACCAGGCATCGCTTCGCGACGACATTCCCGACTTCGATCCGGGCGACACCGTCCGTGTCCATGTCCGGGTCGTCGAGGGCAACCGTGAGCGCGTCCAGGTGTTCGAGGGGGTCGTGATCGCCCGACAGGGCTCGGGCATCCGCGAGACGTTCAAGGTGCGCAAGCTCAGCTTCGGCGTGGGCGTCGAGCGCACCTTCCCGCTGCACTCGCCGATCATCGCCAAGCTCGAGCGTGTCACCCGTGGCGACGTGCGCCGGGCGAAGCTCTACTACCTGCGTGACCGCATCGGCAAGGCCGCCAAGGTCAGGGAGAAGCGCGACGCCTGAGCGTCTGGCGCCGACTTCGATTCGGCGCCGTGGTCGCAGTGTCTCACCCGCGTCGTAGGTTCCGTTCGTGTCGCACACGCGGATCGAGCTCGGTGCCAGAGGTGAGCAACTGGCGGCCACGTGGTACGAGCAGAACGGGTACGCCGTGGTCGACCGCAACTGGCGGTGCCGCAACGGCGAGATCGATCTCATCGTGGCCCGCCCCGGCGAGCTCGTGTTCTGCGAGGTGAAGACTCGGGCGTCGGCCCGATTCGGCACGGGTCTCGAAGCCGTGCGGCCGGCCAAGGCCCGAAAGGTCCGTCAGCTGGCGGCCTCGTGGATGGCCGCGCATCCCGGCGGAGGGCGTCGTGTGCGGTTCGATGTCGTCGGCGTGACCGCCGGCGCGGTCGAAGTGGTCGAGGGCGGCTTCTAGGCTGCTCCGGTGCTCCGTCCCGTTCTTGCCTCCATCGTCTCCTTGGGTCTCCTGGTCGTGGCGCTCGGGTGGTGGTCGGGACGGGCGGGCGACCCACAGCTTCAGTCGATGGCCGCAGTCGACGCCTCGTCACCGGTCGCCACGCCGACATCGGAGGCAACCGAAGTCGTTGCCCCCACGGTCGTCCCGACGCCGGCCCCGACCCCGACTCCCACTCCCGCGCCGCTCGGCGCAACGTCGTGTGACACCGGCGACGCCGACGCAGCCCAGGGCACAGTGTCGGTGGTTCCGAGCGACGAGGCCACGGCCGGCACCGGTCCGGTGCGGACCTTCACCATCGAGATCGAGGACGGGCTGGCCGTCGACGGCCAGTGCTTCGCAGCCGAGGTTCAACGCATTCTCTTCGACGATCGTTCATGGATCGGCACGGGGGAGGTCACGTGGCAACGAGTCGACGCCGACCCCGACACCCGGGTCATCCTCTCGTCGCCGTCGACCACCGATCAGTTGTGTCGGCCCTTCCAGACCAACGGCATCTTCAGCTGCACCATCGAGCAGCAGCGAACGGTGCTCAACGTGGACCGCTGGCGGGCGGGCGCCGAAGACTTCCTGTCGGTCGATCTCTACCGCGTGTATCTCGTCAATCACGAGATCGGCCACGCGCTGCGCCACGATCACATCGGCTGCCCGGGTCCAGGGCTGCCGGCGCCGGTGATGATGCAGCAGACCAAGTCGGTCGAGTCGTGCCTGGCCAACCCCTGGCCCCTGCGCGACGGCACCGAGGGCTAGTTGCGGGGGCGACGCGTCTTCCGACCGTTCCAGCAGCCGCGATGCCAATGGCGGCGGAGGTCGGGTGCCTCGTGGGGTACCGCCACCATGTGGCCGAGCCCGGGCGGGATCTCTCGGTTGCAGCCCGGGCAGAGGTAGGTCTTGGTGGCCTGGTAGGGCTGGATGAACCGCGTCTCGACCGCGTCGTCGTGCCAGAGATCGGGATGCACCACTCAGCCCACCAGCGCCCACAGCACGAGGCCGATGAGGACGACGACGCCGGCACCGACGTACCAGTAGTCGAAGGCGCTCCGGCGGTGCCTCCGGGTGGGATCGAAACCCATAGACCCCCTAGTGTGCCCCCATGGACGGACTTCACCTCGCGCGCACGGGGGCTCGGGCAACCCTCACCCTCGACCGGGCGCGCACCAAGAACGCGATCACCGCGCCCATGTGGGCGGGCGTGCGCGATCACCTGCTCGAGCTCGCCGCCGACGACTCGGTCCGGGTGGTCGTGATCACCGGCGCCAACGGCGAGTTCTGCTCGGGTGCCGATGTCGGTCCGAACCAGGACCGCGCCGACCGCCGGGGCGTGGTGGCCATGGCCGTCGTGAATCAGGCCGCGCAGGCGCTGCACGACCTCCCCATGCCGTCGATCGCGCGTGTCGACGGGGTGGCGGCGGGTGCGGGCCTCAACCTCGCGCTCGGGTGCGATCTCGTGGTGGCCAGCGACCGGGCTCGATTCAGCGAGATCTTCGCCCGCCGCTCACTGTCGCTCGACTTCGGTGGCTCGTGGTTGTTGCCGCGGCTGGTCGGTATGCACAAGGCCAAGGAGCTTGCCCTGCTGGCCGACATCATCGCGGCCGACGAGGCAGCCCGGATCGGCCTGGTCAACAAGGTCGTACCGCTCGCCGACCTCGACGCCGCGGTCGACGAATGGGCCGATCGCCTCGAGGCGGGGCCGCCCATCGCCCTCGCCGCGTCGAAGTCGCTCCTGAACCACTCCATCGGTCGATCCTTCGCCGAGGCGCTGCTCGCCGAGGCCAATGCCCAGGCCCTGAACTTCAGCACCGACGACGTCGTCGAGGCGATGGCCGCCTGGATCGAGAAGCGCGATCCCGACTTCGTCGGACGATGAGGCTCCTCCCGGTCGGCACGACTCTGTTCGTCGTGCTCACGCTCGGCGCATGCTCGCCCAGCGCACCCGAGGTGCCCGTGGGCGCCGATGGCCGGACCGATCCGGTTCTCGTCCAGGGTCGCGACCTCTACCAGGCGAACTGCGTGCAGTGCCACGGCAGCGGCGGTGGCGGCGGTCGTGGACCACAGCTCAACGGCGGGACAGTGGCGGCGAGCTATCCGGACACCGCCGCCCAGATCGAGCTGGTGACCAACGGCAAGGGCGCTATGCCCGCCTTCGGCGGTCGTCTCGAGCCGGCCGAGATCGAGGCGGTGGTCCGCTACACGCGGGAAGTGCTCGCCGAGAACGGGTGAGGCTGGCGCTCTCGGATGGGCGGCCGACCTGTCCCTCGGCCCGTACACCGTCACACCATCTCGCTAGGTTCGATCGCAGTCGGTGGCCCGTGGCCGCTCCCCCATCGAGCAGAGGAGCATCCCGTGCTGGCATCCATTGCCACGGCCACCCTGCGCGGCGTGGTCGGTCAACCGGTCGCCGTCGAGGTTCACGTCTCGAACGGGCTGCCCGGCTTCACCGTCGTCGGGCTGCCCGATGCGTCGTGCCGCGAAGCGCGCGATCGGGTTCGGGCTGCCGTTTTGAGCAGCGGCCTGGCGTGGCCCCTGCGGCGCATCACTGTCAACCTGGCGCCGTCGGGGCTCCGCAAGGAGGGCGCCGCCCTCGATCTGGCCATCGCCATCGGGGTACTCGTCGCCGACGGCACGTTGCCGGCCACCGCGGTCGACGGGCTCGGCGCGTTGGGCGAGCTCGGGCTCGACGGGTCGGTCCGCCCGATCTCGGGTGCCCTTCCGCTGACCGATGCCGTGGCCGCTCCCGAGGTGGCGGTGCCGGTCGACAACGCCCACGAGGCCGGTCTTCTCGGCCGTCGGCGGGTGCATCCGGTGTCGAGCCTTCTCGAGCTGGTCCTGGTGCTGTCCGGCGAGCGCGAGTGGCCCGAAGGCCCCCCTGCCCCTGTCTGTGTCGCGTCGCCTTCGGCTCCCGATCTGGCCGATGTCCGCGGCCAGGCCGTGGCCCGGCGGGCGCTCGAGATCGCAGCCGCCGGCGGACACCATCTGTTGCTGGTGGGTCCGCCCGGTGCCGGCAAGACCATGTTGGCCCGTCGTCTCCCCGGCCTGTTGCCCGACCTGAGTCCCGACACCGCCCTCGATGTCACCCGCATCCACTCCGCCGCGGGCATCCCGTTGCCGGGTGGTGGGCTGGTATGCCGGCCCCCGTTCCGGGCTCCCCACCATGGCGCCTCAGCGGTGTCGTTGGTGGGTGGCGGGTCCTCGACCATGCGCCCCGGGGAGGTCTCGGCCGCCCACGGGGGAGTCCTGTTCCTCGACGAGATGGGCGAGTTCAGCCCGACGGCGCTCGACGGGCTGCGCCAGCCCCTCGAGGAGGGGCGGATTCGTGTGGCTCGGGCTGCGGGAACCGTCGAGCTCCCGGCCCGGGTGCTGCTCGTCGGCGCGACCAATCCGTGTCCCTGCGGCGAGCTCGGCCGACCCGGAGCGTGTCGGTGTAGCCCGACCGCCCGACTGCGGTACGCCCGGCGTCTTTCGGGTCCGCTGCTCGACCGGTTCGACCTGCGGGTTCACGTGGCCCGCCCCAGCGCCCATGATCTGTTCACCGCGCCACCAGGCGAGCGATCCGAGGTCGTGGCCCGACGGGTGGCTCGGGCCCGCGTGCTGGCGGCAGGGCGCGGCGTTCGTCTCAACGCTGCGCTCGACGCCGCTGCGCTCGACGAGTTCGCGTCGCTTCGCCGCGACCCCCAGGCCCTTCGGGTTGTCGAGGCTGCGGTCACCGACGGACGCCTCAGTGCCCGGGGGATCCAGCGAGTCCGAGCGGTGGCTCGCACCATTGCCGATCTCGACGACCAGACCGGGGTGACGGCGCAGCATCTGGCCCAGGCGCTGCAGTTTCGCATCGAGCCGCTGGCGACGGGCGAGGAGTACGGCGATGGCCGATGACGTCCTTCCCGACGAGGCCTGGCTGGCGGTGCTGAGCGAGCTCAACGGCATGGGACCCGCTCGCCTCCGCGCCGTCCTGGCGCTCGGCGCACCGCCCCGGATGTGGCGGCGCATCGTCGACGGATCGATCGGGTCCGCCGTCGCCATCACCCCCGAGCTCGTCAGGGAATGGCAGGCGCAGGCGGCTCGCACCGACGTCGAGCACCGGTGGAACCAGTACCGGCACAGCGGAATCGGCGTCGCCCGGTGGGGTAGCGCGGCCTACCCCGGCACCCTCGTCGACGATCCCGAGCCACCGGCTGCTCTCTTCATCGACGGCGACCTCGGGTCGCTGCAGCTGCCCCGCGTCGCCATCGTGGGTACCCGTCGCTGCTCCCGCTATGGCACCGACGTGGCCTTCGAGCTCGGTCGCGACCTTGCTGCAGCCGGTGTGTGCGTGGTCTCGGGTCTGGCGCTCGGCATCGACGGCGCGGCCCACGCCGGAGCGCTCGACGCTGCGGTTGCGGCGCCGGTGGCCGTGGTTGCGTGTGGCCTCGATCGCGTCTACCCGTCGCGCAACCGTGCCCTGTGGCGAGCGGTCGCCGAGGCGGGGGCGGTTGTCAGCGAGGTGCCGCTCGGTGTGCCCCCGGACCGCTGGCGGTTCCCGGCGCGGAATCGCATCATCGCCGGCCTGGCCGATGTGGTGATCGTGGTCGAGTCCGACGTCACCGGAGGGTCGATGCACACCGTTGCCGAGGCTGCCCGTCGCGACATTGCGGTCATGGCGGTGCCTGGTCCGATCCGCAGCCCGACATCTGCCGGCACCAACCGTCTGCTCGGCGAAGGTTGTGCACCGGTCTGTGCGGCAGCCGATGTCCTGACCCTGCTCGGCCTCAGCGCGGCTGTCTCGTTGCGCAGAACGCCTCGTCGTCCGCCGGGCCCGCTCGGTCACCGAGTACTCGAGGCCTTCTGTTGGCAACCGGTCGATCTCGAGGTGCTCGTTCAACGCACCGAGCTCGCGATCGGCGAGGTCGCGGCGGCCATCGAGGAGCTTCTCAGCTCGGGCTGGGTGGCCCGGCGCGGAGTGTGGCTCGAGCGGGTCGCCGCTGCGTGAGGGTGAGCTGGGTCGGGTGGCCGATCGCGCGACCGGCAGTTCGCCTCGCCCTCGGGATCGGCACCGGTCGCATCGGCTGCCGGCCGACGGCGAGCCTCCATCGAATGAGCAGGTCGCAAGGCTAGGTTGGGCCGGTGGGGTGGTGTCCGGACGACTTTGCATCGTCGCTCACGTCGGTGAGCGACGACACCGTGGCGGTGTACTCGCGCGACCTCGCAGCCTTCGCCGGAGCCGTCGCCGAGGACGGCATCGGGCAGCCCGGCGAGGTGACTCGTCGCCATGTCCGTGGCTACCTGGCTCGGCTCACCGCCGACGGTTATGCCCGGCGCACGATAGCCCGGAAGCTGTCGTCGCTGCGTCGGTACTACCGGTGGGCCACCCGCTCGGGTCTGACCGAGATCGACCCCACCATCGGGGTCAGTGCGCCTCGGGCCGACGGTCGACTGCCCAGGGTGCTCAAGTCCTCCGAGATCGACACCCTGCTCGACCATCCACGGACTTCGGTCAGCGGTGACCCGGAGCACCGTCGGCTGCGCGATCTGGCCCTGCTCGAGGTGCTCTACGGCAGCGGAGTACGCGTCAGCGAGCTGTGTGGGCTCGACATCGGCGATCTCGATCTCGATCGCGCCCGGGCCACTGTGCTCGGAAAGGGGAGCAAGCAGCGGCAGGTGCCGCTGTCAGCTCCGGCGGTCGTCGCCCTCGATCTCTGGTTGCGGCGCGGCCGCCACGAGCTGGTGTCGGACCTGACGCCGCCCGCTGCGGTGTTCCTGAACCTCACGGGGCGGCGCCTCACTCCCCGTGATGCGCGCCGCATCGTCGATCGTCGTGCACCATCGCCGACGCACCCCCACGCGCTGCGTCACACCTTTGCGACTCATCTCCTCGACGGAGGTGCCGACTTGAGAGCCGTGCAGGAACTCCTCGGGCATGCCGATCTCGGCAGCACGCAGATCTATACCCACGTGAGCAAGGAGCGCCTGCGCGCGGTCCTCGAATCGACGCACCCCCGCGGCTGACCATGGCTGACCTTCCCGACAACATCGACGAACTGTGGGCCGACTATGTCGAGCGGCGCGATCCGGCGACCCGCGATCAGCTGATCGTGAGCTATTCACCGGTGGTCAAGTACGTCGCCGGTCGGGTCGCCGTCGGTCTCCCGCAGAACGTCGAGCACGCCGACCTGGTGAGCTACGGGATGTTCGGTCTGATCGACGCGATCGAACGATTCGAGCTCGACCGGGGATTCAAGTTCGAGACCTTCGCCATTCCCCGCATCAAGGGTGCGATCCTCGATGAGCTGCGATCGATCGACTGGGTGCCCCGGTCGATCCGGGCCAAGGCACGGGCCGTCGAGAAGGCCTTCGCCAACCTCGAGGCCCGATGGGGACGGAGCCCGAGCGACGTCGAGTTGGCCGACGAGCTCGAGATGAGCGTCGATCAGCTGCACGACCTTCTCGGCCGGATTTCCCTGGGCGGTATCGCCGCACTCGACGAGATGCTCTCGGGGTCAGAGCGAGGGGAGTCGGCCACCCTCGGCGACACCATCGCCACCGCCGATCCGGGCCCGAGCGCCCAGTTCGAGATCGAGGAGATGCGACAACTGCTCGCCGGTTCGATCAACCGAATGCCCGAGCGCGAGAAGATCGTCTTGACGCTCTACTACTACGAGGGTCTGACGCTCAACGACATCGGCGAGGTGCTCGGCGTCACCGAGAGCCGCGTGTGCCAGATCCACACCAAGGCGGTGCTGCACTTGCGGTCGCGGATGAATCTGGCCGAGAAGCCGGCCTGAAACGGGCCCTTCCCGAGGGCGAGAACGGGTGGTAGGTTCTGGTTGCTTCTCCCACCAGGACCGCGTACCCCGCGGCTGTTTCGGGAGAACCCATGACCGACGAAGTCCTGCTCAGACTGCTGCTGGCGTCGGCCGTCGTCATCGGCGCGATGGCCATGCCGTGTGGCCCGGTCGGCGCCGTCGACGACGGCTATTCGCCGCCGGTGGCGGCGCCCATCGCCGATCCGTTCCGGCCGCCCGATCGCTTTGCCGGGCCCGGCAACCGCGGCCTCGAGTACCGCACCCGCCCTGGCCAGGCCGTCACCGCCAGTGGGGCGGGTCGGGTGGCCTTTGCCGGTTCGGTCGCGTCTCGGCTGGTGGTGGCGATCGATCATCCCGACGGCCTGCGCACCACCTACTCAGGTCTCGACGACATCCTCGTCCCGAAGGGCAAGGTGGTCGACAGGGGTGATCTCCTGGGGAGCGCAGGTGCCCGGTTCCACTTCGGCGTGCGCGCCGGTCCGGCCTACCTCGATCCGTCGCTGCTGTTCGAGGCCAGCCGCGGGCTCTTGCGCCTGGTGCCTGTGGCCTGGTTGCGGTCGGCCTGACCGGCGAGGCGCTCCGGCGCGACGCCGGTAGACTCCCCGACGGCTCGCATCAGGTGGGCCCCGCGTGAGCGGAATGCCATTTCCACCCGTCACCGTACTTCGGTCGCCTCCGGGCGTAGGAGGCGGGAATCGTCGAACCGAAGTAGGAGACCACCATGGCCCCTGTCGTGACTCTTCGACAGCTGCTCGAAGCCGGCGTCCATTTCGGACACCAGACCCGCCGTTGGAACCCGAAGATGAAGCGGTTCATCTACGGCGAGCGCGCCGGCATCTACATCATCGACCTCGAGAAGACGCTCGATCACATCGCCACGTCGTATGCCTTCGTCCGCGACATGGTCGCCGACGGTGGCACCCTGCTGTTCGTCGGCACCAAGAAGCAGGCCAAGGACAGCGTGCAGAGCTACGCCGAGCGGTGCGGCATGCCCTACATCAACGAGCGATGGCTGGGCGGCATGCTGACCAACTTCGAGACCATCTCCAAGCGCGTGAACAAGATGAAGGACTACCAGCGCATGCGGGTGTCGGGCGAGTTCGAGGCGATGCCCAAGAAGGAGGCGCTCCTCCTCGGCCGCGAGCTCGACAAGCTCGAGCGCAACCTCGGTGGCATCCGCAACATGGAGCAACTGCCGAGCGCCGTTTTCGTGCTCGACACCAAGAAAGAGCACATCGCGGTGACCGAGGCCAACAAGCTGGGTATCCCGGTCATTGCCGTGGTCGACACGAACTGCGACCCCGACATCGTGAGCTTCGTCATTCCCGGCAACGACGATGCCATTCGCTCGGGCGAGCTCATGTGTCGCATCATGTCCGACGCTGTCGCCGAGGGTCGCTACATCCGCCAGGCGCGGTCGGGGGTGACCGAGGCGACTCCCCGCTCGGTCGAGGACGAAGCCGAGCATGCCCGCCAGCAGGCCGAGGCCCGGGCCGAAGCGGCCCGAGCTGCCGCTGAGCGCGACGCACGCATCGCCGCCCAAGCCGATGCCGCCCCGGCCGATGTGGCCGAAGCCGAGGCCGAGGCCGCCGATGCCGCTCCTGCCGCAGCCGAGGCCGAAACGGCCGATGCCGCTCCTGCCGATGCCGCTCCTGCCGAAGCCGATGCCGCCCCGGCCGATGCCG
>JAHEJN010000011.1:0-7136 GCA_024638845.1 Acidimicrobiales bacterium | reverse complement strand
TCCTGCCGAAGTCGCCCCGGCCGAGGCCGAAGTGCCCGAACAGGAGAGTTGATCCTCGATGGCAACGTTCACTGCGAAAGACGTCCAGGGACTTCGCCAGGCCACCGGTGCCGGCATGATGGACGCCAAGAAGGCTCTCGTCGACGCCGACGGCGACTTCGACGCCGCGGCCAAGGCGCTGCGCGAGAAGGGCCTGGCCAAGGCGGCCAAGCGCGAAGATCGTGAGAACAACGACGGCGCCATCGCCGTGGCGTCCAACGACACCGCGGCGGCGCTCGTTCAGCTCCGATGCGAGACCGACTTCAGCGCCAAGTCCACCGATTTCGTGGCGCTGGTGGGCGAGTTGGCCGAGCTCGTGCTGGCCGGCGGCGTGAACGCGGTGGCCGAGAAGGCCGACGCGGTCGACGATCTGAAGATCTCCAAGAAGGAGAACGTCGAGCTGGGTGCCGTCGAATTCGTGGAGGCGGGCGCCGGCCAGTCGATCGACACCTACCTGCACGTCCAGGACGGGCGCGGCGTGAACGGCGTCGTCGTCCTCGGCGAGGGCGTCGACCCCGACACCCTCCACCAGGTCGCTCTCCACATCGCCTTCGCCAAGCCAACTGTGTTGCATCGGGACGAGATCGACCCCGAGGTCGTCGCCAAGGAACGGGCCGATCTGCTCGATCTCACCAAGGCCGAGGGCAAGCCCGAGGCGGCGTGGGACAAGATCGTCGAGGGTCGCCTCACCGGCTGGTTCCGCGAGACCGTCCTGCTCGAACAGGGCCTGCACGGCGACAAGACATCGGTGAGCGACACCATCGGCAAGGGCTCGATCCTTCGGTTCGTCCAGGCCTACAACGGCGCATGATCTAGGGTGCACCCATGATCGACCGAGGCATCGAGGCGGGCTGGAGTCGGGTCCTGCTCAAGCTCTCGGGTGAGGCCTTCGCCGGCTCGAGCGGGTTCGGTATCGACGGAGCGATCGTGTCTGCCCTGGCCGCCGAGATCGTCGAGGTCAGACGCGATCTCGACATCGAGATCGCCGTGGTCGTCGGTGGTGGCAACATCTGGCGGGGAATGACCGGCGCCGGGGCGGGAATGGACCGTGCCCAAGCCGACTACATGGGCATGCTCGCAACCGTGATCAACGGGCTGGCCCTGCAGGACACCCTCGAGCAGCTCGACCAACCCACGCGGGTCCAGAGCGCCATCCACATGAGCCAGGTGGCCGAGCCCTACATCCGCCGCCGAGCCATGCGGCACCTCGAGAAGGGTCGCATCGTGATCTTTGCCGGGGGCACCGGCAACCCGTTCTTCACCACCGACACCACCGCTGCTCTGCGAGCGGTGGAGATCGAGGCCCAGGCGCTGCTGAAGGGCACCCACTCGGGTACCGACGGCATCTACACCGCCGACCCGAGAGTCGATGCCGGGGCCACCAAGATCGACGAGGTCACTCACCTCGAGGTGATCAGCCGTGAGCTGAAGGCCATGGACAGCACGGCGATCACCTTGTGCAAGGACAACGACCTGCCGATCGTCATGTTCGATCTGCTCGAGAAGGGCAACATCCGAGCGGTACTCGAGGGCGAGCCCGTCGGAACGCTGGTGTACTGACCTACACTCTGGCCGCCCGCGACTACGGTTGTCGGCACACCTACCGCACCCTCGAGGGAATCCACGCGTACTCATGAGCGAACTCATCGACATGATCCTGGCTGACGCCAGCGAGAAGATGGACCGGTCCGTGGCCCACGCTCGTGCCGAATACGCAACCGTCCGCACCGGTCGGGCCAGCTCGGTCTTCGTCGAAAAGCTCCTGGTCGACTACTACGGCAGCGAGGTGCCGCTCCAGCAGCTGGCCAGCTTCAGCGTGCCCGAAGCGCGACAGTTGGTCATCTCACCCTTCGACAAGGCCTCGATCACCGCCATCGAGCGAGCGATCCAGGAGGCCGATCTGGGTCTCAACCCCAGCAACGACGGCGTCGTGCTGCGCCTCAACTTCCCGATGCTCACCGAGGAGCGCCGCAAGGAACTGGTGCGCATGGTCAAGCAGATGGCCGAGGACGCGCGGCAGAGCATTCGCGGGATGCGCCGTGGCGCCCGCCACGATCTCGAGGCCCTCGATCGCGACGGCGAGGCATCCGCCGACGACGTCAAGCGTGGCCTCGACGCACTCGACAAGGCAACCCATGCCCACGAAGCCGAAGTCGATGACGCGTTGGCGCAGAAAGAACACGAGCTGCTCGAGGTCTGAGGGCCCGAGCGACGAACGAGGAGGCCGATGTGAGCGATGAAGACGACTTCGAGGGCTTGAGGATTCTGGGCTCCGATCCCGACGCCGAGGCGGCGGGGGACGACGAGCTGCCTCATTGGGCCGAAACACCGGGAGAGAGCGGCTCGTGGGCGAGCTCGGACCCGAAATGGGACGATTCCTGGGACGAGGACACCGACACCCACGCCGTCGGGGGTGGGTCGGTGGGCGGGGCCGGTGAGTTCAACCCGTCGCTGCTCCCACCCGAGGACGACTACGAGCTCTACGATCCCGAGGAGGCGACGGATCGCTCCGCCTACACCGAGAGTCCCGATCAGTTCGGCGCCATGCCGGCCGTCGGCGTCGATTCCGGTTCGGCCCCGGTTGCCCCGTCCCCGCCCTCGACCGGACGCGACCTGCCGGTGGCGGTCGGCGTGGCCGTCGGCATGGCGGCCATTGCCCTGATCTGCTTCTCGCTCGGGAAGGGGCCGACGCTCGTGCTCGTGGCGGTGGTCCTGGCTGCGGCCTCCGTCGAGTGGTTCTACAACCTCCGCCAGCGGGGCTATCAGCCGGCGACCCTGCTCGGCATCGCCGCGTGCGGAACCATGCCCCTTGCCGTGTACTGGCGGGGATCCGAGGCCTTCCCGCTGGTGCTGTTCCTCACGATCGTGGTCGGCGCCCTGTGGTACCTCACCGGCGTGGCCACCGAGCGCCCGGTGCCGAATCTGGGCGTCACGCTCTACGGCGTCGTGTACATCGGCCTGCTCGGCTCGTTCGCGGCGCTCATGCTGAAGGCGCCGAACGGCATCGGCATGCTGCTGGCGGCCATCATCGTGACCGTCGCCTACGACATCGGTGGCTATTTCATCGGCTCGACCATGGGTCGGAGCTCGTTCTCGGCGGCCAGCCCGAACAAGACCGTCGAGGGTCTCCTCGGCGGTGGTGTCGTTGCCATCATCGCCGCCGTCGTGGTGTTGAACGTCGTGGGTCTGACGCCTTTCGGCAGCGCACCGGGTGGTTTCGTCGAGGCGTTCTCGCTCGGCGTGGCGGCCGCGATCTTCGCGCCACTCGGGGATCTGACCGAGTCGATGCTCAAACGTGATCTCGACGTGAAGGACATGGGGTCGCTTCTCCCCGGCCACGGCGGGTTGCTCGATCGCTTCGATGCCCTGCTGATCATGTTGCCGGTCACCTACTACCTGGCTCTTCTGTTCGACCTGTACTGATCGTCGAGAGTCCCGTTCCGCCAGGGCGGGACGGCGGCGACAGCCCGTAGAATCGGGCCATGACCACCGTGGCGGTGCTCGGGTCGACCGGTTCGATCGGCACGCAGACCCTCGACATCGTCCGAGATCGACGCGAGCGATTCGACGTGGTCGCCCTTGCGGCAGGTCGATCGGTCGAGCCGGTGATCACCCAGGCGCGGGAGTTCGCGCCCGAGCTCGTGGTCACGGCCGACCCTGACACCGTGCCCACGTTGCGGGATGCCCTTCCCGGCGTACGGGTCGAGACCGGTGCGGCGGCGCTGGCCGAGGCCGCAGCCAGCGCCGAGGTGGCCATCAACGGGGTGGTGGGTTTTGCCGGCCTTCCTGCCACCATCGCCGCGCTCGAGAACGGTCGGAGGCTGGGGCTGGCCAACAAGGAGTCGCTCATCGCCGCCGGCCCCGTCGTGGCCGCGGCCCGATCGACACCCGGTGCCGAGATCCTCCCCGTCGACAGTGAACACTGCGCGCTGCACCAGTGCTTGCGAAGCAACGAGGTCTTTGCCGATACCGGCCGTCCCGACCGCATCGCGCAGCTGATCCTGACCGCATCGGGCGGGCCGTTCCGGGGACGGAGTGCCACCAGCCTGCTCGGGGTCACCGTGGCCGATGCGCTGGCCCATCCCACCTGGCAGATGGGTCCGAAGGTCACCATCGACAGCTCGACGCTGATGAACAAGGGGCTCGAGGTCATCGAGGCGCACGAGCTGTACGGCGTCGACTACGACCTCATCGAGGTGGTGGTGCACCCCCCGTCGATCGTGCACTCGATGGTCACGTTCAGTGACGGATCGACCATCGCGCAGCTCTCGCGGCCCGACATGCGACTCTGCATCGGGTACGCGCTGGCCTACCCGGACCGGCTCGACATCCCCTACGGCGCCATCGACTGGACCGAACCACGCTCGCTCGACTTCGAACCTCCCGATCACGAGGCGTTTCCGTGCCTGGGCCTCGCCTACCGGGCCGGCCGGCTGGGCGAGACGGCGCCGGCCTGTCTCAGCGCCGCCAACGAAGTCGCGGTCGAGGCCTTCCTCGATGGTGCCGTCGCTTGGGCCGATATTCCTGGCATCCTCGAAGACGTGCTCGCCCGTCACGACAACCCTCCGGCCGACTCGATCGACGCCGTCACGTCGGTCGACGAGCGGGCTCGGGCCCATGCTCGGGAGATCGTGGCCGCCAGGAGTGCCGCATGACCGTCACTGGCACCCCTGTTTCGGACCGGACCGATCCCGTCGACGAGCAACCCTCTGCCGGTTGGCAGGGTCTGGCCGGGCTCGCCGGGCTGTTCGTGCTGCTTGCCATGCTCGGTGGCCTCTCCGCGGTCATCGTGGTGGTCGCCATCCTCGTCATCGTGTTCCTGCACGAGCTCGGTCACTTCCTGACCGCCCGTTGGGGAGGGATGAAGTCGACCGAGTTCTTCCTCGGATTCGGACCGCGGATCTGGTCGTTCCGCCGGGGCGAGACCGAGTACGGCATCAAGGCCATTCCCGCCGGTGCCTACGTCAAGATCATCGGCATGAACAACCTCGACGAGGTCGATCCCGCCGACGAGGCGCGCACCTACCGCCAGGCGAGCTTCCCTCGCCGTCTGTCGGTCGCGGTGGCCGGTTCGGCCATGCACTTCCTCATCGCGCTCGTCCTGTTGTTCACCCTGTTCGCCGGATTCGGCTTCCGCGGGTTCGTCACGTCACAGGAGGAGTTCGATCAGCTGACCGCCGAGGCGCTCGAATCGCCCGACTGGGGCATCCGCTCGGTCACACCCGACAGCCTCGCCGCGTCGGTCGGCCTCGAGCCTGGCGATCGTGTCACCGCGATCAACGGCGAGGGCATCACCTCGTTCGCCGATCTCACCGAGATCATGGCCGATCTCCTCCCAGGGGCCGTGGTCGACTTCGAGTACGTGCGCGGTGACTCGGTTCTCACCGGTGCCGGGCAGCTCACCGAGCACCCCGACTTCCCCGGTCGGGGACTGCTCGGCGTCAGCCCCGACAACGAGATCAGCCCACCGCCGCGCGACGATCCCTTCACGGCAGTGGGCAAGACGTTCCAGGAGTTCGGGGAGGTCAGCGTCGAGTCGGTCACCCAGCTCGCTGCCTTCTTCACGCCCAGCAGCCTCGGTGACTTCTTCTCGAGAGTGGTGCAGCCCGAGACGGCCACCGACGAGGGCGACCAGGTCGTCACCGGTGAAGGCGCCGACGAGGAGGGTCGCATCCTGTCGATCTACGGTGCCGCGCGCATCGGGACCTCGCTGACCGATCGCGGCGTCGCCGACCTCTTCCAGTTCCTGGTGATCCTCAACATATTCATCGGGATCTTCAACCTGGTTCCGTTGCTGCCACTCGACGGAGGTCATGTCGCCATCGCCGTCTACGAGCGCATCCGATCGATCGGCGGTGAGCGCTACTACGCCGACGTCGGCAAGCTCCTGCCCATGGTGTACGCCGTCGTGTTCGTGTTGATCTCGGTGGGTCTGGCTGCGCTGTATCTCGACATCACCGACCCGATCATCTGATGGACGTCGTCGCGGGATTCGCGCGTCGCCCGACCCGTCAGATCATGGTCGGTTCGGTTCCCGTTGGTGGCGGTGCGCCCATCACCGTGCAGTCGATGACCACCACGAAGACGTCCGATGTCGATGGCACGCTGGCCCAGATCTACGCGCTGGCCGCCGCCGGCGCCGACATCGTGCGGTGCACGTGCAACGACCTCGCGGCCGCCGAGGGTCTGGCCCAGATCGTCCCCCGGTCGCCGGTTCCGATCGTCGCCGACATCCATCACCAGTACAAGATGGCGCTGGCTGCCCTCGATGCGGGCGTTCAGTGCCTCCGGCTGAATCCCGGCAACATCCGCAAGCCCGAGCACATACGTGCCGTAGCCGAGGCGTGCGGCGAGGGCAACGTGCCGATTCGCATCGGCGTGAACGGCGGATCACTGCATCCCGACCTCTACGCGAAGTACGGCGGCAAGGTAACGGCCGAGGCCATGGTCGAGTCGGCCCAACAGGAGATCGCCTACTTCGACGAGGTCGGGTTCGACCAGGTGAAGATCTCGGTGAAGGCGAGCAGTGTGCCGCTGATGATCGAGGCCTACCGTCAGCTGGCCGACGTGACCGACTATCCACTGCATCTCGGTGTGACCGAGGCCGGCCCGCCGCCGGTCGGGACGATCAAGGCCACGGCCGGGATCGCCACGTTGCTGGCCGAGGGCATCGGCGACACCATCCGCTACTCGCTGACCGCCGATCCGGTCGAGGAGGCCAAGGCCGGGCGCCAGTTGCTCGAAGCGCTCGGGCTCCGCCGGCGCAAGAACGTCGATCTCATCGCCTGCCCGTCGTGCGGGCGAGCCGAGATCGACGTGTTCGAGGTGGCCCAGAAGGCCATGGCGGCCTTCGAGGACAAGAAGATCCCGCTCCAGGTGGCGGTGATGGGGTGTGTCGTGAACGGCCCCGGCGAGGCGCGTGACGCCGATCTGGGCATCGCGGCAGGCAACAAGCGGGGTCACCTGTTCGTGAAGGGCCAGAACGTCGCCGTCGTGCCCGAGGCCGAGATGGTCGACACGCTGGTCGAGTGGGCCGAGTTCATGAACGAGAACGGCACCGAGGCCGCACTCGAGCGGGCGGTGGCCACCAAGGACGA
>JAHEJN010000010.1 GCA_024638845.1 Acidimicrobiales bacterium | reverse complement strand
GCGTCGAGCTGAAGGTCGTCGCCGGCCCGCTCGTACAGCGCTTCGGCCTTCGTGGCATCGCCGTCGCCCGCGAGGTCGCGGACGTACAACGCATAGGCGTTCAGCGTGTTGCGCACGTCGACGGAGTAGTCGGTCGGGATGTGGCTCTCGATGTCGACCAGATGGGCCAGCGCGTTCGTGAGCGTGTCGGAGGGCACCGCGTATCCGGCGTCATCGGCGAGCACCAGGGCATGGGTCGACTGGATCGACTCCCACGGGATCGATTCCTGGCCTCGTTGCCAGTACGGGAACCCGCCGTCGTCGTTCTGAAGGGCCGCGAGACGATCGATGTCGCGGGCGACCTGGGCGTTCAGCTCGCGGGCCGACGGCAGGCCGTCCGCGTCGAAGGCAGCGAGGACGTCGCGCAGGGCGGCCACAGCCATGATGCGGGAGGCGTACCCGTCGGCGGAGTCGTAGCGATAGTCGGTGAGGTAGAGCACGGCGTCGGTGAGTGCCTGGAGCGCGGTGGACGACGTGTTGATCTCGAGCCCGCCGAACTGCCGGAACACCCCGTCGGGCGCCACGAGCGGCTGGGTGATGGCGCCGTCGTCGATCACGCCGTAGGTGGCGAAGGCCTCGGCAGTGGCCGGTGTGTACACCGGCAGCTCGATGCTCGCCGCGTCGGCGTTCGCCGCGCTGACGGCGGCGACCCGGAAGCGGGCGGTTCCGACATCTTCGGCGGCGGCCGGGAAGCGCACCTCGACTCGGTCGTTGGCCGGAACGCTCACCCGCTTGCCGGCGGTCTCGGGCAGCGTGAGGTTGGCGGTCTGGACGGCGACGTCGACCTCCACGGGTGCGTCGGTCTGATTCTGCACGACCACCGGCAGCTCGAACCGGTCGCCGAAGTTCGAGAAGCGGGGGGCCGACGGACGAACCATGAGCGGGAGCCGGGCCGTGATGTTGGCCTCGCCCTCGCCGAAGCGGTCGACGCCGTCGACGGCCACCGCCATGACCCGGTAGCGGGTGAGGCTGTCGGGAAGGGGTACGTCGACGGTGACGGTGCCGTCGGCGCCGGTGGTCTCGTCGGGGGCGTACACGGCCAGGGCACCGAAGTCGGTACGGACCGCGATCGGGCTCTCGCCGTCACGGGCGGCCGATCCGTCGGCCGCAGGCGCCGACGCCGACTCCTCGGCCGGCGCCTCCTCGGCGAGGTCTGCGGTTGCGCTGTCGTCGCCGCCCGCCGCATTCGGGGTGACGACATCGCCCCCGGCCAGCCGATCGGGGTCGGCCAGCACGACGCTCGACCGCACGTACTCGGCGAACACGTTCGAGTAGAGAGCGGAGTAGAAGACGTCGATCGGGTCGGTCAGCTCGTATCCGGTGAGGGCGAGCACCGCCTCGTCGACGACAACGAGGGCGACACCGGCGTCGGGCACCGGATTGCCGGCGGCATCTCGCACCTCCACCGTCACCGACGTGTCGTCGCCCGGCCTCAGGGCCGGATCGGCGGGCGTGGCCACCACGTCGAGGGTCTGCGCGATCGGGGGCACGACCAGATCGATGCGACCGGTGGCGAAGGCCACCCGACGGGGAGCGTCGGGAAGCGGCGTGCCGTCGTCGGCGACGCGCTCGCTCGAACCGACCATGTCGACCTGCACGGTCACGTTCGGCACGTACTCGTCGGTGATGGGGACCTTGACGATGGCCGTTCCGTCGGCGGCATCGAAGGCAAAGGCGGACTCGAGGCCACCATGGGCCACCGTGACCAGGCCAGTGGCCGGAGCGAACGGCGCCTGCACGAACAGCTCCGCCGTGTCGCCAATGGCGTGGACCTCGACGTCGGGAACGATGGTGACCTGCTCTTGTTGGACGGCACGAGTCGGCCGGTTCTCGCCACCGGTGACCCACTGCGTGATCTCGGTGCGATTGGTGTGCCCGTCGTCGTCGGTGACGACCGCCGTGATGCGGTAGGTGCCGCCCAACTCGGTCGCGAACTCGCAGCGCGGGAGCTCACCTGCGGCGTCGGCCACTTCGGTCGAGGTGACGGTGCAAGTGGCGGGGTCGACCACCTCGTCGGTCCAGGCCCCGTTTTCGAACGTCGACTCGACCCGCCCAGCGGTGACCTCGATGTCGCGTCCGGCCACCGGGGCGCCGTCGACATCGGTGGCCACCACATCGACCCTCATGGGCGTGCCCTGCTCGACGAAGGGGCGGTCGGTCCGCAGGCCGACGTAGTAACGGGCCGCGTGCACCAACAGGTCGGTGCGAGAGGCCCAGGCCTGACGGTTCACGTCGAACACGGTGGCCTCGGCGGTGACCGTCGACGGGAGGTCGGCATCGGGGCCTTCGAAGTCGATCTGCAGATAGTGACTGCCGGAGGCGTCGGTTCGTCCGGCGAACTGCTCGTACTCGGTGACGCCGAAGCCCGGGCCGCAATCGAAGCACTCGTCGACCGCCTCGCCGAAGCCGACGTCGTAGCCACCGAGGTTCCCCTCGAACCACCAGGGCTGCCACACGCCGAAGACGAACTGGTCCCAACCCGGCGGCTCGTAGGTGGTGGACGCGGTGCTCACGAGCCACTCGACCTCGGCGTCGGGCAGCGGTCCACCGGCGAAGTAGTCGGCGTCGACGGCCACGGTGGCGGGGTCGGCGGTGAAATAGGGGCCTGGGCTCTCGGGGCGGGCCCTCACCTCGAACTCGGGCGTGCGGAACTGCTGGATCTGGAAGGAGTGGCTGCCGAAGCTCGACACGGGGGCACCGGCGCCGGTGAGCTGGAGCTCGACGTAGGCCTGACCGAGGTTGGCGGCGTCGGGGATGTCGACAGCGAGATTGAAGCCTCCGAGCGTATTGAGCTCGACGGTGCCGCCGTCGATGTCGTTGCCCTGGGGGTCATAGACGCGGTAGTCGACGTCGACGGTTCTGCCGATCGACTCGAGCCGGGCCGGGCCCGACCGGTCGATGGTGCGCACCCAGCCGGTGAGACGGGCCGTCTCCCCCGGCTTGTACACGCCACGGTCGTCGAAGACATACCAGCGGGTCTCCGCACCGTAGGACTGCGTGGTCCACCCGTCGTACCAGCTCGACGGCAACATCCCGACGGCGCCATCGAGCTCGGCGACCAGACCGCGGACGGCCTCATCGCGAAGTGAGTACCTGGCGAGACCGTCGGCATCGGTGGTGACGACCGCGTCGGGGCCGAGCACGGTGACGGTGACCCCGCGCAGGACCCGACCGGTGACGAGGTCGGTGGTCCAGATCAACAGCTCGTCCGAGTCGATGAACGCGTCGATCGCAAGGGTGGTCTTCTGGACGAAGGCGTAGGTGGGGCGGTTCTGCCAGTAGTCGTCGCTGGTCGGTGCGATCTCGCGTGTGGGTTCGAGGCGAACCACGATCGGGCCACCCGACTCGGCGAAGGCATCCGAGAGATCGATGGTCGTTTCGGTGACGGTGTCGCCGGCGGCATCGACGTCGACGTCACGTTCGAGCACACGGGGCCAGTCCGGCTCGGGAGGCTCGGTGTCGGAGTAGGTGGTGTCGAGGAACCGCAGATACTCCTGGTACTGATCGGGCGTGACGGCCCACGCCGTCACGCGCACGCTGTCGTGATTGATCGTCGTGACGCTCACCGTCGGGTCGGTCGTTGCCGGGTCGACCGTGACGAACTGGCGATCGAAGCCCTGCAGGTACGGCCGTGCCGGGCCGACGTCGAACTTCTTCGTGTAGTCCTCGCCGAGCGACTGGCCGAAGGTGTCGGCCAGTTCGCCCGCCAGGGTGACCTCGTAGCTGGTTCGCCCGGCGGTGGCACCGGAGATCTCCAGGACGTTGCCGTACGCGTTGACCCGGAGGCCTGGGATCGACGGATCGACGGTGACCATCGACGGGGTGAACCGGGTGAGGTCGATCGGGTTGCTGAGCTCGATGATGAACGGGGTCAGGGGCGTACAGCCACCGCCGTAGCCGCAGGTGGCGCTGGTCACTTCGAGCCGGCCGAAGGTGCGGGCGCGGAACACGCGCGCGTTCTCGGTGACGAGCGGGCCCTCGGCCGACGGCGTTCCGGCTTCGAAGGACACCTCGACGCGGCTGTCGACCGGAAGGGGATCGACCGCCCGGAACGCGACCACCCGGCCCTCGAGACCGGCAGCGACGGCGCGGGCAGCCTCGTCGTCGGCTTCGATCTCCGCCGCCGTCGCCTCGCGGACGGCCCGTTCGTCGTCCCCTGCGCTCAGGTTGAGATGATCGAGAACGGCTGCGGGCGAGACGAGCTGATCGAAGGTCGCGACGAAGACGGGCGTGAGGGGAAGGCTGTCGGATTCGCCGACGAAGGACTGTACGACGGGCGGTGGCGTGGCGAAGGTGAACGACGCCGCTTCGGCCAGCTCGCCGCCGGTGGCCGAGGTGGTGCCGGCGGGGATCTCCACTCGGTACTCGGTGGCTGCCGGCAGCCGATCGGTGAGCCCGGGCTCGACCTCGAAGCGCAACGTGCGGGTTCCGATCCACCGCCAGCGGCCATCGACGGCCGGCGTGACGACGGCGGGCACCGCTTCGGCTGCGAGCTGGTCGAGCGTCGCCACCGGCACCATCGGCTGGCTGAAGGTGATGCTCAGGAACGGAGCGATGCCCACGTCGCCCTCGGGCTGGAACCTGACGACCTCCAGCGGTCCGCGGTCGGGGGCACTCGGACCGCCCGTGTCAGTCGACGGCGGGAACGTGCCCTCGATCGTGTCGCCGACCAGCGGCGGCCGCAACGAGTCGGGTGGCCGATCGAACTCCTGCCGGTCGGTCTCGGGAACGTCCCACGCCGGGAGTCGAGCGAGCACCTCGGCCACTTCGGCGTCGGACAGCGGGATGCCGTCGACCACCGGCGGGCCGGCGACCGCCCCGGCGACCGAGGATCCCTCGCTCAATCGCAACGTGAGCAGTTGCGCAGCGGAGCCGGAGGCTTCACGGTTCGGCGTGCCTGCGGTCGCCGGTGGACCCGAAGGGTCGGGCTCGGCCCGGCCGCCTCGACCGTCGTCACCGCCCGAGCAGGCCGCAGCCACGAGCGCGATGCACACGCACACTGCCACCACCCCACGAACCATGCCTGACCCTGCGTTCATCTCGGCCTCGCTTCGCCGCCGCGTCTCGGGCGATCGTGGGATTCAGACGATGTCCTCACCAGTCTGGTTCCCATCGGCCAGAATCGTGTCGACCAGAGCATTCCATCGCCAAGGAGCGACGCCGTGGACCTCGGAGCATTCTCGATCAGCCTCACAGTGGCCGACCTCGGTCGATCTCGGGCGTTCTACGAAGCGCTCGGCTTCGAGGTCACCGGCGGCGATGCCGACCAGAACTGGCTCATCATGGTGAACGGGGCCACCGTGATCGGCCTGTTCCACGACATGTTCGACCAGAACATGCTCACGTTCAACCCGGGCTGGGCCAACGACATGAGCCTCGTCGACCCCTTCACCGACGTGCGTGAGATCCAGCGACGGCTCGAGGCGGCAGGCATCGAGCTCACGTCCATCGTGCCCGACGACAACCCGGAGGGCCCCGCGTCGATCATGCTGATCGATCCCGACGGCAACCCGATCCTCATCGACCAGCACCGGTGAGCGGGCGAACGGTCCGAGCTCAGGCTCGGGCCTGCCACGTGCACACACACGCCTCGTTGCCCTCCGGGTCGGCCAGGACCCAGAACGACGGGGCATACGCGTCGGTCACCAACCGGCCGCCGGCATCGAGCGCCGCCGTCACCCGTTGGGTCGCGACATCGTGGGCCACCTCGATGTCGAGGTGAATGGTGCTGCGCTCGGGGCGGGGTACATCCATCTGCTGGAACCAGATCGAGGGCCCGCGGTGCCGCGGGTCGACGAGCGTGGGCGATTCGTGGGCGCTCTCGGGGTGGGCGGGTACGTATCCGAGGACGGCCTGCCAGAACGGGATGATGGCCGACGCGTCGAGCGCATCGATGGCGATCTCGGTGACCACCGCGCGGGTCGGGTCGCTGGTGGCCCCGCTCTCTGCCGCCAACGCCGAGACGGCTCTGGCGAGGTCGGTGTCGAGCGTGGTGAGCCCGCCCTGGTCGTGGGTGGAGAGCCGCACGTGGACCACGCCCGGCCAGCGAAGGTCGAGGTCGGGATGGTGGTCGGCGGCATCGGCCAGCTCGGCGACCCTGGCAATGAGCTCGCCGGCCTGCTGGAACGACGCGAGTCGAAACGTGGCGTCGATCCCACCCAGGATGTAGCGCCAGTCGGGCAGATCGGGGCGGGCGTCGAAGTCCTCGGCGCTCAGGCGATCGGGCATGGGTGCACGCTAGTTCGTGACCAGACCCCGCGGTGTCGTCGATCCGGTCCGACCCGACCATGATGGAGCCGACCAATCGAAGGATCCGAACCGTTCATGAACACCTTCTCGACCCGGAATCTGTCTGTGGCCGTCGTCCCCGTCAACCGCGGTGCCGTGTGGGAGGTGCTCGTCGAGCCCGACCTCTTGGCCGACTTCACCCCGCTGATCGACACCATCGAGGCCGAAGGCGACATCTGGACGTGGCGACTCACGGGGATCTCCGGGCTCGGGCTGACCGTTGCCCCGTCGTTCACCGAACAGATGACCTTCATCGCGCCGAGTCGGCTCGACTTCCACCATGTGCCACCGGATGGGTCGACCGAGCGGGCCGGCGCCAACGGCACCTATGTGCTCACCGAGCTCGGACCCCGGCTGAGCCGCCTCGAGATCGACATCACCGTGTGCGTCGAGCTGCCGCTCCCGCAGCTGTCGAGAGTCCCGGTCGAGAGGATCATGGCCGTCACCGCCGATCGGGCCGGCGACACCTTCGCCAACCGCCTCTATGACCATCTCGGCATCGATCCCGACGATCCGAATCTGAGGGTGACCAAAGGCGCCGGCGCGTGACCCAGCCTCGGCGCAGCGACGGCTTCCAGCCCTTCGCGGTCCTCGCTGCGAGCGGACCGCATCTCACGCCCCAGGCCGGTGTCTCCGCCTACGGCCGGTACTGGACCACGACGTCGCGCCGGGCATACAAGCGACGGCTCCTCGCTCGCTGTCCGATCGCGGCAACTGCGGTGAGTCGCTGCGGCACTCTCGTGGTGCAGTCGGGTCGAGCCACGGTGTTCGACGCGCTCGCACCGATCGACGCTGTCGCAGATCCGATCGGTTGGAGCCTGTCGGGTGCGGCCGTCGGCCGACTCGGAGTCGCGCAGCTCACCGCGATGGCCGGATACGCCAAGATCATGAGGTCCATACCCGTCGCCTGGAACGTTGCCGGCCGGGTTCTCGTTGCGGCCCGGCCCGACCACACGATCACCATCGAGGGACACGAGATCGTCGATGCCGGCGGCCAGTGGCGTCGCGTATCGCCACAGGCACCCGACATCGCCGCTCCCGGCGCGGCCGCCCCGCTCGACACCCGACAGCTTCCGGAGCCGGTGGGAGCGCTTGTCGAGGACGAGGCCGAATCGGAGTGCAGTCTGTCGTACCTCTCGGCCGCTGGTCCGGTGGCCCTGCCTGCAGCCTGGGATTCCGCCACGCGGCGGGCCTCGATTCCCCGGAGCGTCGTGCAACGCACCGGTCGACGGCGCGACTCGGCGATCGCCATCACCCTCGACGCGAGCAACGGTCCCCATCCGACCGACAAGTACGGGTTGATGTTGCGGGGCACCGGAGAGCTCGTCGCCGGACCCGACCCGACACTGGTGAGCTTCGCGGTTCGCGGCCCTCGCCTCACCTGGTGGATCGGCTTCGAGTCGAACACGGTCGTCACTCCGCGATGACGGCGAGTGTGGCGATCGGAATCGTCGTTGCGCCGCTGACTAGCCTCGGATCAGGGCCGGGACGGCGTCGCGGGCGAGGTCGACGATGGGCTCGGGCCAGATCCCGAACACCATCGTGAAGGCCACGGTGAGCACCAGCACCACTCCGGTGGTGACCGGAATCGGCAGCGCGGCCGAGCGCTCGGTGTCGACGTCGGCCAGCCACATGCTGACCATGATCCGGAGGTACAGGAACGCGGCGATGACCGCCGAGATCATGGCCACGATGGCCAGGGCCCACGACCGTTCGTCGACGGCCGCGGTGATCGTGAGGAACTTGGCGAAGAACCCGGTCGTGAGCGGCACGCCCGCCTGCGCGAGCAACAACACGGTGAAGAGGAACGCCAGCCAGGGCCGTCGGCGGGACAGGCCGGCGAAATCGGAGACCGACGTGTGGCTGTCGCCCTCGCCCGACACGATGCCGACCACGGCGAAGCTCCCGATGACGAGGAAGCTGTAGGCGATGAGGTAGAAGACCACCGCTTCGGTGCCCTGGGCGCTGGCCGCCTCGACGCCGACCAGCATGAAGCCGGCGTGGCTGATCGACGAGTACGCGAGCATTCGCTTCACGTCGGTCTGCACCGTTGCGAGGATGGCACCGAGCAGCAGTGTCGCGACCGCGATGGCGTACACGATCGGCTGCCAGTCGTCGGCGTACTGATCGAAGGTGAGGACGAACACGCGGAGCAGCGCGGCAAACCCGGCCACCTTGACCGCCGAGGCCATGAAGGCGACCACCGGTGAGGGCGCGCCCTGGTACACGTCGGGCGTCCATGCGTGGAACGGGACCGCCGAGACCTTGAACCCGAGACCGACCAGCAGGAAGGCGAAGCCGGCCAGCAACAGCGCATCGTCGACCAGGACGACCGCGGCGAGGTACTCGCGTATGTCGATGAGGTTGGTGGAGCCCGTGGCACCGTAGGTGAGCGCGATGCCGTAGAGGAAGAACGCCGAGGAGAAGGCCCCGAGCACGAAGTACTTCATGCCCGCCTCCTGTGACTGCTCGCGGCGGGCGTGGAACGCGGCCAGCACGTACACCGAGATGGAGAGGATCTCGAGCCCGACGAACAAGACGATGAGGTCGTTCGCCATGGCCATGACCACGCCACCCGACGCCGAAAGGAGCAGCAGGACCGGGTACTCGGGCCGGTCGAGCTTCTCGCGCTCGAGGTACGCCATCGCCAGAACGGCGCACAACGCCGTTGCCACCGAGATGAGCATGGTGAGCAGCACCGAGAAGCCGTCGACGCCGAGCGCATTCGCCGCGACACCGAACGGGCCCCGGTCGTCGTCGGTGACGCGCAACCACAGGTGGATGGAGCCTGCCGTGCCCCCGAGGGCGATGGCCGCCGCAACCGCCGACGACGACCAGGAGGGCAGATAGCGGCCGGCCAGCGACCAGACGGTGAGAATCAGCACCGCACCGCCACCGAGAATGATGAGCGGCACCAGCCCGGTCCAGGCGATCTCGGGCGTGACGATGGGTTCGACCTGAGCGAGCATCACTCGGCCTCCCCCTCGTGTTCTTCGACCTCGATGTCGTCGAAGCCGCCGCCGCCACCCTGGTTGGCCACCGGCTCGGCGAAGTCGGGGACGTGGGTCTCGATGTGGGCGACCAACGAGTCGACGGCCGGCTCGATGCGTTCGAGCATGGGCTTGGGATACACGCCGAGGAACACGATCGCGACGAGGAACGGGATGATCACCAGACTCTCGACCATGCCCAGCTCGGTCATCTCGGCGTGATCGCCGCGGGGTCTGCCGTGGAACGCCCGTTGATAGGCCCACAGGAGATACAGCGCCGCCAGGATCACTCCTGTGGCCGCCACCACCGCCCACCAGCGGTGGGCGTTGAACGCGCCGAGCAGCGTGAGGAACTCACCGACGAACCCATTGAGCCCAGGAAGGCCGATCGACGAGAGCATCACCACCGTGAACACACCGGCGAAGATCGGCGCCGACTGCTGCAGACCACCCATCTCGGCGATCTGGCGGGTGTGGAGGCGTTCGTACATCCAGCCGACGAGGAGGAAGAGGGCGCCGGTGGAGATGCCGTGGTTGATCATCTGCGCCACGCCCCCCTCGATGCCCTCGGTGTTGAGGGCGAAGGTGCCGAGCACGATGAAGCCGAGGTGAGCCACCGACGAGTAGGCGACGAGACGCTTGAGATCCTTCTGCATCGTGGCGACGATGGCGCCGTAGATGATGCCGATCACACCGAGGGTGATCATGACCGGAGCGGCCCATACGGCCGCTTCGGGGAACAGGTACAGCCCCAGCCGGAGGAATCCGTAGGTGCCCAGCTTGAGCATGACGCCGGCCAGGATGACCGAACCGGCGGTGGGGGCCTCGGTGTGGGCGTCGGGCAGCCAGGTGTGGAGCGGGAAGATCGGCACCTTCACCGCGAACGCCACGGCGAAACTGACGAAGATCCATCGCGCGGTGTTGGTCGCAACGGCCTGCGTCTCGGCCAGCTCCACCAGATCGAAGGTGATGTCTCCACCGGTTGCCCGGGCGTGCAGGGCCACCAGGGCGATGATCCCGACGAGCATGAGGGCCGAGCCGAGCATCGTGTACAGGAAGAACTTCGTGGCGGCGTACTCGCGTGCGCCGTGACCCCACTTGCCGATGAGGAAGTACATCGGCACCAGGACGATCTCGAAGAACACGAAGAACATGAACAGGTCGAGAGCCACGAAGACCCCGAGGCACCCACCCTGGAGAACCAGCAACCAGGCGTAGTACGCCTTGTGATCGTGGCCCGGGTCGACGGCAACCATGGCCAGGGGGAACAACACGCCGGTGAGCACGACGAGGAACAACGAGATGCCGTCGATTCCGGCCGACCACGAGATGCCGAGGGCATCGATCCAGCTCTGGCTCGACACGAACTGCATTCCGGGGTCGGCCTTGTCGAACTCGACCAGGATCCAGACGGTGATGGCGGCCGCGGTCGACGAGAACATGACCGCCAGCGGCTTGGCGAGCATCGCCATGGCGCGCGGCAACAGCGCGACCACGACCGCCCCGACCAGCGGTACCAACACCAACGCAGGGATGACGGCGAAGGAGGCCTCGGCGACGACGGGCGTCACAGGGTGGTCCTCGACAGGAAGTAGACGAGCAGAGCGACGGCGCCGAGGCCGATTCCCGCCGCCGACGAACGCACATAGCCCGTCTGCAGCCGACCGAGCAGCGATCCACCCGAGCGAACGAGACCGGCCGCGCCGTTCACCGCTCCGTCGATGATCCGGCGATCGAACCAGGTCACGCCCTCGAACCCCTTGCGACCCGGGCCACCCATGAAGTCCGACACCGCGAGGTCATAGCCCCACCCCTCGGCCAGGATCGGCTGCTCGATCGTCGAGGCGTCGACTCGCTTCTTCACGTACACCACGAACGCGACCACGATGCCCACAGCGCCGGCGACGATGGCCACGATCGCCAGCACCCACTTGGTGGCCGTGGTCTCGGTGATGAGCTGCTCGTTGCCGAACAGCGACGGCTCGAGCCAGTGCTCGAGCCGCTTGGTGCTGCCGGTGAAGGGCAGGTTCAAGACGCCGCCGACGACGCCGAGCCCGGCCAGGGCGACCAACGGCAGCCACATCGTGATGGGCGACTCATGAGGCTGAACCGGGTGGTCCGGTGCCTCGCCGTCGATCTCGGCGTCCCACCGACGGGCGCCGAAGAAGGTGAGGAAGATGGCCCGGCTCATGTAGAAGGCGGTGAGAATGGCGGCGACGAGCAGCAGCGCCCACATGGTCGGGTTGTCCTGGTAGGCCCCGAGCAGGATCTCGTCCTTCGACCAGAAGCCGGAGAACGGCGGTACGCCCGCGATGGCCAGCCAGCCAAGGACCATGGTGGCGGCGGTGATGGGCATGACCTTGGCCAGTCCGCCGTAGCGGCGCATGTCCTGCTCGTGGTGCATGCCGTGGATGACCGAACCGGCACCGAGGAACAACAGGGCCTTGAAGAAGGCGTGGGTGATCATGTGGAAGATGGCCGCGACGTACACGCCCGACCCGACGGCGACGAACATGAAACCGAGCTGGCTCACGGTGGAGTACGCCAGCACCTTCTTGATGTCGTTCTGGGCGACGGCGATGCTGGCGGCGAACAGGGCGGTGAACAGCCCCACCCAGGCGATGAGGTTCGGGGCCCAGCTGCTGGCCTCGGCGATGATGGGGTTCATGCGGGTCAGCAGGTAGACGCCCGAGGTCACCATCGTGGCCGCGTGGATGAACGCCGAGACCGGTGTGGGGCCGGCCATGGCGTCGGGTAGCCAGAGGTAGAGCGGGAACTGGGCCGACTTGCCGGCGGCGCCGACGAGCAACAGCACCGTGATGGCGGTGGCGGTGGATGCGGCCATGCCGTTGGCGCCCGAGAACATGTCGCCGTAGTTGATCGAGCCGAAGGTGAAGAAGGCGAGGAAGATGGCGACCATGAAGCCCCAGTCGCCGACCCGGTTGGTGACGAACGCCTTCTTGCCGGCCGTGGCATTGGCCTCCTCGTCGAACCAGAACGAGATGAGGAGGTACGAGCACGCGCCCACGCCCTCCCATCCGAGGAAGGTGATGAGCAGGTTGTCGCCCAACACGAGCATCAGCATGGAGAAGGCGAACAGGTTGAGGTACACGAAGAACTTCGAGAACTTCGGGTCGCCGTGCATGTACCCCACGGCGAAGAGGTGGATGAGGGTTCCCACGCCGGTTATGAACAGGGTCATGGTGACCGACAGCGGATCGGCCAGGAAGCCGACGTCGACGCTGAAGTCACCGGCGGGAATCCACTCGAACAGGGTGAGCTCGTAGAACCGGTTTTCGGCGTCGCGGCCCAACAGGCCGATGAACACGGCGACCGAGGCCGCGAAGGAACCGGCCATCATGGCCGTGGCCAGCAGACCGGCGTGGGGTTCACCGAGCCGGCGGCCGCCCACGACGAGCAGGGCGAAACCGAGCAGGGGCAACGCGGGGATCAGCCACACGAGCTCTTCCACGTCAGCCCCTGAGAACCGAGAGGTCGTCGGCGGTCGCGCCCGGCCGGCGGCGCATCACCGCGACGATGATGGCCAGGCCGACCACGACCTCGGCCGCGGCGACGACGAGCACGAAGAACACGCTGACCTGGCCGCCGATGTCGTCGAGGTCGCGGGCGAAGGCGACGAAGGTGAGGCTCACCGCATTCAGCATGAGCTCGACACACATGAACATGACCAATGGGTTTCGCCGCACCAGCAGCCCGACGGCGCCGATGGCGAAGATCAGCGCCGCGAGGATCAGGTACCACGACGTGGTGACGATCATGTCTCGACCCCGGCATCGGCTTCGGCCGCCGCTTCGGCCGTCTCCTCGACGGTTTCGGCCGCATTCTCGATCGACTCGGTGGCCTCGCGCCGTTGTTGATCGAGCGCCGACTCGGGGGCGGGCTGGTAGTCGCCCTCGGGCCTGCGGGCGAGCACGACGGCGCCGACCACCGCCACCGTGAGCAGCAGCGCGGTCAGCTCGAAGGCCACGATCTGATCGGTGAACAGGACCTCGGCGACCTGTTGGACGTTCGCCCTCACCGTCTCGGGCTGGATGGGTGCGGTCACCCCCCGTGCGCCGGTGGCACCGTTGCCGATCACCGCAACGGCCACGACGGCGAGCGTCATGACACCGACACCGATCCCCAGCGCCAGCGGACGTTGACCTGCGATGGGTTCGACCTCGAGATTCTCTGCGGTGTCGACGCCGAGCAACATGATGACGAACAGGAAGAGAACGACGATGGCACCGGCGTACACGATCACCTGAACTGCCGCCAGGAGATGCGCTTCCTGGGCGACGAAGAGCACCGCCACCGCGAACAGGGTCATCACCAGACTGAGCGCGGCATGGACCGGATTGCGGTTGAGGACCACACCCAGCGCACCGATCAGCGCGAACGCACCAGCGATCAGGAAGACGGCCGTCTCCATTACTCCTCGGCCCCCGCGACCGAGTCATCTTCGGTCTGGCCTTCTTCTGCGGCGCGTGTTCCGTAGCCGAGCTCACTGCTCCAGGCGATCTTGCCGGCGTAGCTGGCGTCGCCCGACGGAGCCGTGGCGCGCATCCAGGCCGACGTGTGCTCGTCCTCACCCGGGCGCCAGTCCTCCCACGGAAGGTGCTGGGGCCTGCCGTCGTCGCCGACCAACAGGTCGTCCTTGGTGTAGATCGCATCGGATCGGTTGGTGAAGGAGAACTCGAACATCTTGGTCTCGGTGATGGCCTCGGTGGGGCACGCTTCGACACACAGGTCGCAGTGGATGCAGCGGAGGTAGTTGATCTCGTACACGTACCCGTACCGCTCGCCGGGCGAGACGGGATCGTCGGGAGGATTGTCGAGCCCACGGACATAGATGCAGTTGGCCGGACACACACCGGCGCACAGCTCGCAGCCGATGCACTTCTCCATGCCGTCTTCACTGCGACCGAGCACGTGACGGCCGTGGGTGCGGAGAGCCTTTGGCCGCTTCTCTTCGGGGTACTCGGTGGTGACCCGCTCGTCGAAGAGCTTGCCGAAGGTGAGGCCGAAACCGTCGAGGAATCCCATCTAGAACGCTCCCTCGTGGTCTTCGTGGGCCAGACGGCTGTGGCGGGCCGAGGAGACCGACGCCACAACCATGGCCATGGCGACGAGCATCGCCGGCACCGCCACGGCGACGATGACCCAGCGGTTCCAGCCCCGGTTGGCGCCGAGATCGAGGGCGGCCACGAACAAGAACCACCCCAGAGCCGCAGGAATGAGCACCTTCCAGCCGAGATCCATGAGTTGGTCATAGCGCAAGCGGGGCAGCGACGCCCGGAACCACACGAAGACGCCGAGGAACACCATCAGCTTGGCCGTGAACCAGATGAGGCCCCAGATCCACGCCGGACCGACCAGGGCGGGGCCGGCCGGGCCGCCGAAGAACAACAGGACGATGATGGCCGACATCGTCACCGTGTTCATGAACTCGGCCAGGAAGAACAGCGAGAACCGCAACGACGAGTACTCGGTGTGGAATCCCCCGACCAGCTCCTGTTCGGCCTCGACCAGGTCGAAGGGCGGACGATTGAGCTCGGCGGTACCGGCGATCAGGAAGATGACGAACGGCACGAACCCGGTGGCAACCACATTCCAGTCGGCCAGGTCGCCGAACCCGAATCCGCCGGCTTGACCGAGGGCGATGTCGTGGCTCGACAAGCTCCCCGTCTTCAGCAAGACGGTGGCCAGAGACAGGCCGAGGGCTGCCTCGTAGGACACCATCTGGGCCGACGCCCGCACCGACCCAAGCAGCGGATACTTCGAACCCGACGACCAGCCCGCCAACATGATGCCGTACACGGCAATGCTCGACATGGCGAGGAAGAACAGGATTCCCACCGGCATGTCGGCCACCTGGAGGTACGTGTCGTGTCCCCACAGCGTGACCACTCCGTCGCTGCCCTCGCCGCCGCTGAAGTCGCCGCCGATGGGTACGACCGCGAAGATGAGGAAGGCCGGGACCAACGAGAGGAACGGCGCCAGCTTGAACACGAAGCGGTCGGCCCGGTCGGGTATCAGGTCCTCCTTGAAGAACAGCTTGATGCCGTCGGCGAGTGTCTGGAGCAGACCCCACGGGCCGGCGACGTTGGGGCCGATGCGGTTCTGCATGTCGGAGATGAACTTGCGCTCGAACCACACCATGAACAGGACCGACACGAGGAGGACGGCGAAGGCCACGACGACCTTGAGGAGGACGATGAGCACCTCGCTCAGGCCGACCTCACCGAGAAGCAGCGGATCGAGCGCGAGCACCGGGGTCAGCATCACCGTCACGAGGAGGCCACCCGGATGTCGGTGACCACCGCACGGTGATCGATCAGCTCGCGCGGATCGGCGCCGGACCGGTTCAACGGGATCACTCCTGATCCGCGGGGCACCGCCGGATCGGGACGGACCGGCAGCTCGATGGAGCCGGCGGCCGAGATGACCGTGACGAGGCTGCCCGCACCCGCGCCGAGTCGATCGGCATCGAGGGGGTGCAGCGACAGCTGGGCCACGTCGGCGAGGTTGGCCATCGACGGGCAGTGCTGCACCAGGGTGGCGTTGTCGTACAGCCGGTGATCGGTCACCAGACGCAGCGAGTACCCGTCGAGCGGGACGACCGCGGTCGGCTCGGGGGCGCCGAAGTCGAGTGCGGTGGGTCCGCGGACGAGGGCACCGTCGTTGTCAGCGGCGACGTCGGCGAAGCTGAGACCCGCGTGTGAGGGGGCCACGGTCACGATCTCGTCGAACACCGACTCGACCGAGTCGAAGCCCAGGTCGGCTCCGAGCTCGAAGGCGAGATCGGAGGCGATGACCCAGTCGGGTCGGGCGACGCCGGGAGCGGTGACCTTCCGGGTGAGCGGGCTGACACGACCCTCGAAATTGGTGTGCGTTCCCGCGGTCTCCGCGAAACCGGCAGCCGGGAACACGATGTCGGCCGAGGCCACCGAGAGATTGGCGAACAGGTCGACCGCGATCACGGTGTCACAGGTGGTCAGGGCCCGGGACGCGAGGTCGGCGTCGGGGAAGTCGGCCAGGGGGTCGGAGCCGACCAGCACGAGGACGGAGAGGTCGCCGTCCACCGCAGCTTCGAGCATGCCCCTGGCGTCGAGACCGGTGACCGTCGGCGCGGCGGCCCAGCCCTCGGGAGTGGCGCCGAGGCCGACTCGGCCCGGCAGGAGACCCGGAGCCAGGCCCATGTCGATGGCGCCGTGGCTGTTGCCCCGCCGCAGGGCGAACAGGAACGCGGCGCCGGGAAGCTCTCGCAGGGCAGCCGCCGCATCGATCGTGGGGGACGCCGACTCGGCGAGTGACGCTCGGCCGCAGACCACGGTGACCGGGCGACCGTGCACGGCGGTCGCGGCGGCCGAGATCGCGGCAGCAGAGACGCCCCCCACGTCGGCGGTCGGGAGCGCACCGGCCACGGCGTCGACCAGAGCACGCGCCACCACCCCTGTCTCGCCGGGCCGCGGGTGCAGGCCCACCGTGGTGAGCCGGCCGAGGCCGCTGGCGGTCGGGTTGAGCTCGACCAGCGTGATGTCGCGCTTCTGCAGCGCATGACGCAATCGCAGGTAGAGCGTCCCGAACTGCTCCTTGGGGTCTTCGCTCATCAACACCACCGCCGAGCCCGGCGCCAGCGCGTCGTTGAGGGTACGGCGGGGGTACGACGCGACCATGGCCGCCGGCAGGCCGTCGTCGAGCTGGGCGTCGACGTTGTCGGTGCCGATCACCGACTTGGCCAGCTTGGCCCACGCGTACTGCGCCTCGTTCGACAACCGGGCGCCACCGAGCACACCCACCGCATCGGGGCCGCCCTTGTCGAGGGCCGCAGTGATCACCGCACCGGCCTGCTGGAGGGCCACCGCCCACGATGCAGCCACCAGGTTGTCGCCGGCGGCGTCGGCATTGCCGAGGTCGTCGCCGTGCACCAGGGGAACGGTGAGGCGTTCGGGATGATGGATGGCCTCGAAGGAGAAGCGGTCGCGATCGGTGAGCCAGCCCCAGTTGGTGGCATCGGAGTCGACACCCTGGATTCGCAGCACCTTGTCGCGTGACGACTGCACGCTGATCCGGTCACCCATCGGGTTGGGATAGGTGGAGATGACCTCCTCGAGGTCCCATGGCCGGGCCTTGAAGCGGTAGGGCTTGGCGGTGAGCGCTCCGACCGGACAGATCTGCACGGTGTTGCCGCTGAAGTAGCTGGCGAAGGGCTCGTCGGGAAACGTGTTCACCTGGGTGTTGCTGCCTCGATCCTGGAAGTGGATCAGCGGGTCGCCCGCCACCTCGGACGCGAACCGCGTGCAGCGATCGCACAGGATGCAGCGCTCGCGGTCGAGGTACACGTTCTCGTTGACCGGGATCGGCTTCTCGAAGTGGCGCTTCTGCTCGACGAAGCGGCTCTCGCCCGGGCCGTACGACATCGTCTGGTCCTGCAGAGGGCATTCACCGCCCTTGTCGCAGACCGGGCAGTCGAGGGGATGATTGATGAGGAGGAACTCGAGGACGCCGTCCTGGGCCTTCTTGGTGAGCTCGCTCTCGGTCTGCACGGTCATTCCCGGTGTGCACGTGAGCATGCACGACGGCTGGAGCGCGGCGCCTCGTCCGGTGTCGACCTCGACCAGGCACATCCGGCACATGCCGACCGGTGTCATCCGCGGGTGGTAGCAGAAGCGAGGGATGTACACCCCGTTTCGTTCGCACGCGTCGATGAGCAGCTCGCCGGGCTCGGCCTCGAAGGTGACCCCGTTGAGCGTGACGTCGATGGCGTCGGGCTTGGTGGGTGCGTCGGTCATCGGTGACCGCCTTCACCATGGGCCGCAGCGGCGAGCTCGGAAGTGGCCGGGTGGACCGCAGCCGCCACCGGGATGGTCTCGGGGAGCACGATCTTGGCCTCGAACTCGCTCCGGAAACGACGGATGGCCGACGTGATCGGGGCCACCGAGCTGGGTCCGAGCGGGCAGATTGTGGTCTGCCGGGGCGGGAAGGGCACTGCCGTCTGACCTTCGGCCTCGTTGGCGGCGACCGGATAGGGGCCGGGGCTGATGTTGTCACCGATGTCGAGCAGCATGTCGATGTCGGCGCTTCGGCCCTTGCCGTCGAGGATCCGCCGCAGCACGGTCTCCTCCCACGTGGTGCCCTCGCGACACGGCGTGCATTTCCCACACGACTCTCTGGCGAAGAAGCGCACCACCCGCAGGCAGGCACGAACCGCGTCGGTGGTGTCGTCCATCACGACGATGGCACCGGAGCCGAGCATCGAGCCGGCGGCACCGACCGGCTTGGCTTCGAGCGGGAGGTCGAGCTGCTCGGGGAAGAACCACGGGGCCGACGCACCTCCGGGAATGAACATCTTCAGCTCATGGCCGTCGCGGATGCCCTGGCAGAAACGCTCGCCGTAGATGAGCTCGCGAAAGGTGGTGACTCCGTGTTCGATCTCGTACACGCCGGGCCGCGCGACGTGACCCGACACGGCGAAAAGTCGGGTTCCCGGCGATGTGTCGGAGCCGAACTTCTTGTACTCCGTGGCGCCGTTCAGGAGAATCCACGGCAGGTTGGCCAGCGTCTCGACGTTGTTCACGATGGTGGGCTTGCCGTACAAGCCGATGGCCGCCGGGAAGAACGGCGGCTTGAGGCGGGGCATGCCCCGGTTCCCTTCGAGGCTCTCGATGAGCGCAGTCTCCTCACCCACGATGTAGGCGCCGGCGCCCCAGTGCAGGATGATGTCGACCGAGAAGTCGGTGCCGAGGATGTTCTTGCCGACATAGCCCGCGGCGTATGCCTCGTTGAGGGCGGTGGCGATGCGCTCCTGGGCCAGGGCCATCTCGCCCCGGACGTACAGGAAACACTGCGACAGACCCAGGGCGTAGCACGCGATGAGGGAGCCCTCGATCAGCTGATGCGGGTCGCGCTGCATCAGCAGGCGATCCTTGTAGGTACCAGGCTCGGATTCGTCGCCGTTGACGACGAGATACCGGGGCCAGACAGCGGGCGGGCAGAAGCCCCACTTGACGCCGGCCGGGAACCCGGCGCCGCCTCGACCGAGCAGTGAGGCCTCCCGGACCTCGGTGTGCACGTCGGCCGGGGTGCGGTCGAGGGCGGCTCGCAGACCTGCGTACCCACCGGTGGCCTCGAAGCGGGCCAGGGTGAAGCTGTCGTCGAACCCGAAGCGGCTGGTGACGATGTGCGGTCCGTCGACGTCGACCCAGCCAGGGGTGTTGGCCGTGTGGTGGGTGTTGGGGGTCACGAGCCCGCTCCTCCGGCATCGGAAGCTGCCAGCCAGACCGGCGCCTCGGTGGCCAGCTCTGGCGCCACGACTCCGGCCAGACGATCGTCGGCTATCTGCTGGCGAATCCGGGCCAGCACCCCGTGGTGGGGAACATCGGTGATCCGACCGGTGCGGAGACCGTCGATGAGCTCGTCGAAGTCGTCGGTGGTGAGCCGGTACCGGTACCGGTAGTTGACCTGCAGGCACGGAGCCTCGGTGCAGGCCGCGATGCACTCGACGTCCTCGAGGGTGAACAGGCCATCGTCGGTGGTGCCCCCGGCTCGGACGCCGAGGCTCTTCTCGGCGTGGTGCAGGAGCTCTTCGCCACCGAGGACCAGGCAGCTGATGTTGGTGCAGATGTTGACGACGTAGGTGCCGACCGGGTGCCGCTTGAACATCTCGTAGAACGTGCAGGTTCCGACGACCTCGGCCGGTGTGACCCCCACGAGCTCCGCGATGTGGGCCATGGCGTCGTCGGCCACGTAGCCGTCCTGTTCCTGGGCGAGGTGTAGGAGGGGAATGAGCGCGGACTTCGCCACGGGATATCGGCGGATGATCGACTCGGCCACGATGAGGTTGTCGGCGTTGAATCGACTCACCGATCGACCTCGCCCATGATCGGGTCGACCGACGAGATGATGGCGACCGTGTCGGCGAGCAGGGTGTTGGCCATCATGTGCGGAAGCACCTGGAGATTGACGAAGCTCGGGCCTCGCATGTGGAGCCGGTAGGGCTTGGGCCCGCCGTCGCTCACGATGTAGCAGCCCAGCTCACCGCGGGGTGACTCGACCGCGGCGTAGGCCTCTCCCTCGGGCACCTTGAACCCCTCGGTGAAGATCTTGAAGTGGTGGATGAGGGCCTCCATCGACTGGTCGATGCGGGCCCGAGGCGGCGGGGTGACCTTCTTGTCCTGGATGCGGTAGTCGCCGCCCGGCATCTTGTCGAGGATCTGGCGCACGAGGTGGAGCGATTCGCGGATCTCGTTGAGCCGGATCGCGTACCGGTCGAAGCAGTCGCCGTAGGTACCGACGAGCACGTCGAACTCGACCTCGTCGTAGGCCAGGTACGGCATGTCGCGGCGAAGGTCCCAGTCGTAACCCGTGCTGCGCAGCAGCGGCCCGGTGAGCCCGAGCGCCAGACACTCGGCCGCGTTCACGATGCCCACGCCCTGGAGGCGTTCGCGCCAGATGGGTTGCCCGGTGAGCAACGTGTCGAACTCGTCGACCTTGTCGGGCAGCGCGTCGGTGAGCCGGAGGAGATCGTCGCGCCAGCCGTCGGGGAGATCGGCGGCGACGCCGCCCGGACGAATGTAGTTGTGGTTCATGCGCAGCCCGGTGATCTTCTCGAACAGGCGCAGCGTGTCCTCCCGGAGCCGCCAGCCGTAGATCATCGCCGAGACGGCGCCCATGTCGAGGCCGTTGGTGGCCTGGAACAGCAGGTGCGAGCTGATGCGGTTGAGCTCACTCATGAGCATACGGATCCACACGGCCCGCTCGGGAACGTCGATCTCGAGGAGGGTCTCGACGGCCATGGAGAATGCGAGCTCGTTGAACAGCGGCGACGCGTAGTCCATGCGGGTCACGTTGGTGGCGCCTTGGAGGTACGTGAGCGTCTCGCCCGTCTTCTCCATGCCGGTGTGCAGGTAGCCGACCACAGGCTTGCTGCGCAGCACGGTCTCGGCTTCCATCTCGAGCATCAGCCGCAGCACGCCGTGCGTGCTCGGGTGCTGCGGTCCCATGTTCACGAGCATGCGGGTGTCGCCGTGCTCGGCGGGGACGTCGCCCAGCGCCGCCGCCTCGGTCTCGCTCATGCGCAGCACGGGGCTGTCGTCGCGGCGACGGACCGCGCTGTCGTCGCCCAGGGAGGAACCGATTGCTTCGACGGCAGTCATGTGCGGGCCTCGGGCGCTTTGAACTGCACGGGGACGGTACCGACGCCGTAGTCCTTGCGCAGTGGGTGGCCCTCCCAGTCTTCGGGCATGAGGATGCGGCTCATGTCGGGATGACCGTCGAAGACGATGCCGAACATGTCGTAGGTCTCGCGCTCCATCGCTTCGGTCCCGGGATACTCGTCGAAAAGCGTGGGCAGTACGGGGTCGTCGTCGGGCACCTGCACCCGGATTCGGACGCGCGACCGCTCGGCGTGGTTGATCAACGAGGTGACGACCTCGAACCGCTGGGGCTCGACGCCCGGAGGGAGGTCGCGCGCAGGATCGAGAAGGTAGTCGACGGCGGTGACGTCGACGCACATGACGTATCCGTCGGCCCGCAACGCCCCGACCACCTCGACATAGGAGTCGCGGTCGGGATGCAGCACCTTCTGGCCCCGCGACGAGGTCACGGGAGCGCCGTGCACCGACTCGGGTGCGGTGGCCTCGGCCTGCTCTTCTTCGTCGGAGCTCTCGTCTGTCATCGCTGACGCCTACTTGGTGATGACCATCTTCGATGCGGTCTGACCGTCGCGCTGCTCGACCATGATCCCGGCGCCGCCCGCTTCGCTGGAGTCCCGACGGCGGGTGATCTCGCCGTTCTCGATCAGCCCGTGGAGGGTGACGATGGCGTGCATCAGGGTCTCGGGGCCCGGCGGACAGCCCGGCGCGTACACGTCGACGGGCACGATCTGATCGACGCCCTGCACGATGGCGTAGTTGTTGAACATCCCGCCGCTGCTGGCGCACACGCCCATGGAGATGACCCACTTGGGCTCGGCCATCTGGTCGTAGATCTGTCGCAGCACCGGGGCCATCTTCTGGCTGACCCGACCGGCGACGATCATGAGGTCGGCCTGGCGGGGCGACGCCCGAAATACCTCCATGCCGTATCGGGCGAGGTCGTAGTGGGCTCCTCCGGCAGCCATCATCTCGATCGCGCAGCACGCCAGCCCGAACGTCGCCGGCCAGCACGATCGCGCCCGGCTCCAGTTGACGACCTCCTCGATCCTGGCGGTGAGGAAGTTGTGGTCGAGTCCGGCCAGGCCCTCCTCGGGGACGCGGCCGACCTCGCCGATGAGGGGAAGTTTGGCCATCAGGCGGCGTCCTCCTCGGTGGGGGCTGGTCGGTTCAGGCGGCCTTCGAGACCGACGCGGCGCACGGTGGAGCTCGAGGTCCGCGTGGTCGACACGAGCGGCGACCGCTCGGAGCGACGGAGCGGACCCCATTCGAGCGCACCGTTGCCGATGAGGTAGAGGAACGATTCGAACACCGCGAAGGCGAAGATGCCGATGGCGATGAGGCCGTAGGTGCCGAGGCCCTGGAAGATCGTCGACCACGGGTAGATGAAGATCAGCTCGATGTCGAACACGATGAAGATCATCGCCACCAGGAAGAAGCGCACCGGGAAGCGCTCGGGGGCGTCGCGGGTCGGGACGATGCCGCACTCGTACGGGTCGGCCTTGGCCTGGTGGGGTGCACGCGGGGCCAGGAGACGCGAGGCGACGGTGCTCACCGCGGCAAAGAGGACGACCAGGACGGCCAAGGCGAGAATCGGCAGGTACTGACCGAGCATCAGGTTTCCGCCCGTCGTGTCGGTGGCGTGGCGGCCATGATCAGGCCCCGGCGATTGCGTAGGCCTCTTCGGTCTCCGCGAAGTTGCGATCCCGGAGATGCAGCAACAACGCAGTCGCCGCGAAGAAGAGGAACGACACGATGGTCACCAACGCCGGGAGCAGACGGCGGTCGCCGATCTCGCGGACCAGGACCACGTTGATGACCGGTTGGGTCGGGTCGGCTTCGGTGAACGCAGGTGTCCCGCCGATGGGCGTTTCCTTCACCAGCGCCTGTTGCACCTGCACCACGATGTAGTTGGGGGGGTGGGTGATCGTGACGAGGCGCTCGACGCGGTTGGTGAACCGGTTCCAGATGGAGTTGTCGGTGCGACGGGGCTTACCCCCCTGCTGGAACGCGTTCACGAAGACATAGTCGTTGGCCGTCGTGAAGGTGCCCTGTTCGAGCAACGCGGCGGTGGCTGCGGTTTGTGCCTCGCCGGCTTCGCCCGCGTCGACCAGCCGCCAGTCGCCCGTGCGGATCTGTCCGGCCGCAAGAGCCTGGTCGATCACGTCTGGCGCGACTGCGGCGAGCTGAGTGAGGCTGAGCTGTTCGTTGCGACGCCCGGCGTCGTCGATGGCCTGGTCGATCGAGTCTGCGAGTGCGGCATCGTCGAGCTTGCGTGGATCGTCGGCGGGGAGCGCGTCGTTGGCCTCGGTCAGACGAACCGTGATTTCTGCCTCGTCGACGAAGTCGAGCTCGTCGAGCAGGTCGTCATCGCCGTACTGACGAACGAGATCGATCGCGCGTGGTTGACCGTCGGTCGAGACGATCTGTTCGACGTCGTCGACCCGTATGTCGGCCGCGATCTCGTCGTCGAAGGCGAGCTCCTCGAACACCCAGGTCGGAGTCGAGCCGACGTAGCCGATGCCATAGAGCCACCACACGAGACCCATGAGGAACATCCAGCCGAAGAATCCGGCGAGGGCAATGAGTGATCCGAGGCGGATGCCGGTGTTGGTGGCGAGCAGCAGCCAGACCGAACCCATGAGCACCGTGCTTGCGAGCACGACGGTGAGCGCGCCACGAATCTCGGGTTCCCAGCCGATGCCGGCAAAGGTCAGGGCGACGTCGAGCATCACATCTCCCTTTCGTAGGCGACGACAGCCTGAATCTGTTCCTCGGTGAGCATGCCCCCGCGGTTGTCGGGAACGCCGTCGATCTCGATCTCACAGAACCCGACGAACGGGGAGAACTCGGTTGTGTCGCGATCGCCGACACAACCCCCGAAGGCCGGCATCTGGCCACCGCCGTCCCCCTGACCGAAGGCTCCGTAGGCGACACCATCCTGCGAGCCGACGCGAAGGAACTGCGCGTGATCCTCGGCGGTCAGGAACTGCCGGGTGGTTGCCCCGCTGGTGAGGTTGGGGCCGAAACCGCCGCCGCCGGAAACCTGGAGGGGGATGAGCGAACCGAAGGGTTGCTCGGGGTCGAGCGCGACGAGGTCGGAGTCCCACGACCAACCGGCGGTGTGGCAACGGGCGCAGCTGTATGCGCCCTGCGAACCCGGGTTGTTGAACACGAGCTTGCCGAGCTCGGCTGGTGTGGCGCTCGTGATGTACTCCTCGATGGCGGCGTCGATGGCGTCGTCGCCCTCGAGCGACGGATCGGCCGCGGTGACCTCGAAGCGGGCCGCCTGTTCGATGCCCGCCTCCACCTCGGTGGCGAGCTCGTCAGGGGCGAGCTGGATCTCCTGGATGTAGAGGATCAGCTCTTCGATCTGCTGGGCGGTGAGCGGACCGCCACCGGGGGCACCCCAGGCCGGCATCGGCGAGTTCTGCCGTCCGAAGTTGAGGGTGTAGCGGATCTCCTCGGTGGAGAAGCGATAGAGCGCGGCGGTGAGCGCAGGCGCCTTCCACTGCACCGACGCCACGAACCGACCCTCGGTGTCGGTCACGGTGTAGGGGGCCACGCCTCCGACTGCGCCGGGGCCGTGGCAGGCCGAACAGAGCTCTTCGTACAGAGTCTCGCCCCGTGAGGCGAGCTGCCCGGTCGTGAAATCGGTGTAGCCCGACTGGCGACCGGGTTCGCCCAGCCAGTACAGCGGCAACCCGAGGCCGATGACCGCCAGGAGACCGAGGCCCATGGTGAGGCTCATGTCGAGCTTCTTGGTCTCGAGTTGTTCGTCGTCGAGATAGGGCTTCTTGTTGGCGGCGAGCTCGACCTCGGAGCCGACCTCCTTGCGGCCGATCACGAAGTTGTAGAGCAGGTAGCCCAGGATTCCGAGCGCACCGATGAAGAAGAGCACGGCGCCGGTCGACCGGAACGTGTTGGCGAGGATCAACATGATGGGTGTGGGAGGTCCTTCGTCTCTTCCTGATGACGCGTTCTACGAGTGGGACCCGGCGCCGAGACACGAAGGCCCTTCGGGCTCCTGGCCGGTCGTGTTGGTACCTATGGGGGGACCGGGGATGATCGTTCCGGTGTCGACGACGAACTCGTTGGCACCGTTGACCTCGGCGGGGAACCGGTCGAGTCCACGCGGGGCAGGGCCACCCCGTCTCTCGCCGACGCGGTTGTAGCGCGAACCGTGACACGGGCACTCGAAGTACTGCGAGGTCTGGCACTCCGGAACCCGACAGCCGAGGTGTGGGCATTTCTGGAACAGGGCGACCAAGCCGGCTTCGATGCTGACCAGCTCGGCACTGCTGTACACCTCCCGCGCCTTCTCGAGTGAGCTGGCCGGGTATTCGGTGATCCACATACGCCCGTTGGCGAGATAGAAGAAGTTGTCGTTTTCTTCGACCGTTGTCTTCAGCCCATTGACGTCGCCGAGGTTGATCTTGGCGCCGAAGCCGGTGATGCGGCCGGGATAGAGGAACGCGAGGCACGCGGCACCGAAGCCGGAGATGCCGAGACCCATGAAGCCGACGATCGAGCGATTGAGGAACTGGCGTCGATGGACGCCGACGGTGTCGGGATCGGGCGGAGTCCAGGCGACCGGAGCGGCGGCGTCGGCGGTCACGACCTCGCGACCGGTTTCGATGCGCGCGAGGACCGCGGCCTTCTCCACGTCACGGCCGCTGGTCGAGGTGCCTTCGCCGAGCGACACCGGCGTCTCGGCCGACCGGTCGCGGAGCCGGGTCTCGCGAGAAAGGCGCCCGGTTGCGTCGGCCGTGTCGCGTTTGGACAACGTGACGAAGCCGAGCACGAGGGCCGCGATCACGACGAGGGCGATGACGAGAACGATCATGAGGTGACCTCCTCAGGAGGCGGAGCGGGAGTCGAGGCGAAGGAGTGCATCAGAGCTCGAAGAACAGCCCCTCCTGCCAGGGCAGGACGAAGTTCTGACCGGGCCCTCGGAAGAACGAGCCGATCATGACGAGAACCGCCCAGAACATCAAGTGGATCGTCATGAGCGAGACGGCGAACTTGCGTTTCTCGGGCGATGTGTTGGGGTTCTTGTCGATGTAGGGCGCCAGGATCAGGACGAACAGCGCCATACCGGGAATCGTCACACCCGCCACCATGGGGTGGAACATCGTGAGCAGTTCCTGCAGGCCGAGGAAGTACCACGGGGCCTTCGACGGGTTCGGCGTCTCGTTGGGGTTGGCCAGCTCGAGCAGCGGAGCATTCACGAAAACCGAGAACACGAGCGTGAACGCGGTGACCGCCAGCGCGGCGACGAACTCGACGATGAGCAGATGGGGCCAGACGTGGACCTTGTCGACCGGCTTGGACTTGACGTCTTGGATGGAGCCCGACTTGACGACGGTGAGCAGACGCTGGGTGTGGCCCCCCGGGCCCGTCGGCGTCGGGGCGGCGCCCGCGGGGAGAGGCGCCGTGGGGGCCTCGGCGGTGACGACGGCGGTTCCACCCCCGCCCGCGGTGTCGCGTGCGGCCTTGGACCGCTCGAGCAGGTGGGCGGGGATCTTGCTCGCCGCGGCGCTCGTCTCGCTGGTGGGAGCCTCGGCCTCGGGTTCGGCCGCGGGCTCGGCCCCGTCGCCGGCCTTGGCGGCCCGTTCGCGAGCCTCTTGGGCCCGCTTCAGGAGGTGTTCTGGGATCTCGGTCATCGGTGTTCCTCGGGCCTAGAGCGGACCCGAGATACCTCCGTCCTTTCGCACTCGCCAGAAATGGATGGCCATGAAGATCACGGTGACGAACGGCAACAGGAGAACGTGCAGTACGTACCACCGCAGCAGGGTGTCGGTGCCGATCTCGACACCCCCGAGCAGGACGAACCGCACCTTGTCGCCGAACACCGGCGTGAATCCCATCATGTTGGTACCAACGGTGACCGCCCACAACGCCAGCTGGTCCCAGGGGAGCAGGTAACCGGTGAACGACAGCAGGAGGGTCTGCATCAACAAGATGACGCCGATCACCCAGTTGAACTCGCGCGGCGCCTTGTAGGCGCCGTGGTAGAAGACCCGGGCCATGTGCAAGAACACCGACAGCACCATGAGATGGGCCGCCCATCGGTGCATGTTGCGCACCAACAGGCCGAAGGTGACCGACGACTGCAACGTGTAGATGTCGTCCCAGGCCTGGGCGGCGGTCGGGCGGTAGAAGAACATCAAGAAGATGCCGGTCACGGTGAGCAGGATGAAGAGGAAGAAGCTCAGGCCGCCGAGGCACAGCGTGTAGCTCACCTTCACCGCGTGGCGTTTCACCTTCACCGGATGGAGGTGATACAGGACCGAATTCATGATCACGTACGAGCGGTTACGGGGGCTGTCGGTGTAGCCCTTGCGGAAGATGGAGCCGGGTCGGAAGATCGACTGCCAGGCCTGGGAGCTCTGCGTCTTGTCGATCAGGTCGGCGTTGGCCTTGCTGATGCGCTCGTTCAGTGGTGGTTTGGCCACGATTCGATTTACTCCTGGGTGTCAACCGAGCCGCATGCCGTACCCATAGCCATGGGTGGGCATACGGAAGTGGGTGTCGCCGCCGCCGGTGGGGTCGCCGACCTTGCCGAGAATGATGACGCCGGTGGGGCATCGATCGACGCACAATGCACACCGCGTGCAGACGTCGTCGTCGATCAGGAAGACCATCGCGTCGTCGGGATCGGTGCCGGGCTGCTCGGTGCCGATGGCCTCGTCGATGGCGTCGTTGCGAACCAGGTGGATGCACTTCCACGGGCAGATGTCGACGCAACCCTCGCAGGTGATGCATTCGGACTGGTCGATGTGGATGAAGGTCTTGGGCTTGACCGCCTTCGACAACCATTCGGCGTCGACTTCCTGGAGCACGTAGTCGTCACGGAACTCCGGAAGGGGCGGGTTGGCGTCGGGAAGCCCCATCAGAGCTTGGCCCCTTCGCGCACGAGCGGACGTCCGAAGGTGGACTTCTCGACGGCGACCTCGGCCACCGCACCCCGCTTCTGCCAGATGCTCCAGAGCGCAATGAGGCCGACGAGGCCGATGCCGTAGATGAGCACGGCGATGATGTCGCGGATGACGAGGTAGGGAAGCTGGAAGGGAAGGACGAACTCGACGAGGCCCTCGCCGTTGGGCAACCCGACGTCGGGGCCGACGACGAAGCGGTCGGATCGCCAGGAGAGCTCCGAGTCGGCGTACACCAGCCACTGGTGGGGCCACACGCCGTAGGCGAGCAGCATGAACCCGAACACGAAAGCGGCACCGACCATGGCCTCCCCCCAGGTGAGGGTGGCGTCGGCGGGACGGGTCTTGGCCTGCCAGAGCACGATCAGAGCGCACACGAGGACTCCGACGGTGGACCAGATGAAGGCTTCGTTCGGACCCTTGTCCTGGACGATCAGGATCCAGATCTGGAGACCGACGAAGAAGGCGATGACTGCACCCGTGGCCTTGAGGAAGTTGTTGACCGCAATGTCTACGGGCCGACGGGCCACATCGCCTCCTGGATCATGCTCGTGAACGGATGCACAAGGTCAGTCTATCTTGCTCGACCGTAGTGCATGACGCGTCGACAGCCCGACGCAAGCGGCGTCGACCGAAGCCGAACGCCGACGAAAACCTGTCTACCACGGTGGTCTGGACACGACCACATCAGCGGCCCATGATCGGGGAGTCATACAACACGTCGCTCGGGTGCGGTCGCGTCGCGATTACCCCGCCGAAGAGATTGGGTCGGTAGGATCGCCAGCATCTACGCTCTCGACGTTCGCAGAGCGCTCACCCAACCCGTGAGCCGCCCCGTTCACGAATCGAACCATCCGGAGGATCGGTGACCGAGATACCCGAGCACCTGCTCGCTCGTTCAGCCAAACGGCGCAAGGAGATGACCGGCGAGGGAGGCGACGACGCCGCCACGACCGAGGCCACTCCGGCCACCACCGCCGAGTCCGCCCCTGCCGCCGTCGCGAGCTCGCCGGCACTGGTCACCCCGACGCCGGTCGTCGATCCCGAACCCGAACCGGTCAAGCCCTGGGTGCGAGCCGCCACCACCCGCCAGAAGATCCCCGTTTGGGTGACGCCCGTGCTGGTGTTCCTCCCCATTTGGTTCGCCATCTACTGGGCGACGCTCGAGCCACCGACCCGCGAGGTCACCGGGCCGTTGGCCCTCGGCGCCGAGACCTACACGGGCGCCCAGTGCGCCGGCTGTCACGGCGCAGCCGGTGGCGGGGGCGTCGGCCCGCAGCTCAGTGCCGGCGAGGTGCTCCTCACGTTCCCCGACTGGGAGAGCCAGGTCGCGTGGATCGTCAACGGATCACCCGGCGGAAACGCCCCCTACGGCAGCGCCGACCGCCCCGGCGGCCAGCGACTCAGCGGGGGTGGAATGCCGGGCTACGCGACCAGCCTCGACAGCGAGGAGCTGCTGGCGGTCGTCCTCTACGAGCGGGTGCAACACGGCCAGCAACCGATCGAGGATCTTGCCGACCTCGAGGGCCTGATCGAAGCGCTCGACGCCGGTGACGTCACTCTCGAGTTCGCCGGTGGCGAGACGCCAGCCGACATCGTCTCGATGGTCACCGCGCTCGGGCTCGATTCCGAGTCCCTCGCCGCCGAGTGACCGTCGACCGCCGCACGGTGTCGTGATCGACCTCCGTGCAACCAACGAGTGGAACGCCCTCGCCGATCACCACGCAGCCATTCGAGACCGGCATCTGCGCGAGATGTTCGCCGGCGATCCCGAGCGAGCTGCGACTCTGAGCTGGTCGGTCGGCGACCTGTTCGTCGATCTCTCGAAACATCGGATCACCACGACGACACTCGAGCTGCTGGGCGCGCTGGCCGAGAGGGCGGGGCTCGCGTCGCGCGTCGACGCCCTCTTCTCCGGAGCACCCGTCAACGTCACCGAGCATCGGGCCGTGCTGCACACGGCGCTGCGCTCCCCCGTCGGAACCTCGATCGAGGTCGACGGCCACGACGTGGTGCCCGACGTGCACGAGGTCCTGGCGACCATGAGCGACTTCGCCGAACGCGTCCACACCGGGCGCTTCGCCGGCCACCACGGCCATCGCATCGACACGGTAGTGAACATCGGCATCGGCGGGTCCGACCTGGGACCGGTCATGGTGTACGAGGCCCTGCGATCGTTCCGGCGGGAAGGAATCACGTGCCACTTCGTGTCGAACATCGACGGCAGCGATCTTGCCGCGGTCCTGGCGCAATGCCGGGCCGAGACGACGCTGTTCGTGGTGGCGTCCAAGACCTTCGGCACCGTCGAGACCCTCACCAACGCTCGCAGCGCTCGCCGGTGGCTCACCGATCGGCTCGGCCACGCGGCGGCGGTGGCGTCGCACTTCGTCGCCGTGTCGACCAACGCCGAACGGGTGGCCGAATTCGGCATCGACACGGCCAACATGTTCGGGTTCTGGGACTGGGTCGGTGGCCGGTACTCGGTCGACTCGGCCATCGGCCTGAGCGTGATGCTCGCCGTCGGACCCCAGCACTTCCGCGACTTCCTCGCCGGCTTCCACACCGTCGACGAGCACTTCCGCATCACCCCCCCGCCGGCCAACGTGCCGGTCCTCATGGGACTTCTCGGAGTCTGGTACCGGAACTTCTTCGATCTCGCCACGCTGGCCGTGCTCCCCTACAGCCGCGACCTTCACCGCTTCCCCGCCTACCTCCAGCAGCTCGACATGGAGAGCAACGGCAAGCGGGTGCGCCTCGACGGATCGCCGGTCGCCGGCGACACGGGGCCCATCGTGTGGGGCGAACCCGGCACCAACGGACAGCACGCCTTCTACCAACTGCTCCATCAGGGCACCACGGTGGTCCCGGCCGACTTCATCGGATTCGTCGATCCGACCGACCCCCTTCCCGTCGTCGACGGGCGGGGTGACCATCACGACCTGTTGATGGCGAATCTGTTCGCCCAGAGCGAGGCGCTCGCCTTCGGCAAGACGGCCGACGAGGTCGCGGCGACGGGCACGGCCCCCGAGCTGGTGCCCCATCGCACCTTCCCTGGCAACCGCCCCAGCACCACCATCCTCGCCCCGGCCCTCACCCCGTCGGTCCTCGGTCAGCTGATCGCGCTGTACGAGCACAAGGTGTTCGTCCAGGGCACCATCTGGCAGATCAACTCTTTCGACCAGTGGGGGGTCGAGCTCGGCAAGGTGCTGGCCGAGGTCATCACCCCCGAGCTGGTCGCCGACGAGCCGCCCGCCTCGAATCACGACAGCTCGACCGACCAGCTGATACGTCGGTACCGCTCGATTCGCCGTCGATGACCACCTCGACGCGGGTCGAGGCCTACGACCGGACCGTGTGGGCCCGGCGGGTCAACTACGGCATGAAGGCGGCGATCGTCCTGGCCTTCGTGTTCGCCCTCACCCTGCCCTTCGATCACCTCGAGGGCAAGGCGATGGGCATGCGGGTGCCGCTCTTCGTCGGGTCTGCCGCGGTGGTACCGCTGGTCGAGCGGTTCCGTCGTCATCGCCGCTCGCCGTATCCGCACACCGCCGATGCCCTGGTCGTCGCCCCGTTCCTGGTCGACACACTCGGCAATCTGTTGGGCATCTACGACACTTGGTCGGGCACCGACGACATCCTCCACTTCGTGAACTGGGTGCTCCTGGTGGGCGCCTTCCAGGCCTTCCGTTTCCGGCGCACCGACTCGAGGCTCGACGCGGTACTGCTCGGTGCCGGGTTCGGCGCGCTGGCCATCGTCGCCTGGGAGATCATGGAGTGGGCCGTCGACGAGACGGGCGCAGGCGGCGGGCTCGGCCTCACCTACGGTGACACCATCGGTGACCTCGTGCTCTCGACGAGCGGCGGCATTCTCGGGGCGATGGTCGGCGTGCGGCTCTTCGGTCCGAGAGCGGCGACGGCGACGACCTAGTCACAGGCCCTGGGCCACCTCGGCTGCCGTCGCGATCGTCTCGTCGATGATCGAGTCCTCGTGGGCGAGGCTGGGGAACAACGCCTCGTACGGTCCGGGGGCCAGGGCCACGCCCCGCTCGAGCATCCCGTGGAAGAAACGGGGATACACGCCGTTGTCGGCCGCCGCTTTCGCCTCGTCGAAATCGGTGGGCTGACGATCGGTGAAGAACAGTCCGACGAGCGGGCCGACCCTCGGCACCACAGCAGCCACACCGGCCGCATCGAACGCTGCGGTGAGTCCGTCGGCCAAGCGGATGGCCGTGCGTTCGAGCTGGGTGTAGGCCTCGTCGTCGAGCTGGCGCAGCTGGGCCAACCCGGCGGCAGTGGCGAGCGGGTTCCCCGAGAGGGTGCCGGCCTGGTAGACGCCGCCCAACGGAGCGATGTGGCCCATGACCTCGCGCGAGGCGCCGTAGGCACCGACGGGAAGGCCGCCGCCGATCACCTTGCCGAAGCACCAGACATCGGGCTGGACGCCGAATCGCTCGGTGGCACCGCCGCGGGCGACTCGGAACCCGGTGATGACCTCGTCGAACAGCAGCAGGACCCCGGCCGCGTCGCACGCGTCCCGCAGCTCCTCCAGGAAACCCTCGCGAGCCGGGACCAGACCCATGTTGGCCGGTATCGGTTCGACGGCGAGGGCCGCAATCGAGTCGTCGAGCTCGGGTACGACATTCCACGGCACCACGATGGTGTCGGCCACCGCGCCATCGGGAACACCGTCACAGCCCGAGAGGCCCTGGTTGGCCACCCCGCTCCCACCGGCGGCCAGAAGCGGATCGGCGTGGCCGTGGTAGTGACCGGCGAACTTGACGATCTTGTCGCGGCCGGTGGCTCCCCGTGCGAGGCGAATGGCCGACATCGCCGCCTCGGTGCCGCTCGACACCAGGCGGATCATCTCGAGGCCCGGAACCCGTGCGACGAGCTCTTCGGCCATCTCGACCTCGCCGAGCGTCGGTGCGCCGTACGAGGTCCCCTCGGCCACCGCAGCGGTGATCGCGTCGACCACCACCGGATGGGCATGACCGAGGATCCCTGGTCCGTAGCTCATCACGTAGTCGATGTACCGGTTGCCCTCGACGTCCCAGACATGGGCGCCCTCGGCGTGATCGACGAAGTAGGGCGTGCCACCCACCGAGGCGAAGGACCGCACCGGCGAGTTGACCCCACCGGGCATCACGGCCTTGCCCCGCTCGAACAGATCGACATTGGTGTGACTCATACCGCCGAGTGTACGGACCGCGACCGCCAGGGAATCCTGGGCGGTGAGGCCGGATGTAGAGTGCTCGCAATGCCCGGCCGAGCAACGCTGATCGCCGAACTCTGCACGCTGGTCGATGCCGCGACGGCCGGCGCGGTCGGCCCGGGCGGTCGGGTCGCCCTGCTCAACTTCCCCAACCACACCAACGTCGGGGATGCCGCGCTCTGGCTCGGGCTCGTCGCCTCGCTCGGTCGAGTCGGCGCCGACATCGTGCACGAGTGCGAATGGGCCAACTACGACCCGGGGGCATTGGCCCAGGCTCTTCGCCCCGACGACACCATCCTCATCACCGGTGGCGGCAACTTCGGCGATCAGTATCCGGCTCAGCAGACCCGCGAGGCGGTCGTCGTCGACTTCCCCGACCATCGCATCGTGCAGACTGCCCAGGGCGTGTGGTTCGAGGACCCGGCCCGACTCGAGTCCTTCGCCGAGAAGGCCCGGCGCCACGGTGGCTTCGAGCTGCACGTCCGCGACCTTGCCAGTCACGAGCTCGTCGCCGAGCAGTTCGCCGACGTGCTCCTGACCCCCGACACGGCCTTCGGTCTCGGACCGATCGATCGTCGGGGCCCGATCAGGGTCCCGGTGCGATGGTTGGCCCGCACCGACCGGGAGCGGCTCCATCCCCCGCCCGCCGGCCTCCCGGACGACTGGGAGGTGTTCGACTGGCTTGCGCTGCCCGACCCCGCGAGCCGCCAGGCTTCCGAGTCACGATCGCCACGGTTCGACCCGGGCCGCCGGGGACCCGTGTATCGCGACCTCGCCGAGGCTCGCGTCGCCCACGGCATCGAGCTGTTGGCCGGCGGGCGCGTCGCCGTCGGCGATCGATTGCACGGGCACATCCTGTGCGTATTGGCGGGTGTCCCTCACGTCGCCTTGTCGAGCCGAACGGGCAAGACCCGATCGTTCATGAGCACCTGGACGAGTGGCCTCGGCGTCGCGCTCGCCTCCGACAACGCCGAGGCGATGACCTTCGCTGCTTCCCTGCTGACCGACGTGACCCGCGACTGAGCCCGCCCGGCTACCACCCGAGGAACGTCCTGACCTCGGGTGCAGCCAGCGAGTCGGCCACGAGGTGAGCGGCGCGGAAGTCACCGCCGGCAGTGATGCGGTTGGGAACCACGATCACTCGCGCGCCGGCCTCACGCGCGGCGGTGGCGCCATGGGGCGAATCCTCGATGGCCACGCAGTTGCTGGATTCGACTCCGAGGGCTTCGGCCGCGGCGAAGAACAGATCGGGGGCCGGCTTCACCCGCTCGACATCGTCGAGTGTTCGGACGGCGTGGAAGTGATGCGCGAGCTCGATGCGGTGCAGGTGGTGTTCGACCCACGAGCGAGGTGAGCTCGATGCCACGGCCAGACCGAGCGACCGTTCGCGAGCCCCGTCGAGGAGGTCGAGCACGCCGCTCCGTAGCCCCTGTGCGTGGAGCATGGTGTCGCGCGCTGCCCGACGGCGGGTCTGGATCGCCTCGGCATCGAAGGCGTCGCCGAGCGTGCGCTGCAGCTCGCCCAACCAGTCGAGATCGCCGTCGGTGCCGACGATCGCCTGCCACGCCGACAACGGGAATTCACGTCCGGCCCGTTCGAACTCGAGGCGGATCGACTCGTACACCGGCCACTCGGTGTCGATGATCGTGCCATCGAAGTCGAAGAGGATCGCTGCGGTCACGGGGCGGTGAGCTCGAGGAGCGCGTCGACCAGTCCGTCGATGGTGTGCACCGAGGCCTCGACGTCGACCGTGAGACCGAGATCGCGTGCGGTGGCCGCGGTGACAGGGCCGATGCAGGCCACGGTCGGGGGAACCGACTCGGTGTCGAACGCCGTGACGAAGTTGGTGACCGTCGACGAGGACGTGAAGGTGACCACATCGGCATCGGCGAGCTCGCTTCGCTGCCGATCGGTGGGTTCGGGTCGTACGGTGCGGTACGCCTCGACGACGTCGACGTCCCACCCCGCCGCCGCCAGGCCATCGGGCAGGACATCTCGTGCCACTGCCGCTCGGGAGACGAGGATGCGACCACCCCCGGCCGGGGGCGTCCCCAGCGCGGCGAGCAGAGACTCGGCGACGTACTCGGCCGGTACGAGATCGGCGACGAGCTTCGACTCGGCCAGCGCCTGGGCCGTGGCCGGCCCGATCGCCGCGACCTTGACGCCGCCGAGCGCACGGGCGTCGACGAGCGCCCCCATCGTGCGTCGAGCGCCGTTGGGGGACGTGACCACCAGCCAGTCGTAGTCGCCGATGCGCCGGGCGGCCTCGTGCAGAGCGGCTCCGCCGTCGCTCGGCTCGGCTATGGCAATGGTGGGGACCTCGACCACCTCGGCGCCGAGCTCGCGGAGCTGGCTCGAAAGTGAGGACGCCTGGGCACGGCTGCGGGTGACCACCACCTTGCACCCGAACAGCGGGCGCTTCTCGAACCAACGGAGGTCGCTCGCCGAACCGTCGCCGATCACGATCACCGACGGCACGTCGGGCGCATCGCGAGCCAGACCTGCGAGGGTTGATCGAACCGTGCCCTGATCGGGCCGCGTGCCCCGCTGCACCGAAACCACCGGCGTCTCTCCGGACAGGCCTGCGGCCGACAAGCGCTCGACGATGGGCGGAATGCTCGTGGCGTCGCCGAGGAGGACCAGGGTGCCGCCGGTACGGGCGATGGCCTCCCAGTCGACAGGAGAGTGGCTTGCTTCGGTCGCCGAGAGCACCGTGAACGACGCGGTGATCCGTGGCAGCGTCAGCGACAGGCCGGCGTACGCCGGAGCGGCAAGCGCCGCGATGACGCCGGGCACGACCTCGAACGCCACGCCCGCATCGCGTAGCGCGCCGGCCTCGTCGCCGCCGCTCGAGAAGACGAACGGGTCGCCGGACGCCAGGCGGACGACGACACGGTGGACGCGGCCGAGCTCGACCAAGAGTCGGCTCACGTCGTCGTGGGTCATCGGCGGCCGCTCGCTCTGCCCGGTGACGTCGATTCGCTCGGCCCGCGCCGGCGCCACGGCGAGTAGTTGCGAGTCGACCGGTCCGTCGTACACCACGGCGTCGGCCTCGGCGAGGAGCTGCGCACCTCTGACCGTCAGCAATCCGGGGTCGCCGGGACCAGCCCCGACCAGGTAGACCGTCACCGAGCCAGGCTACGAGGCCACGAGGTGGCGTGCGACGGAACGACCGATCGCCTCCGGATCGGTACCCGCCTGCGTGTACGGGTCGGCGGCAGTCGCCAGGAAGCCGGTGAGCGTGAGGTCGAGGCCGTCGACAGTGGCATGGGCTGCCGCCGGCAGATCGCAGTCGCCCCCGAGCTCGGCCAGGAACGCCCGTTCGCTGTCGACTGCCCACCGCGTCGGGGCGTGCTCGATCTCGGCCAGTAGATCGGCGAGGGAATCATCGAATCGACACTCGACGGCGAGCGCTCCCTGACCGGCCTGCGGCAGCATGACGGTGGTGTCGAGCCGATAGGCGTCGTCACGGTCGAGGTCGAGACGATCGAGCGGGGCGGCCGCCATGACGATGGCTGCGACCTCGCCCACCCTGGCGAGCCGGGTGTGGATGTTGCCGCGCAGCTCGACGATCGCGAGATCGGGCCGCAATCGAAGGAGCTGGGCTCGCCGTCGCACGGATCCGGTGGCCACCGTTGCCCCTGCGGCGAGCCCGTCGAGCGACGCCCCCACCAATGCGTCGCGGGGATCGGCCCGTTCGGGCACGGCGGCCAGGCGCAGGCCCGGCAGGGTGACCCCGGGGAGATCCTTGGCCGAGTGCACCGCGATGTCGGCGCGACCATCGAGGACCGCGTCCTGCACCTCCTTGGAGAAGACACCCTTGCCGCCCATGGTGTGGATCGGTACGTCGATTCGGCGGTCGCCCTCGGTCGACACGACGACAGCCTCGACCACGATGGTGCGGTCGACGGCGGCCAAGAGCTGGGCCACATGATCGGTCTGCCACCGGGCCAACGGGCTCGATCTCGTGGCCGCTCGGATGACGACGGTCACTCGTGGATGTCGAAGAGGTCGCGCAGCGCTTCGGCCAGGCGCTCACCGCGGGCCGTGCCTGCCGCACCCTTCAGACGGGTCGTCGGCTGGTGCAGCAGCTTGCCGATGACACGGTTCACGACCCGCTCGAGCAGCTCACGGTCTCGATCGCTCATCTCGGCCAGGCGTCCGGCTGACGCAGCGAGCTCGGCGTCGCGCAGGAGATCGGCCTGGCGACGGAACTCGGCGATGAGGGGCGCCACCTCGCGAGCCGACGATCGGACGATGTACTGATCGAGCTCGGCCTCGATGATGGCATTGACCTCGGCGACCTCCTTCTCCCGCTCGGCGATTCCGGCCTGGGCGAAGAGCCGGAGATCGTCCATGTCGAGAAGGGTGACACCGGGAATGGTTCCCGCCGTCGGATCGATGTCCCTGGGCACGGCGATGTCGACCACGAGCATCGGACGATCGGCACGCTGACGCATCGCGTCGCTCAGGTCGGCGAACTCGACGAGCATCTCGGTGGCGCCGGTCGACGTCAGTACCACGTCGGCCGCGATCAGCTCGACGCGGAGGTCGGCGAGCTTGGCCGCTCGGCCGTTCACCACATCGGCCAGGTTCACCGCTCGCTCCCACGTCCGGTTGGCCACCACCAGCTCGACGTCGGCGTCGGCCAGCCGGGCAACCATGCCCTCACCCATGTCACCGGCACCGAGCACGAGAACGTGCTTGCCGGCAAGGCTGCCCAATCGTTCGACGGCCATCGCAACGGCGGCCTGACTGAGCGAGGCGACATTGCGGGCGATGGCGGTCTCGGTACGCGCCCTCTTGCCCACCGCCAGCGCGTGTTGGAAGACCCCGTTGAGTGCGGTGCCCGTCACCTCGTCGGCGTGAGCGCGCTCCCATGCCGCCTTCACCTGACCCTGGATCTCATGCTCGCCGAGGACCGCCGAGTCGAGACCGGACGACACCCGGAACAGGTGACGGACAGCCTCCTCGTCGTAATGGACGTACAGGTGATCGCTGAGCTCCTCGGGGCTCACCGACGCGATCTCGCACAGGGTGTCGCGTACATCCTGGAACGCTCCGTGGAAGCGCTCGGCCAGAACGTACACCTCGGTCCGGTTGCAGGTGGACAGCACCACCGTCTCGCTCACGTTGGCGCACTGCGACACGGCGGTGATGGCCTTGTCGAGGCGCGCCTCGACGATGGCGGTGCGCTCGAGCAGCTCGAGCGGCGCGGTTCGGTGGTTCACACCGATGACGACGACAGACACTTCCGGAGTCTCTCCTTGGCGTCGGCGGTACGGCCGGCGCGTATCAGTTCAAGCATCCCCGAATCGAGGGCGAACTGCCAACCGGAAACGTCGGTTGCCACGCCGCGGGCGACCATCTCGTCGCGCACTTCGGACAAGACGGCGCGAAGATCCTCGTACTCGGCACCGAGCTCGCCTTCGTACCATCGTTGCATCCACCGGGTGAACGCGTCGTCGGGCCCGTTCGTTCCCACCGTGACGACGATCGAGCCCCGCCGAACGACCGCGGGCAGGGTGGCAGTTCCGGTTTCGGGATCGTCGAGGGAGGCAACCAGCACGCCCGCCTCGTCGCCGTCGGCGACGACTCGACGATTCACCTCGGGATCGGCGGTGGCGGTCACCACCAGGCGGTACCCGACCACGTCGTGGTGTCGATAGGGGCGTCGCTGCACCGAGACGCCGTCGAGTACGGCGATCTCGTCGAGTACCTGCGGCGCAACCACGTCGACACGGGCTCCGACCGCGAGAAGATCGCCGACCGGACCCAGCGCCCGCCGACCGCCACCCACGAGAAGACACCGTCGCCCCGACAGGCGGAGATTCACCGGATAGAGCGGAACCGGCTCGTCGGCGGCCATCTCAGGCCTCGACCGCCGCGTCGGGTGCGTCGCGATGCTGATAGAAACCCAGGATCTGGAGCTCGAGAGCGAGGTCGACCTTGCGCAACGTGACGCCCTCGGGCACATGCACCGTCGTCGGTGCGAAGTTCAGGATCGACTCGACACCGGCACCCACCAACAGATCGGCCACGTTCTGCGCCGCCTCGACCGGGGTAGCGATGATGCCGATCCGGATGCGCCCCTTCCCGACGATGTCCTCGAGGTCGTCGAGATGCTGCACCGTGTGGCCGTGCACCACGTTTCCGACCTTCGTCGCGTCGGTGTCGACGAGGGCACCCACCGGAAAGCCGCGTTCTCCGAATCCGCCGTAGTTGGCCAGCGCCTGGCCCAGGTTTCCCATGCCGACGATGACCACACCGAGATCTTGCGACAGGCCGAGCTCGCGGTTCATCTGGAACAGGAGATACTCGACTTCGTACCCCACCCCTCGAGTGCCGTAGGAGCCGAGATAGGAGAGATCCTTGCGGACCTTCGCGGCGTTCACACCGGCGAGGTCGGCGAGCTGCTCCGACGAGACCGTCGCCACGCCACCCTCACGGAGCTCGGTGAGGCTGCGCTGGTAGACGGGAAGCCGGGCAACCGTCGCTTCGGGAATCCGCCGACGGGGGGGTACAGACGACATCATCGTCAACGCTACGGCCGCGTTCTCGTGTTCACAATCACATGGACCGACCCGGTCCGGGGACGTCGCGTGAGACCGCGCAGTACGATCATCGGGGTGACTGCGCAGATGGCCTTCGCGGCGGCGGCAACGGTCGTCGCCCTGGCCTTTGCCCTGTCGACGCTCGATCGATGGCAGATCACCCGCCGCCGCCACGTTGCCGCATGGACCGCCGCGCTCGTCCTGTTCACCGGTGCTTCGGCCAGCTTGCTGCTCGGCGCCGCCATCGGATGGAGCTCGGCCACGTTCCGCGCCTTCTACTACCTGGGTGCGATAGCCAACGTGCCCGTCCTGGCGTTGGGAACCATCGAGCTGCTTCTCGGACCACGCTGGGGCACCCGATGCGCCAGGGCCGTTGCCGCCTTCTGCCTGTTCTCGGCCGGTGTGCTCACGGTTGCGCCCTTGCGAGCGCCGATCGACCCTGACACCCTGCCCCGTGGAGCCGACGTGTTCGGTCCCCTCCCTCGCGTGCTGGCGGCCCTGGGCTCGAGCGTGGGTGCGCTCGTGATCTTCGTCGGGGCCATGTGGAGCATCGTCGGCCTGCTGCGGTCCAGGGCCTCGGCCCGGCCAGCCATCGCCAATCTGCTCATCGCCGCCGGCACAGTCGTGCTGAGTGTCGGCGGGTTGTTCAACAGCGTCGCCAGTGAGATGACCTCGTTCGCGGCCAGCCTGGTGCTCGGCATCGTGTTGATCTTCGCCGGATTCCTCACCGCGACCGTCGCCTCGCCCCCGCGCCTCCTCACCGCCGTCACCGCCCTCCCGACGACGATGGCCGGCGATCCTCCCGACCCCCAGGGAGACGATTCCGAGCTCGGTCTGGGGAATCGCTCAGGCTGAGCGGAGATCGCGACGGCGCACCTTGCCGGTGACGGTGCGGGGAATGTCGTCGACGACCGCGACCGCGGCCGGGCACTTGTAGTTGGCGAGATGGGTCTGACAGTGCGAGATGAGGGCATCGACCTCGACGGCGTGTCCCTGCTCGGGAACCACGTAGGCCTGCACCGACTCACCCTGATGCGGATGGGGCACACCGACCACGGCCACGTCGGCGACCGCCGGATGGAGGCGGATGATCTCCTCGACCTCGCCCGGATACACGTTGAACCCCGACACGACGATGAGGTCCTTGGCCCGGTCGACCAGGCGGATCAGCCCGTCGTCGCCCACCACGGCCAGGTCGCCGGTGTGAAGCCAACCGTCGGCGTCGATGGCCCGTCGGGTGGCGTCGTCGTCGTTCCAGTAGCCGGCGAAGATGTTGGGGCCCTTGGCCCACACCTCGCCCTCGTCGCCGACGTACACGTCGTCGCCGTCGGTGTCGACCAGGCGCAGCTCGACACCGGGAAGCGGCCGGCCGACGGTGCCCGACGGCATGTCGTCTCCGGCCACGGTGAGGGCTGACCCCGACTCGGTGAGACCGTACCCTTCGGTGAGCCAGAGCCCGAAGCGATCGTGCACGGCCTTCCGCGTGTCGGGCGACAACGCAGCACCGCCGGAATAGCCGACCCGAACGCCCGCCATCGGGTTGCCCTCGTAGGGCGTGGCGGCGAGCGAGGACCACAAGGTGGGAGGCCCACTGACGACGGTGGCGTGCTCGCTCACGATCAGGTCGAGCGCGGCCACCGGATCGAAGCGCTCCATCAGGATCATGGCGGCACCGGAGCGAAGAGTGGGTCCGAGGACGGCGTTGAGACCGTGGATGTGGAAGAGCGGTATTGGGCACAGGACGATGTCGTCGGCGAGCAGCGTGCGACTCGTGCGCGCCATCTGCTCGAGGTTCGCTCGTAGCGAACCGTGCGTGAGCATGGCCGGCTTCGGCGCCCCGGCCGTGCCCGACGTGAACATGAGCACGGCGAGATCGTCGTCGGACCGATCGATCAGCGGCAGCGCCTCGGACTCGGAGGTGTCGAGACAGATACCGCCGGCGATGTCGGTGCCCTCGGGAACGATCAGGAACTCGACCGACGAACGCTGGTCGGGCGGGATCTGCGCGACGACACCGGCGCCCATGGGCCCCACCACCACCGCCCGGGGGGTCACATCGGCCAGTTCGCGGGTGAGCTCGGCGGCAGGGCTGCGGGGGTTGAGGGGTACCACCACCAGTCCGGCCCCGAGGGCGGCCAGGTAGGAGATGACGAACCGCGGCGTGGCCCCCGACACGAGACCGAGTCGGTCACCGGGCTGGAGGCCCAGACCGACCAACGCGCCTCGGGCCCGGCCGACGATGGCGCGCAATTCGCCGTAGGAGTACCGACGCTGATGGTGGACGAGGGCAAGTGCCTCGTCGGAGTGGCCATCGAGAATCGTCGCGAGATTCATCGACGACAGCCTAATGACCCACCGCCTCAGTCGGCGGCGAGGACCTCTTCGACCGATGGTGGCTCGAAACCCTCGACGCCGACGAACTTCAGGCGCTGCTCACCGGGCTTGTCGGGGTCGGGTTCGGTGTCGACGATGATGTTCTCGCCGGCGCGGAACTCCTTCCACAACAGCCGCTCGGAGAGCGGATCTTCGAGCAGACGCTGGATGGCACGACGCAACGGCCGAGCACCGAGCGTGGGATCATAACCTCTGTGGGCCAGGTGCAGCTTGGCCTCGTGGGTGAGCTCGAGCCCCATGCCCTGGGCCTCGAGCTGGCCGCTCACCCTGGCGATCATGAGGTCGACGATGGTGGTGACCTCGGCCTTGGTGAGCTCGTGGAACACGATGACGTCGTCGATGCGGTTGAGGAACTCGGGACGGAAATGATCCTTGAGCGCCTCGTTCACCTTGTCCTTCATCCGCTCGTAGCTCACGGCCTCGTCGCCCTTCGTGAACCCGAGGTTGGCCTTGCGCAGGTCGCGGGTGCCGAGGTTCGAAGTCATGATCAACACGGTGTTGCGGAAGTCGACCGAGCGGCCCTGGCTGTCGGTCAGACGGCCCTCTTCGAGGATCTGCAACAGCGTGTTGAACACATCGGGGTGCGCCTTTTCGACCTCGTCGAACAGCACCACCGAGAACGGCTTGCGACGGACGGCTTCGGTGAGCTGGCCACCCTCGTCGTACCCGACGTATCCGGGCGGCGAACCGACCAGACGGCTGACGGTGTGCTTCTCCATGTACTCGGACATGTCGAGGCTGATGAGCGACTGCTCGTCGCCGAACAAGAACTCTGCGAGCGTCTTGGCCAGCTCGGTCTTGCCGACACCGGAGGGCCCGAGGAAGATGAAGCTGCCCGATGGACGCTTCGGGTCCTTCAGACCGGCGCGGGTCCGGCGGATGGCCTGACTGACGGCCTTGATGGCGTCTTCCTGGCCGATGACCCGCTGGTGGAGCTCGTCTTCCATGCGCAGGAGCTTGGCCGTCTCCTCCTCGGTGAGCTTGTAGACGGGAATGCCGGTCCACAACGACAACACCTCGGCAATGGCCTCTTCGTCGACCTCGTCGAACAGATCGACACCCGAGGCCTTGATCTCGGCCTCCTTGGCCTCCTTCTGGGCAAGGAGCTCCTTCTCGCGGTCACGCAGTTGGCCGGCATCCTCGAAGTTCTGGGCTTCGACTGCGGCCTTCTTCTGCTTCGAGACCGTCGAGATCTCGTTCTCGAGATCCTTGTAGTCCGAGGGGGTCTCCATACGCTTGATGCGCAGGCGAGAGCCGGCCTCGTCGATGAGGTCGATGGCCTTGTCCGGCAGCTGGCGATCGGAGATGTAGCGGTCGGCCAGGTTGCCGGCGGCCACCAGGGCCTGATCGGTGATGGTGACCCGATGATGGGTCTCGTAGCGGTCGCGCAGGCCCTTGAGGATCTCGATGGTGTGGGCCACCGACGGCTCCTCGACCTTGATGGGCTGGAAGCGGCGCTCGAGCGCGGCGTCCTTCTCGAGGTGCTTGCGGTACTCGTCGAGGGTGGTCGCGCCGATGGTCTGGAGCTCACCGCGAGCGAGCATGGGCTTCAGGATGCTGGCCGCGTCGATGGCGCCCTCGGCGGCACCGGCACCCACGAGGGTGTGGAGCTCGTCGATGAACAGGATGATGTCGCCGCGGGTCTTGATCTCCTTGAGCACCTTCTTGAGCCGCTCCTCGAAGTCGCCGCGATAGCGGGAACCGGCCACCAGCGCACCGAGGTCGAGGGTGTAGAGCTGCTTGTCGGTGAGGGTCTCGGGCACGTCGTTGGTGGCGATCTTCTGGGCGAGGCCCTCGATGATGGCGGTCTTGCCGACACCGGGCTCGCCGATGAGCACCGGGTTGTTCTTGGTGCGCCGGCTGAGGACCTGCATGACGCGTTCGGTCTCGCGAGAGCGTCCGATCACGGGGTCGAGTGCCTTCTCGCGAGCGAGCTGGGTGAGGTTGCGACCGAACTGATCGAGCACGAGCGAGCCCGACTGCTCACCGGCGCCCGAGCCGCTCCCGGTGGGGGCGCCCGCCTTCTCGCTGCCGCCCTGGCCACCGGGGCCCGAGTAACCCGAGAGCAGCTGGATGACCTGTTGGCGGACCCGACTGAGATCCGCGCCGAGCTTGACGAGCACCTGGGCCGCAACACCCTCGCCCTCGCGTATGAGACCGAGCAGGATGTGCTCGGTGCCGATGTAGTTGTGGCCGAGCTGGAGCGCCTCGCGCAGCGACAGCTCGAGCACCTTCTTGGCCCGCGGCGTGAACGGGATGTGGCCGCTGGGTGAGGACCCGCCCTGGCCGATGATCTCCTCGACCTGGTCGCGCACGGCCTCGAGCGAGATGCCGAGCGACTCGAGGGCCTTGGCGGCGACGCCTTCACCTTCGTGGATCAGCCCGAGCAGGATGTGCTCGGTACCGATGTAGTTGTGGTTGAGCAGCCGTGCTTCTTCCTGGGCCAGGACGACGACCCGACGAGCTCGGTCTGTGAAGCGTTCGAACACCGGCGACCTCCGCGCGGTTGGCAGTGCAGGCAGTGTATCGAGGGCGACGCCGCCCCGAAGGATCGCGCTGTCCGAGAAACACCAGGCCCGGTGCAACCCTGCCACGGGCTCTGATGTTCCCATCGGCGGGTCATCGCCGAATTGGAGGACCAACAGGTTTCCGACCCGGATCGAGAGCGCTCTATCCTCGAAACCGTGGCCGACGACAACCCCCTTCGAGTCCTGCCCACCATGATCGACGATCTGGGTCGCGTCGAGATCGCACTCGAGGAATCCGTCGTGGCCGATCTGGCGCTCCTCGGTGACATCGCCGCCCATCTCGTGAACGCCGGCGGCAAGCGGGTACGACCCGGGTTCGCGATCGCGTCGGCGGCCACCCCGTTCGATCCGGCGCGACCCGTACCCGACGAGGTCATCGCCGGTGCCGCAGCCGTCGAGCTGGTGCACATCGGATCGCTCTACCACGACGATGTCATGGACGACGCCGAGATCCGACGGGGCGTGCCGTCGGTGAACGTCGCGTGGGGGAATCACCGGGCAATCCTGGCCGGCGACTTCCTCCTGGCGCGTGCATCGGAGATCGCGGCGTCCCTCGGCACCGAGGTGGCGGGACTGCTGGCCTCCACCATCGCCCGGCTGTGCGACGGCCAGATCCGCGAGCTGGAGGCCACCGGCGACACCGGCAGGACCGCCGAGGACTACGAGGCCTCGATCGCGGGCAAGACCGCCTCGCTGTTGGCCACTGCGTGCCGGATCGGCGGGCTGACCGGTGGTTTGCCCCGCGACCACGTCGACGCCGTCACCGACTTCGGCGAAGCCTACGGTTTCGCGTTCCAGATCGTCGACGACATCCTCGACCTCACCGCAACCGAGGAGCAGCTGGGTAAGCCGGCCGGCAACGATCTGCTCGAGGGCGTGTTCACGTTGCCGGTGATCGTGGCCCTCGACGGCGCCGACGGCCACGAGTTGCGCGAGCTGCTCTCCACTCCTCTCGACCACCCGGGCCACCAGCGGGCGATCACCATCGTCCGATCCGGCGACGGGGTCGACATGGCGAGAAGTCGAGCCCAGGCATGGGCCGACAAGGCGGCGGCTCCGCTCACCGCTCTGCCGCCCACCGACGCCACACGAGCGTTGAAGGCCGCGGCCGACCATCTCATCGCTCGGGCCCGATCAGTCACCGAACCGGGCTGAATCGCCCGCTCGTGGTTCAGACCCGGACCGAGACCCGGTCGTGGAACTCGAGGACGTGACGGTTGAAGATGCCGGCATTGGCGACCATGAAGCCGTGCGCAGCACCCATGATCACCCTGAGCTCGGAATCGGGGATGCGTTCAGCCAGCTCCTCGGCATCGGCCACCGGGGTCAGCACGTCCTGGCTGCCGGTGATGACGAAGGTCGGCGCGCGGATGTGCTCGAGGTTGTCGACCACTATCGGACTGACGGCCAGAATGGCTTCGATCTGGCCACGGATGCCGTGGGCGGGTGCCCGTACGGCCAGCGGAGCCACGAAGGGCGCCAGCGGGAGCAGTCGCTTCAGATGGCGGGCACCGAGCACCCAGCGGATGTTCTCGCGCCCGAATCGGATGCGGCCTCGCTCGTCGAGGAGATCGATCCATTCGCCGAGGAGCTTGCGGCGCCATGGCGAGACCCGGCATGTGGTGCACGCCAGCACGAGGGTCCGCACTCTTTCGGGGTAGCGAAGGGCAAGGATCTGCGAGACGGCGCCGCCCATCGACCCGCCGATCACGTGGGCCCGATCGATGCCTTCGGCGTCGAGCACGGCGATCATGTCGGCGGCCATGACCTCGAGGTCATAGGAACCGCGCGGTTTGTCCGACAAGCCGGTGCCACGATTGTCGGGCGAGATGCACCGATACCGCCGGCCGAAGGCGCTGCGCTGGCGGATCCAGCCCCACCGATCGACGCCGAGACCCATCACGAGCAGCAGTGGCTCGCCCTCGGGATCACCGAAGACGTCGTAGGAGATTCGAGTTCCGTCTGCCGTTACCACCCGTGCCATGACGACTCCACGGTACTCGCTGCGACCACCGATCTCGGAACCACGGGTGGATCAGCCCATGGGAGACGATCTCGTCGATCCAGCGGCCCGCCGGTTCAGGCCGCGGGGCCGAGGTAGGTCTCGGCGCTCCAGTCGTAGAGATCATCGACCACGTCGGGGGTGCGGAAGACAGGTTCGAAGCCCAACACGTCGACGCCGCGACGGGTGACCGCCATGCGGCCACGTGTCAACAGCTCGAGGGTGTGATCGGGCAACGGCGAACCGGCCAGCTCGGTGATCACACGGGTCAGCCGCAGGACGGGACCGAGCACCGGAAGGGGTAGCCGACCGCCGACCCGGAGGGCCTGGTAGACGTTGATGGAACCTTCACCGACCAGGTTCAGGGTGTCGTCGATGCCGCGGAGCGCACCCTCGGCCATACCCCGGGCCACGTCGTCGACATGGATCAACGAGAAGGGCTTGCCGGGTGGAAGCGGCACCGGGACCAGCGGCATGCGCAGGTACCGGGCGATGGGCGACGGCATGTGCGCGCCGGAGATGGGAGCGCATCGTAGGCGCAGCGCCGTCGCGTCGAACTCGGCCGCGGCGTCCGACACCATGGCCTCGACCCCGGCCAGTATGCGACCGAAGTGGGTCGTGGGGTCCACGGGTGATGCCTCGTCGGGCAATTCGTCGGCCTCGGGACCCCGGCCGTAGATCTCGATTCCGGACCGTACGACGAGATGCTCGACGCCACCCTGCTTGCGCAGTACGCCGAGCAGGACCTCGGTTCCGGCGAGCGTTCGTTGCTCGGCCTGCTGAGGGGTGCTCCGCGAATGTGGCTCGTAGATGCCGAGGTGCACGACGACGTTGGGTCTCACCTCGGCGACGGCGGCGGCCAGTGCGGCGGCATCGGTGGGGTCGAGGAAGTGGAAGTCGGCTCGGCGAAGCATGCGCCGCGGCGGCTCGAGATCGACTCCGGCCACGGCGGTCACCCGAGCGTCGGCCTCGATCAGCCGGGCGACCCTGGTGCCGATCTCGCCCCCCATTCCGGTGATGAATACTCGCATCAGGCCTCGCCTCCTTCGGGCTCGGCGGCCTTCTCGGCCGTCACAGTGACCTCGCCAGGTGTCGCTGTCACTGCAACCGTGGCAGGGGCGACCTCAGGACGAAGCGTCGGGAAGAGGATCACGTCGCGGATGGTCGTGACGTCGGCCAGCAGCATCACGAGTCGGTCGATGCCGATGCCGATGCCGCCGGTCGGCGGCAGACCGTAGTCGAGGGCCCGGAGGTAGTCCTCGTCGACCACCATGGCCTCGTCGTCGCCGGCGTCGCGCTGGCTCACCTGTTCGTCGAATCGCTGTCGCTGCTCGACCGGATCGGTCAGCTCCGAGAAGCCGTTGAGCAGCTCGCGTCCGGCCACGATGGCCTCGAAGCGCTCGGTGAATCCGGGATGATCGCGATGGCCGCGGGACAACGGCGAGACCTCTCTGGGGTAGTCGGTGACGAAGACCGGACCCCACAGGTTCGGCTCGACGGTCTTCTCGTAGATCTCGAGGATCAGCTTGCCGGGGCCGTGGTGCGGCTCGACGTGCACGTCGAGCCGGTCGGCGATGGCGCGTAGCTCGTCGATCGGCTGCTCGAGGCCGACCTCGACGCCAGCGTGTTCGGCGATGAGCTCGTCGAGGGCGGCCCGGGGCCACGGGGTGGTGAGATCGACCTCGCGGCCGGCGTAGGTGACCACCGCAGAACCGGTGAGCTCGACGGCGAGGTGCTCGATGAGTCGCTCGGCCAACGCCATGGTGTCGTTCCAGTCGGCGTAGGCCTGATACCACTCGAGCATCGTGAACTCGGGGTTGTGGCGGGTCGACAGGCCCTCGTTGCGAAACACCCGTGCGATCTCGAAGACCCGGGGGAAGCCGCCTACGACGAGTCGTTTCAGGTACAGCTCGGGGGCGACCCGGAGGAACATCTCCTGGTCGAGTGCATTGTGGTGGGTCGTGAACGGCCGGGCGAGCGCTCCGCCGGGTATGGGGTGGAACACCGGAGTCTCGACCTCGAGGAACTTTTCGTCCTCGAGGAAGCGGCGGGTGAGCGACATCAGCCGCGAGCGCAGCACGAAGGTGTCGCGGGCGCCCTCGGTGACCCAGAGATCGAGATAGCGCTGACGGAATCTGGTGTCCTGCTCGGTGATGCCGTGGAACTTGTCGGGGAACGAGCGCTCGGTCGACGCCAGGAGCGTCCACGAGTCGACCCGTACCGACAGCTCACCTCGACGGGTCTTCATGACCTCGCCGGCCACACCGATCCAGTCGCCGATCGACAAGCTGCAGAATCCTTCGAAGTCGGGCGTCGACTTCGCCATGGCGAAAAGCTGGATCCGGGCGCTGCCGTCGTCGAGGGTGCCGAAGGCCAGCTTGCCCTGGGTCCGTCGCAGCATGAGGCGGCCGGCGATCGACACGGTCACACCGGTCTCGGCGCCGTCGTCGATGCTTCCGTGGCCCGCCTGGACCTCGGCCGCCGTGGTGTCGACGTCGTAGCGGTACGGCTGGTTGGCTGTCACTGGTTCTTTCCATGGATGACGCGGAGACCGTGCAGGGTGAGCCAGGGCTCGACATGCTCGATCACCTCGGTGTGCGGGGAGATCAGCGGGGCCAGGCCGCCGGTGGCGACGATGGTGCAGGTACCCATCTCGGCCTCGAAGCGCCGCACGAGGCCGTCGACCTGAGCAGCGAAGCCGTACAACGTACCGGCCTGCAGCGACTCGGCGGTGGTCTTGCCCACCGCGTGGCGGGGCGGGACCATCTCGACGGCTCGGAGTCCGGCCGCCCGATCGAACAGCGCGTCGAGGCTGATCTCGACACCGGGCGCGATGGCACCACCGAGGTACTCACCCGCCGCCGAGATGGCGTCGAGCGTCGTACCCGTGCCGAAGTCGACCACGATCGTCGGACCGGCGAACAGGTCGAAGGCACCGACGGCATTGGCGATGCGATCGGGGCCGACCTCGCGTGGGTTGTCGTAGAGGACCGACATACCGGTCTTGACGCCGGCACCGAGCACCACCGGATCGATGTCGAGGTAGCGGTCGATCATCCCCCGCACCGACGTGGTCACCCGCGGCACGCCCGACGAGACGGCCACGCCCGTGATGTCGGTCCAGTCGAGATCGACCTGATCGAAGACCGCCTGGAACGTGATCGCGTGCTCGTCGGGCGTGCGATCGTGCACGGTGGTGAAGCGCCAGTTGTCGATCAGGCCGGTGCCGGCAGCATCGGTGGAGGCATCGCGTTCGTACAAGCCGACCACGATGTTGGTGTTGCCGATGTCGATCGCGAGGAGCATGGGAGCCTCAGGCGCCGATGTCGAGGCCGATGTCGAGCACCGGTGCCGAGTTGGTGAGGGCGCCGCTCGACAGCAGGTCGACGCCAGTGGCGGCGAATTCGGCGACCGTGTCGATGGTTATCCCCCCGGACGCCTCGAGCAGCGGCCGACCCTTGCCGGCCGCCTCGGCGGCGGCGGCCACCGCCACGCAGTGTCGGATCTCGTCGGGGGTCATGTTGTCGAGCAGGACGAGATCGGCGCCACAGTCGATGGCCTCGACCAGCTGCTCGGAGTGATCGCACTCGACCTGCACGGTGCGGGCGGGCCACCGATCACGCGCGGCTGCGACGGCTTCGGCGATCGACATTCCGGTGAGGTGGTTGTCCTTCAGCATGATCCAGTCCGAGAGGTTGCCCCGATGGTTGTGACCGCCACCGGCCCGGACGGCGGCCTTCTCGAGACTGCGCAGTCCCGGCGTGGTCTTGCGAGTGTCCCAGATCCGGGCGCCGCCGGCTGCCCGTTCGACGAACTGCGCCACCCGGCTGGCGATCCCCGACAGATGGCCGAGGAAGTTGAGCGCCGTTCGTTCGGCCACCAGTACCGAGGCCAGCGCGCCCGAGACCTCACCGATCACGGTTCCGGGTTCGAGCACTGCGCCGTCGGCGCAGAACCAGCTGACTTCGACGGCCGGATCGACCTGGGCGAAGGTCTCCGTGGCGCAGGCCACGCCCGCGAGGCGACCGTTGGCGCGGCTGACGAACCGCGCGGTGGCCGTGGCACCGGCCGGCAACAGGGCCGCAGTGAGATCGCCGAGGGGCGTGAGGTCCTCGCGAAGGGCCCGCTCCACGGCGTCACGCACATCGCCCGAGGGCGGCTCGAGCAGTTCGGGGCGCATGGGATCAGCCCTGGCTCCACGGGTGGGCGTACCACTCGGCGGTGGTCGGCGGCGTCGTGCTCATGTCTCGTCAGAGTACTCGCCGAGGGAATGCCGGCCGTCGGCGTTGTCGATGAGCCGGGTGGTGTCGATGCGGGCGGCAATCAGCAGTCGCACTCGGTCGGCGATCGTGTCGAGCTCGTCAAGGGTCGCGGGGTCGCGGACCGCCGCATAGTCGAGCTCGGCCAAGGGCTCGTGGCGCACCGTCGCCGCCATGACCTGCTCGACGGCGGCCGGCGACGACTCGCCGCCGGCGATCATCTCGATTCCGGCGGTCAGCGCCCGCGACAACACCGTCGCGGCCGCCCGCTGCGGCCCGTCGAGATACGCGTTCCGGCTCGACAGGGCCAACCCGTCGGGTTCGCGTACGGTGGGGCACCCGATCACCTCTACGGGAAACGACAGATCGCTGACCATGCGCCGGATCTGGGCGAGCTGTTGATAGTCCTTCTCCCCGAAGAAGGCCGAGCACGGGCCGACGAGATTGAAGAGCTTGGCCACGACGGTGGTGACCCCGTCGAAGTGGGTGGGGCGGCTGAGGCTCTCCAGGCCCGTCGACAGCTGCTCGACCCGCACCAGCGTCTTCATCGGCTCCGGGTACATCGCCTCGGTCGAGGGAACGATCACCCCGTCGATCCGTTCGTCGCGTGCCATGGCGAGGTCGGTCTCGAGCGATCGGGGGTACGAGTCGAGATCTTCATCGGGGCCGAACTGGAGCGGATTCACGAAGATCGACGCCACCGACACGTCGCTGGTCGCGGCTGCTCGACGCAAGAGCGACCGATGGCCGTCGTGCAGGGAGCCCATGGTGGGCACGAAACCCAAGCGATGGCCACGGCGGCGCTCCTCGTCGAGCCATCGGCGGGCCTCGCCGAGATCGTGGAGGACGTTCACGATGCCGGGACGTCGGGCGTCGGCACCGCCGCCAGCCGCCGGGCTTCGCGCATGAGCGCGACGTAGGCGACCCGGTCGGCGACCGGAAGCGACGCGAGATGGGCGGCAAGGGTGGCGCGGTCATCACGTGACGCCGGTCCGGTGAGCGCCTCGGCGGGTCCCGAGGCCTCGACGGCGGTCAAGGAGCCGGCCGCGAGATCCAGATAGGCCTCGAAGGGCACGTCGATGCCGGCCGCGAGCCGCTCGACCTGGCCGAGCAGGGCCACCAGGTGGTTCGATGCGATGCTGGCGAGCGCGTGATAGCGGATGCGATGATCGTCGCTCACCGTGATGGGCGTTCCGCCGAGGTCGTCGACGAGAAGACGCCCGATTGCGTCTCCGGCCACCGCGAACCAACCACCGGAGAGAAGCCGCTCGACGCCGGCCTGGCCGTGCGGGATCGACATGAGCGGATGGATCGACGCCACCCGCGGGTGCGGCCCCAGGACATCGAGGGCGAGCACCCCCGCAACGTGGGCCACGACCGTGTCGCCGCTCGGTTCGATCGTCTGCGCGATCTCGGCCACGACGCCGTCGGGGGTCGCGATGAGCACCAGGTCGGTGTCGACCCCCGCCGCGGCGATGTCGTCGTGGCGGCCGAACACGTCCATGATCGTCCAACCGCGCTGCATGAGCGCCCCGGCAAAGGCCGAGCCGGCTCGACCGCCACCGATCACGGTGACCCGACGCCCACTCATTCCAGCGGTCCGACCAGGTGAACGCCGGCCTCGTCGGCCGACGACCAGTCGGCGGGCACGATGTCGGGCGCAAGAGTGCGCAGCGGGACGAGAACGAAGGCCCGCTCGAACATCCGCGGATGGGGGACGATCAGGTCGGGCTCGTCGACCTTCTCGCCGTCGATCCAGAGAACGTCGACATCGAGCGTGCGTGGCCCCCATCGCTCGCGTCGCACGCGCTGAGCCGCGGTTTCGAGCTTCCGGCACACATCGAGCAGCCCCCGGGCATCGAGCTCGGTGTCGAGCTGGGCCACGAGGTTGAGGTAGGCGGCCTGGTCGGGCCCGCCGACCGGGTCGGTCTCGTACACGGGCGACAGGGCAACCACGTCGGGCATCGACGCAACCGCCGTACGGAGATGGGCGGCGCGATCACCCAGGTTCGACCCGAGGGCGAGGAAGGCCCGGGTCATCGGCTTCGGCGGATCCGGACTCCGCTGCTGGCGAGGTCGTGGGGCACCGGCGGGCGCAGCTTTCTGATCTCGACGGTGACCGCCGAGGCCAGGGGGTGCTCGAGGACGCAGTCGGCCACGACCTGGGCAGCCCGTTCGAGCAGCACGATCCGGCCCTCGGTGAGCGCACCCTCCACCGCGGCGGTCACGGCGCCGTAGTCGATGGTCTCGGTGAGGTCGTCGGACGCGCCGGCGACCGACAGGTCGGCCTCGATGTCGAGGTCGACCTCGAAGGGCTGGCGGCGCGTTTGCTCTTCGGGCAGGGCGCCGATGTAGGCCAATACCCGATGAGCTCGCAGTACGATGAGGTCACCCACTTCGAGCCTCGTACACCGCGGCGACCATGGCTCGGGCGTCGGGGCCGAGCTGGCGTTCGAGCATCCGCTCGACCACCGTGACCGTCTCGGGCACGCCGGGAACCAGGCCGGTCCACACCAGATAGCCACCGACGAAGCCCAGCACGGTGTCGTCGACGGCGTCGGAGTGCACGACGAGTCGCTGGCCCTCCTCGAGCATGGCCGCGATCTCGTCGTAGATCTGCGGCAGACGGGAACCCATGGAGCTCCGCTTCTCGACCGGACGGTGCAGGAACGGCATGCCCAGCTCGTCGTAGTTGTGGAGGTTGTGGCTCGAGGGGATGAGCGAGATCACGCGGTCGAACCCGTTCTGGCGGAGCCAGATGATCTCCTCCTGTCGGCGGACCCGCCGGTGGCTCTGCCCGTGGCCGCCGGGCCGCTCACAGATGGCGAGGCGGTCGGTCAGCACCCACCGGAAGTGTCGGGGCACGATGCCCTGGGCCCACTTTCCCCGCATGGGCTTGCCCTGGGTGTCGGTGACCGGCGCCGGCTTGTCGTTCATGCTGCGATCACCTGCAACGTCTGAAGGGTCTCGGGCACGTCGTGCACCCGGACGAGATCGACATCGTTCATGGCCGACCAGGCGGTGATGGCCAGCGAGCCCTCGAGCCGATCGTCGAACCCGACCTCGGCCACGCCGTCGGACTCGGCCAGAACCCGCCCGATGAAGGACTTGCGACTGGCGCCGACGAGGACCGGCCATCCGGTGGCGACGAAATCGGCGATGTGAGCGAGCAATGCGTAGTTGTGGGCCACGGTCTTTCCGAAGCCGAGACCGGGATCGATCCAGACCTCGGTGGCGCCAGCGGCGCGCGCAGCTTCGGCCACGCGGACGACATGACCGAGGACGTCGGCGACGACATCGTCGTAGTGCGGGTCGCGCTGCATCGTGCCCGGTGTGCCGACGGAGTGCATGGCCACGTATCCGACCCCGAGCTCTCCGGCCAGCGGGGCGAGCGTGGCACCGACGTCGTTGATGACGGTGGCGCCGGCCTCGACGGCCCGCACGGCCACCTCGTGCTTCCTGGTGTCGATCGACACTCTCCCGTGGGTCGCCAGGGCCGCTACCACGTCGAGCACGCGATCGAGCTCGACGCCGACCGCTACGGGTTCGGCGCCGGGACGGGTCGACTCACCACCGATGTCGACGATGGTCGCACCGTCGGCGAACATCTGAGCTCCGGCCTCCACGGCCGACGATGCGTCGGGGTGGGCTCCGCCGTCGCTGAACGAATCGGGGGTCACGTTCAGCACGCCCATGATCGTGGTGTGGCGGCGTGGTTCAGCGGTCATCTCGACGCCGACCCTACAAGCCTGCGCCAGCTCGGGTCGCCGAAAACCGCTATTTTCTGCCCGATCGGCCGCGGGAACGGTCGTCAGTGGCCGATCATCCTCAGCGCCTCGGACCGGCTCTTCTCGTCGGACCGCAGCAGGCCCCGCACCGTCGAGGTGAACGTCTTCGAGTTCGGCTTGCGCACGCCCCGCATTCCCATGCACAGATGCTCGGCCTCCATGACCACCATGGCGCCACGGGGGGCGAGCGCGACGTCGATCGCATCGGCGATCTGGGTGGTGAGGCGCTCTTGTACCTGAGGCCGGCGGGAGTATCCGTCGACGAGGCGGGCCAGCTTCGACAGACCGGTGACCCGCCCGTCCTTGTTGGGGATGTAGCCGATGTGGGCCACGCCGAAGAACGGCAGGAGGTGGTGCTCACAGAGCGAGTAGAAGGCGATGTCACGCACGATGACCAGCTCGTCGTGGTTGGCCTCGAAGGTCGTTTCGAGGTGCGTCGAGGGATCCTCGTGCAGCCCTCCGCACACCTCGGCGTACATCCGTGCCACCCGCGCGGGGGTCCTGAGCAGGCCGTCGCGATCGGGATTCTCGCCCATGGCCGCGAGGATCTCCCGCACCGCGGCCTCGATGCGGGCGTGATCGACAGGGCTCTTCTGGTCGTCACTCATCTGGGAGGCCTTCCTCGGCGACCGGCGGAACCTTCGATGGTAGGTCGCGACGGTGGGCGGAGGTCTACTCGAAACGCGGAACCGGCGACGAATTCCCGGCGTCGTCGGACTCGACCGCACGGACGCCTGCTGCGTGCAGGTCGTGACCGAGCTGGTCCTCCATCGGGTCGACCCCGACGATCTCGGCGAAGATGAGTTCGAGGTCGTCGGCCTCGAGGGTTTCCTGGTCGATGAGCGCCTGAGCGAGGCGGTCGAGGGTTCGCCGATGGGTGGTGAGCAGCTCGTGGGCCTCGACGTGGGCCGAATCGATGAGGATGCGGACCTCGTCGTCGATCTGGCGGGCGACCGCGTCGCTGTAGTCGGGCTCGTGGGCGACTTCCTTGCCGAGGAACACCTCGCCGTGTTTGGTGCCGAACTTGCGGAGACCGAGCTTCTCGCTCATGCCGAACTGGGTGACCATGGACTTGGCGATCTCGGTGGCACGCTCGATGTCGTTGGCCGCGCCGGTTGTGACATCGCCGAAGATGATCTCCTCGGCGGTGCGGCCACCGAGCAGCATGGCCAGGTTGTCGGCCAGCTCGGCCTTCGAGCGGAGGTACGACTCGCTCTCGGGCAGGGCGAGCGTCCAGCCGAGGGCCTGTCCTCGGGGGATGATCGTGACCTTGTGCACCGGGTCGGTATGGGGCAGCACGTGCCCGATCAATGCGTGTCCGGCTTCGTGATAGGCGATGATCAGCTTGTCTCGGTCGCTCAGCAGCCGGCTACGCCGCTCGGCTCCCGCCATGACCCGGTCGGTCGCCCGGTCGATGTCGTCGGGGGTGATGGTCTGGCGACGTTCGCGGGCGGCCAACAGGGCCGCCTCGTTGAGCAGATTCTGCAGGTCGGCGCCGGTGAAGCCCGGGGTACGCCGGGCAACGACGTCGAGGTCGACCTCGCGGCCGAGCGGCTTGCTCTTCGCATGGACGTCGAGGATCTTGCGGCGCCCGGTCAGGTCGGGCTTGTCGACCACGATCTGGCGATCGAAGCGACCCGGGCGCAACAAGGCCGGATCGAGGATGTCGGGGCGATTGGTCGCCGCGATCATGATCACGCCGCTGCTCACGTCGAAGCCGTCCATCTCGACGAGCATCTGGTTCAGGGTCTGTTCACGCTCGTCGTGTCCACCGCCGGTGCCGGCGCCACGGTGGCGGCCCACGGCGTCGATCTCGTCGACGAAGATGATGGCCGGAGCGGCGTCCTTGGCCTCCTTGAACAGGCTTCGCACCCGACTGGCACCCACGCCCACGAACATCTCGACGAAGTCGGACCCGCTGATGCTGAAGAAGGGCACGCCGGCCTCGCCGGCCACGGCACGGGCCAGAAGCGTCTTTCCGGTACCGGGAGGGCCATAGAGCAGGACTCCCTTGGGTATCGATGCGCCGATCGCCTTGAACCGCGCCGGATCGGACAAGAAGTCCTTGATCTCACGCAGCTCCTCGACGGCTTCGTCGGCGCCGGCCACATCGGCAAAGGTGACCTTCGGGTCGTCCTTGTTCATCCTGCGGGCGCCGGCCTTGCGGAACTGCATCATCTTCGAGCCCGAACCCTGCACGAACTGCAGAAGGATGACGAAGGCACCGATCAGGACGAGGATGGGGATGAGGCTCAGGAGGATCTGTTCCCACAGCGGCCGCTGCTCGGTGTTGACCTCGACGTCGATGGTCGGATCGGCGGTGAGCGCCACGGTGAGCTCGTCGCCGTACTCGCGGATGAAGGTGCTCTTGAACTCGGTGCCGTCGGTCAGCTCGCCCGTGACGATCCGTGAGTTCTCGCGGATGGTCGCACTCGCCACGTTGCCGTCGGCGATCTCCTGTTGCAGCTCGGTGAGGGTGAGCGTCTCACGCGCCTCGTCGTTGACGATGCGAAACGCGAAGAAGACGGCCGCTATGGCCGCGACCGTGGCCGCGACCGCAATGATTCGGGTTCGAGTTCTCACCGGTTTCCCAGCGTAGAGGGCGGAGGCACCTTGATCCGATCGGACGCGGCGACCCGGAACTGAGCCGGACGGCTCACGAATGGGTCAGTGCTCGGGATCGGGATCGGGAATCCAGATCCGCACATCACGGAAGTTGCGACCGATCTCGCCCGCATCGAGCCCGTAACCGACCACGAAGTCGGGTGGTATCTCGAAGCCGATGTACTTCAGGTCGACGTCGGGAGCCTGGCGCCCCGACCGGATCAACAGCGCACACACGTCGAGGCTGGCCGGATTGCGCGCGGCGAGGGTACGGCGGAGGTAGTTGAGGGTCAGCCCACTGTCGATGATGTCCTCCACGATGAGAACGTGGCGGTTCTCCAGTTCGATGTCGAGGTCCTTGACGATGCGCACGATGCCGGAGGTCTTCGTGGCGCTCCCGTACGACGACACTGCCATGAAGTCGACCTCGACGGGCAGGTCGATCGACCGGGCGAGATCGGCCATGAAGACGAAGGCGCCCTTGAGCACGCCGAGCAGCAGCGGACGGCGCCCCTGGTAGTCGGCGGCGATCTGGGCGCCGAGCTCGGCGACGCGGGCCTGGATCTGGGCCTCGCTCAGGATGATGTCACCGGGTACCCCATCGACCACAGGTGCCGACCCTAGCTCTCTGTCTCGCCGCCCGCGGGCTCGACGCGCAGTCGCTGCCGGCGACGAGCGACGCGATGGCCACCGGCAATCTCGGTGGCCCGCGTCTCGCCGCGAGCCACCCGCAGGACCCGATCGATTGCGTCGGCGTCGACGGGGTGTTCTGTGGCGGTCTCGGCTCGTAGCCATTCGCGAAGCGACACGGCTGCCAGCGGTCTCGGAGCCGCGGCCAGCGCCTTCGCGTCGGTGGGATCGAGGTTCGACGCCAGGAGGGACAAGAGGTCGGCTGCGTCACGAAGATGCGACGACTGGCGGGTCAGCACCGGAACGACGTCGCACCCTGCGATGTCGTTCAACAACGGCAGCAGCTCGTGACGAACGCGTACACGCGTGAACCGCCCGTCGAGATTCATCGGGTCGACGACCGGTTCCAGTTCGAGTCCCCGACAGAGATCGGCGGTATCGGCTCGACGCAGGCCGAGCAGGGGCCGGCGTTCGGGGCGAATGCCCGCCAGCCCGTCGACACCTGCACCCCGCAGGAGGTTCACGAGCACGGTCTCGGCCTGATCGTCGGCAGTGTGCCCCGTGAGGACCCCTGGCGGCAGCACTGCGTACCGCGCCGCACGGGCGCGAGCTTCGAGGTTGGGACCATCGACCAGCTCGATCCGCTCGGCCCGGAACCGGACACCGAACCGGGCGGCTGCCTCGGCGACGACCT
>JAHEJN010000054.1 GCA_024638845.1 Acidimicrobiales bacterium | reverse complement strand
GCGAGAAGACCAACGCCCGGTTGGCAAAGTCGGGCTCATCGACGACCGCCACGAAACCCCCGTCGATCGCCACGACCTGCGGACGGGTTCGCTCGAAGTCGCTCGTGCCCCGATCCAAGACGTACGCCTGGCCCGGCACGACCTGCCAGTCGATCGGACCGATCGGACTGTCGATCGTGACCGGGTCGCCACCCGGGTCGATCTCGACGACGGAACTGTTCCCCAACGGATACCAATCACTGTGCAGGGCGTTCGAGCGGGCGACGCAGAGATCCACAGGATCGGTGAGCCGCAGCGCCGACGCCTCTGCCGACCAGCGATACCTGCCAGTTGCGCCGGCCTCGCAGTCGCCCGTCGTCGCTGTCACCTCGATGTGATCGCCGTCGATCACATAGGTGAACCCGGAGTCGTGCAGTCTCAGGGTCGCACTCGAGTTGCCCACCAGCCCCCGCACCCGACCACTCCCGTCCTCGTGGAATTCCGCATAGCTTCCGGCAGCGACCATGCCGGAGGCGCCCCCCGCCCCATATGAACCCAAGGGAAAGCCGTCAACGACAACGGCGTCCGGCCGGGCCGTCGCCGGCGATGGCGCTACCGTCTGGTCTCCAACCGACGAGCAGGCACCGGCCACCGCTGATAGCACCAACACGCCAGCCAACAAGAGCCGCATCGATACCGTTCGTTCTCGTCTCATGATCTGATCGTGCGCTGACACCACGTTGCATCGGTAGGGGACAAGGTCGTAGAGCGCCCGATAGCCGGCGTTCTCTCGTGCTGTGGCCGCCCCTATCTCCGGTCCCCCGGGCCCCGACAGACCGCCCGAGATCGGCACGTACGCGAGCGGCGGACTGCCCGATAGCGCTCGAGGGGCGGCCCCGCTCGTCAGACTTCAGGTTTCGCTGACGGATGCTGCTCCCACTCCGAGCGAGTGTGAGCAGGGTCGGGCGGCCCTAAAGCGATCGTGTCGTGGCCGCCGCACCAGGATCGCGTTGCAGGCCCGCAACGCCACGGAGGGCCTTCCTTGGCGTGACGCGTTGAACCTCGGCCGGTCGCCTTCCCTCGTCGAACACGTCGCCATGACCAGGAGGCCTCCCTTGTCCGACCCCACCGACCAAGCGCTGCACCATCTCCATGCGGATCCCGACCCCAATGACTGGCACAGACTTGCTGCTTGCGCAGCTGGCAATGGTGGCAATGCCGGAAACCCCCCACAGAGCTCCGAGGAGGATGGCTCCGGGGACCCACTGAGCGCAGAGGAGAGGCTCGCCACATTGCGGCGGGCGGCCCAGGAGCTCTTTCGGCGGTCCGCCCAGGGTGACACACCCGAGGAGGTACAGGCCTGGGTCCATCAGGCAGCGGCCATGCGACGGCGAGTCGTCGACCTCGCGGATGCCTATGAGAGGGCCCTGCTCGAGGAGAGCGCTGGTGTGGTCGTCGCCCGGCGGATCGAGCGCATGACTCGGCCTCACGCCAAGCGGATCGAGACCGAGCGCCGCCGAGCCGAGGGCGGGATGTACGCCGGGGAGAAGCGCTCGCCGAACCGACCGACCCAGGTCGAGGTCGACCCGGGAGCGTGGACGGTGGTCAAGGCTCACGCCGTGCGCAGTCGCAAGGCGCTCGGTGGCGTGGTCGGGAAGCTGGTGGTGCAGTCGTTCGATCGCTCGCTGGAGTCGTTGGTGCAGGAGTCGGTCGAGAGCAGGCCGGCTGCACCGGACTCTGCACCACGGCCTCGACCCGAGCGTCGATTCGCCCGTTTGTTCGTGGACGACGAGACCTGGCTGCGCTTTCGAGAGCGAGCCGTCGAGGAGAAACTGACCGTCGCTCGGCTGATCGGCGTCGTCGTCGAGGACGACGCCCGGGCGCTCGGTTGGCGGCCTTCACACGAGTCCCGTTGATTCACCTCCTCCCACACTCCTCCCAGAGTCCTCCCAATGATGACGAGAATCAGGGGGTAATGACCGGGAGCGAGGAGAAAACCGCACCGGCCCTGACCTGCACGCATGCGCTGGTCAGGGCCGATTTTCGCCTGGTGCCCTCGGCGGGATTCGAACCCACGCACACGGCTCCGGAGGCCGATGCTCTATCCCCTGAGCTACGAGGGCGGGGACCACTGATCCTACTTCGGGATGTCCTTCCAGGCACCGCTGTCGGCGCGGGGCTCCTTGGGCAGGCCCAGCACCATCTCACCGATGATGTTGCGCTGGATCTCGGAGCTGCCCGCGTAGATCGTGCCCGCGCGGGCACCCATGAACGTGTCGGTCCACGACAGCGAGTCGTCGGCAGGAGCGCCGGGCGAGTCGGGGCCGAACACCGAGGTGGCCATGCTCCCCTGCGGCGTGAGGGCCTTCGGCCCCAGGATCGACACCGCGAGCTCGGTGACCGTGCGGTGGTACTCGGAGTGATACAGCTTGGACAGGCCCCCCTCGGGGCCGGGCGCCTTGCCGGCGAGGAACGACGTGAGCGTGCGCAGCCCGTTGAACCGCATGACCTCGACCATGGTGTGGCACCAAGCCAGCCTCTGGCGCACGATCGGGTCGTCGGCGACACCAACGAGCCGAGCCAGCTCGATCAGCCGATCGAGCTCGAGGCGATACGTGATCGGCACCGTCGCCGCCGTCCAGCCGCGCTCGTAGCCGAGGAGGGTCATCGCGACGGCCCAGCCGCCGTTGACCTCACCGACCACGTTCTCCCTGGCGGTCACGGCATCGGTGAAGAACACCTCGTTGAAGTCGCTGTCGCCGTTGATCATCTTGATGGGACGGACCTCCACGCCGGGCTGGTCCATCGGCACGAGCATGAACGTGATGCCTCGGTGCTTCCTCGCGTCGGGATCGGTCCGGGCCAACAGGAAGATCCAGTTCGCCCACTGGCCGGCCGACGTCCAGATCTTCTGACCGTTGATCACCCATTGATCGCCGTCGAGCACCGCCTTGCAGCCGAGGTTGCCGAGGTCGGAGCCGGCATTGGGCTCGCTGTAGCCCTGGCACCACACGTCGGCGCCGCTGATGATCCGGGGAATGAACCGTTGCTTCTGTTCCTCGGTACCCCAGTGGATGAGCGTGTTACCGACCATCTGGATGCTGAAGGCGTCGTTGGCCCCACCCGCCGGAACCCCGGCCCGGGTGAACTCCTCGGCGACGATCACGATCTCCAGGGGCGACAACCCGGGTCCGCCGTACTCGGTGGGCCAGCTGAGGGCGAGCAGCTGGTTGTCGCGCAGGATCTCGCGCCACTCCAGGCCGAAGGCGCGGCGGTCTTCGAGCGGCAGGGCGCCGACACCCTTCCAGTTCGCCGGAAGGTGCTCGGCCAGGAAGGCCTGGATCTTCTCGCGGTAGGCCTGGGCTTCGGGGGGATAGGTCGGGTCCATTCCGGCAACCTACCCGCCGGTAGCACGTCGGCCAAAGGCCACCCCGACCCGCCGACCCCGCCGTAGGCTTGGCGGCTGTTCAGTTCTCGTCGACCTCTCCCGTGTCGGAGCCTCCTGTGATCCGCGACGTGCTCGTCTCCGCTCTCACCGACGCCCTGGTGGCGGTCGGCGTCGAACCGCCTCCGTCGGGGATCGACATCGAACGTCCGGCCAATCGCGACCACGGCGACTGGTCGTCGAATGTGGCGCTGGCCCGCGCCAAGGCCGCGGGCCGGAACCCGCGTGAGCTCGCCGGGGAACTGGTCGCCCACCTCGCCGGAGCCGACGTCCCGCACGTGGCCGGCGTGGAGATCGCCGGCCCGGGGTTCGTCAACTTCCGGCTCTACGACACCTGGCTGTACGACGTCCTGCGGCAGGTCGAGGCCGACGGAGTCGACGGCTACGCCCGGCTCGAGATCGCCGGAGGCCAGAGGGTGCTGGTCGAGTTCGTGAGCGCCAATCCCACCGGACCGCTGCACGCCGGTCATGCTCGTGGCGCCGTCTACGGCGACAGTCTGGCCCGGGTCCTCGAGCGTTGTGGCCACGAGGTCGGGCGCGAGTACCTGCTGAACGACCGTGGCATGCAGATGCAGCACTTCGCCGACTCGATTGCCGCCGCCGCCGCCGGTGAGCCCACGCCCGAGAGCGGCTACCAGGGCGCGTACATCGACGAGTGGGCAACGGAGCTGCCGCCCGATGTCGACTCGCTCGAGTGGGCCTACGCCCGGTGCCGAACGGAGATCGAAGCCACCCTCGAGCGCCTCGACATCCACTTCGAGTACTGGCACTCCGAGCGCGACATGGTGGCGTCGGGCGCCATCGAGGCCACCCTGGCCGATCTCCGGGCCGCCGGCGTGGTCGACGATGCCGACGACGCCGTGTGGCTCCGTGCCACCGACTTCGGCGACGACAAGGACCGCGTGTTGGTCAAGTCCGACGGCGAGCCCACCTACTTGTTGCCCGACATCGCCTACCACCGCGACAAGTTCGCCCGCGGGTGGGATCTGCTCATCAACGTGTGGGGCGCCGATCATCACGGCTACGTCCCGCGCATGAAGGCGGCCATCCAGGCGTTGGGCCACGATCCCGACGATCTCGAGATCCAGGTGACCCAGCTCGTCCGTCTCGAACGGGGCGGCACCGAGGTGAAGATCGGCAAGCGGTCCGGTGAGTTCATCGAGCTGGCCGAGATCATCGACGAGGTCGGCGCCGATGCCACACGGTTCACCTACCTGTTGCAGAGCATCGACTCGCAACAGACCATCGATCTCGCGGTCATCGCCAGCCAGACCATGGACAACCCCGTCTTCTACGTGCAGATGGCCCACGCCCGAGCCCGGTCGATCCAGAGGAAGGCGGCCGAGACCGGCTTCGCATCGCCCGATGCCGCCACCGTCGACCTCTCGCCCCTCGGCCACCGACGCGAGCTCGAGGTGCTTCGGGCGTTGTCGGAGCTTCCCGACCTGCTCGGGGTCGCCTGCCGTGAGCGGGCGCCGCACAAGGTGGCCACGTGGGTTCGCCAGCTCGCCGCCGCCTTCCACGGGTTCCACCACGACTGCTACGTGATCGGCGACGGCATCCCACCCGAGCTCACTGCGGCACGCCTCGCCCTGGTCGACGCGGCTCGCATCGGGCTGGCGATCGGTCTCGGACTGCTGGGTGTGTCGGCCCCCGAAGAGATGCGCTGATGGCCCCGATCTCTCGACATCTGCTGCCCGACGGTGCGGCGATCGACGCCGACGGTCAGGCCACGATCGGCGGCCTGCGCCTGGTCGATCTCGCCGAGGAGTTCGGTACGCCGCTGTTCGTGTACGACGAAGACCACCTTCGCGCCCGGTGCCGCGAGTCGGTGCAGGCTTTCGGCGACGGTGTCGCCTATGCCACCAAGGCATTCCTGTGCAAGGCCATGGCTCGGCTCGTGCACGAGGAGGGAATGTGTCTCGATGTTGCCACCGGCGGCGAGCTTTTCGTGGCCCTCGAGGCCGGCGTACCCCCCGAACGCCTGGTGCTGCACGGCAACAACAAGTCGCTGTCCGAGCTGACCATGGCCCTCGATGTGGGCGTGGGGCGCATCGTCGTCGACAGCTTCGACGAGCTCGATCGGCTCGAGGTACTCCACGATCGGCTCGGTTCCGCGCCGAAGGTCCTGTTGCGGCTCACTCCCGGCGTCGACGCCCACACGCACGAGTTCATCGCCACAGGTCAGGACGACTCCAAGTTCGGCTTCACCGTGTCGAACGGCACCGCAACCGCAGCCGTCGACCGCGCGCTGAAGTCACCTTCGGTCGAGGTGATGGGAATCCATGCCCACGTGGGCAGCCAGGTGTTCCGCATCGAGTCGTTCTACGAATCGGTCCGTATCATCGCCGGGTTTGCCGCCGGCTACGACTTCGCCGAGATCTCGGTCGGCGGTGGCCTCGGGGTCGCCTATGTCGAGGGCGAGGAGGCGCCGACCATCAGCCAGTGGGGGAGTGCGGTGCGAGCGGCCTGTGCCCGAGCGGGCACCACGGCACACGTCAGCGCGGAGCCGGGCCGGTCGATTGCGGCAGCCGCGGCAGTCACGCTCTACACCGTCGGCACCATCAAGCACATCCCCGGCGTACGCACCTACGTCTCGGTCGACGGCGGCATGAGCGACAACCCCCGCCCGGTGCTCTACGGCTCGGGCTACGAGACGTTTCTCCCCCGACTGGCCACCGCCGATCGCGACTGCACCGTCACCGTGGTGGGCAAGCACTGCGAGTCGGGCGACCGGCTCGTGATCGACGGCCTCGTTCCGACCGACATCGAGGTCGGCGACATCCTGGCCACACCGGTGACCGGCGCCTATGGCCACTCGATGGGATCGAACTACAACAAGGTGCTCCGCCCGCCGGTGGTGTTCGTGTCGAACGGCAACGCGCGCCTCGTCGTGCAGCGCGAGACCTACGCAGATCTGGTGCAGCGCGACCTCTGAATGACCTCCGCCGCGCGTTCGCAGTCGGCCGGATGGGACGAAATGCCCTCCGCGTTGCGACGGAGCCGATGTGCAATACTCACACCGACGTCGACCGAGGACAGGGGCGAGCAGATGTCGTTGTTGCGCCTTCTCACAGGTGGCGCGCTGTGCTGCATCGTCGCGCTGGCGGGGGCCGCGCCGGCTCACGCCGCCGACCTGACCATCCCGATCGACACGGTGATCGTGTCGGGCATCTCCGACGGCGAAACGGTCGAGATGGCAGCGGTGTCGTCCAGCGAGCTCGCAGGGAGCACATGCGCCGTTCGATCGGTGCATCGCATCGACGGCGATCCGCATTCGGGCAATGACCTGATAGTCAGCTCGAACGGCGAGCGGACGATGCTGCTCGACGTCGAACGGGAAGCGGGGGCGGTCACCGACGGATCGACCCTGCTCGAAGTGGACGAGCTGATCACCATCGAGCTGGTGATGGGGCCCGACGAGGTGTTCGGCGGAGCCGTCGACGTGGAGCTCGACTGTGGACTGTCCTCGACCGGAACTGATTCGCAGCCACCGTCCTCTCCGACGACGCCGTCGTCGTCGGAGACGGAGCTCCCCGCAACCGGTGCGGCAACCTCTGGATTGGCTGCCGTCGCGACGGTGCTGATCGTGACCGGTGTCGGTTTCGTTGCCATCGAGCGCCGGTCGAGGCGTGGATCCGCGGCAAGGATCGTCCGATGAGTCCGAGCAACGTTGCTCCCCGCGCGAGTGAGCGGAGCCCGCGGCCGATACGGCTCGACCTCTATCGCGCGAAGCCTGAGTTGTACATCGAGTCGGATCGGTTGGCACGGTTCATCGCCGGACTCGTCACTGTGGTGGTCGTCGTCGGCACGATCTCGTGGATCAGAGAAGCGGCTGCGCGGTTCGGTGTCCCCGCCGTGGTCCGGCCCGACTGGTTTCGTTGGACACAGTTGTCGCTGGCTGTGGCGGGGTTCGTCGTGACGGTCCTCTTCCTCGTGCACCTCACCCGCTACACCGTGACCGGTCTCGTCTGGCGGTACTGGCGAGCCACGACGTTGGCGTTCGCCATCGCAAGCGCGGGATGGACGGGTCTGTGGCTGCTCGACCGCTTCGTCCTCGACCGAGTCTTCGCCTAGGGCGTCACCTCGATTCGTTTCACGTGCTGGATCATCCCGGTGTGCTGACCAGCACGATCCGCTGGTCTCCGCCGCTCACGCCAGATCTCGAGACGACTCCGATCTCCAGCAAGGCCGTTTCGGTCAGTCCGTCTGATTCGACGGTGACGATGCACTCTTCGCCTTGCTCGATCTCGGCGCCGACCTCGCATCTCGGGGCTCGAGCGACGGGGTCGACCACCCTGAAGCCGGTGCCTTCGCCAACCACGTCGATGCGTTCGATCCAGACGGTCCCGTCGCCGACGTTGCGCACGGTGAAGGTCTCGCGCCCGGCCCGGTCCGAGTCCCACAGATCGGGCGTGACGTCGACCGTCGCGGTCTTCTCCCGGAACGGAAACAGATGGGGGACCGCGAGCAACGCCAAGAACAGCGGCATCAGCACCAGCACGGCGAAGGGCACAACGGCGAGCGGTATCAACGTCATGTTCTTGCGGGTCAGCTCCCGGCCGAGCTCGTCTTCGCGGTGTCGTAGCGACTCGTTGCACAACGAGCGCGCCGTGCGCAGCTCGTCTCGGAGCAACGCGCGTGAGCCGCGCTGATGGAGGGCCCAACCGAGGTCATCTGCATTTGGCGATGACCGCACCGCCGAGGGTGCCTCCGCGTCGGCGTCGCCGCCATGCGTGGCGGCATCGGACCGCGCGTCGAGATCGGCTCGAGCGGCATTCTCCACCCCCACCAAGAGTTGTTCCCAAGCGCCGTGGCGGCCTCCGAGCGCCAGCGCGGGCTCGGCCAACTTTCCCAGCTCGATCATGTCGCGCTGCCGTTGTTGGGCCGGACCGAGGGTGTCGGCAGTGGTCCGCGGGCCGAGCTCATCGGCAGAAACCGCTGCCCACATCATCATCCGCAAGACGAACGCACGGTTCTCGTAGATCACGGGGAGCGAGGCCCCACGAGCCCACCGCACCGTGCTCTCGAACACCTCACCGAGGACCTGGTCGCCATCGGCTTCGGTGTGGCCGGGCGGCACCACGTCGTCGAGCACAGGGTTGAGCCGGTACCGCGGCGAGCCCTTCTCCAGGTGACCGCCCTCGACGAAACCGTCGATGGCCCGGTACCCGTCGACGAAGCGACTGAAGTCGCGGTGGTCGGCGAGCACCTCCCTGGGGGTCATTGCGCCTACGGCTCGCGCCTTCTCCATGACTCGGATTCCCTCGGGCCCGCCCAGCGGTGCCTCCCCATCCGCAGCTTCCCGCCGCTGCCGATCGGCAAGCCATACTTCCAGCGGAGTCCGTTGCTCGCCGTCGGTCATGCGGCGGCCCGCCTTGCGGGCGTCCTTCGCCAGCAGCTCGATCAATCCAGGGTTGCCGCCGGTGTCGGCGCAGAGTCGGTCGATTTCGTGGCGCACAGCGTCGGGGACGGCACTCCGGTAGAGCTCCTCGAACAACATCATCCCCTCGGGCCGGCCGAGTCCGTCGATTGGGATTTCCTCACCGGGGAGAGCTTGTGTCGCCTCTTCCTGCCCGCTGACGCACAAGAATGAGCTGGGCATGGCTTCGAGGACGCGCGGCAGGTGTTCGGCGGTGGCGTCGATGTTCGGGATGAACAACAGTGTTTCGATCTCGCGAAGATCCCTCCGCCGCTGCCGAGGCACAACGGTGCTGGGATCGGCGGATTCGTAGAACTCCTCCCAGATCGCCTGGAGCAGATCCTCGAGATCCTCCTCACCGGTGAGGATGGGGGAGATACCGGCGCCGTGACGAAGGCCCGACGGCAGTCTGTCCGAGGCACTCATCTCCTGGAGCAGCGCCTGCTTGCCGACCCCGGCCGGACCGACGAGCATCACCAGCCGTTCGAGTCGGTCGTCGAGCAGCTCCACGACCTCGTCGAGCTCACGATCGCGCCCGATCAGCGCTCGGCGGTTGGCCGGAAGCCGGTGTGCAGCGTCGAGGGCCTTGACGCTGATCTGTGGGCCAGCCGCTTCGTTGACCGCCAGACCGGCCGCGGTCACCGAAGCGGTGCGCATCGCGCCGACGACAGGGAGCAGCGCGTTCCTGAGCACCCCGATCTGCAGATCCTTCGTGTCGGAGAAGTCGTTCCGATCGCGGGCGAGCTCGTGAAGCAGCCAGTGAACGAATCTGGCTTGGAGCTCGGGATGGTCCTCGTCGGACGGCACCGGTTGATCGGGAACGAAATCGGGTGTGGCGTGGAAGACGAAGAGCTTGCGACGGTGGTGGAGCGCGAGGATGACCTCCCACTGCGTGTAGGAGGCGGTCTCCATGCCTTCGGGGAGCAGGTCGCGGTACGGAGCTGTCGCCGCGGGAGGCGGGACCGAGCCGCTGCGTACGCCGACGATGCACACGACCGCACGACACCGGTGATGGATGTACTCGTCGAGCTTGTCGAGCGTCGTGCCGCCTTCCTGTCGGAAGTCCTCCTGGACGGTGACCTCGAAACGGTTCGCCCGGAGATCGCTCGCCACGAGATCGCGCGCCCCGCCGAACTCGCTGGTGACCGCCGACAGGAAGACACCATCCAGAGCCGCCATCAGTCAGCGCCCGACTTCGGGTGCGCGACGGCCGGAGACCCCCGCCCGTCGATCACTTCGGGGGCTCGCAGCCCGCGAGAACGGTCGGTTCCTTCAGGTCTCCCTTCACCTCCAGGGGTCCGAATGATGTGGACTCGGAGGGGATCGACAATCGGGCCACGACTGTCCTCGGAGCCCCGATTTCGTCGGTGACGAGCACCGGGACAACCAGTGGGGCATTCGTCTCCGTGCCCGGCTCGAGCTCGACGGACTGGTAAGCGGGCCCGTCGATGCTGAGCTCCGGTGGCAAGTGGAGCAAGATCAGCATCTGGCTCGAGGTGCTCGGCGGCTCTTGCTCGGAGTCGAGCCACAGCACCACCTCCACCGTCTGGTCGCTGACGTTGAAGAGCGAGATCCGGTAGCTGAAGGCTTCACCACACGGCACGTCGACCAGCGCCCGGCCGATCTCGTCCGCGTCATCCAGGACGATGAACAACTCCTGTCGAGGCCGACCGGGATCCGAGGCCGCGGTCGGGCTGGGATCGGGTGCCGCCGTCGGCGTCGCTCCGGGTTTCGTGGCGTCGGGTTCGGGTGTCGTCGCCGGGGTCGCTCCGGGTTTCGTGGGGTCGGGTTCGGGTGTCGAGGTGGGTCCAGGTGGTGGTTCGACGTCGTCCTGGGTCACGGTGCAGGTGGCCTGCTGTCCGGCGGTCAGGGTGAGCTCGTCACCGTCGAGACTGCCGGCTGAACACGTCCATGCACTGGCTGCGTACTCTCCAAGATCGCTTCGGATGGGGCTGGAGTCGAGAACGAAGGTGTCGCGTCGGATCTGCCCCCTGACCGATGGCCCGAACCCGGCGACGTCGTTGGCTTCTGCGCCGTTGGCGGTCAGCGTCCAGTCGGCAGGTCGGCTGGTGCCGCCATCGTCGTTCACCACGACGTTTCGCAGTCTCAGCGACACCAATGGAGGGGCGGGAGACGGATCGCTGCACGCAGTGGGAATCACCGGGTAGCCGACGGTCAGCGACGTGGAATCGTCGAGCTCGACGATGAGGGAGCCGCCATCGCGCAGGAGCAGGTCGGTCGAATCCTCCCGCCACGCTCCGGTCACGGTCGATTGCCATCCTGGCCAGTCCCTCGGATCGACCGAGGAGCCGGGCCACTGCATGCGACCGCGAAGCGGCTGGTTGGTCAGTCGCTCCTGTTCGGTGAGCTCGAGGTCTCTCACGAGAACCGTCGTCGTGTCGGTGGCCCGGCTCCCGCGGACCTCGTAGCCGATGTAGGGGATGCCGTCGACGCACTCGGGCCAGACCCGCAGCGGCTGCTCGCCGACGTTGCACGACTCGGGAACCGCGGGGAACCCAACAGCATCGACTTCCTGACCGTTCACCAAGACGACGAGCTGACCGCCATTGGTTCCGGCTCGTTCGTCCTCAGTCCCGCTCCCCCAGTCTCGGTAGGGCAAGGAGCCGATCGGTGCGTCCAGCCGCTGTCGACCGAGCGGCGTGCGGTCGACATCGAGCACGACCGCGAGCACCTCGGTGAATCCGAAGTCGAGGTCGCTCACCGCGAGGCGGAAGCTGAGGGTGGGTGACCCCGCCGCGCAGGTCGGATCGACACTCTCGATCGTGACCGATGGTGGGGGACGGTCAACTCCGACCGGACCGGCCGGTGGTGACGGTGGGCTCGGTGGCGACGGTGGTGACGGTGGGCTCGGTGGTGACGGTGGGCTCGGTGGTGACGGTGGTGACGGTGGGCTCGGTGGCGACGGTGGGCTCGGTGGTGACGGTGGTGACGGTGGGCTCGGTGGGCTCGGAGGGATGGTGTCGTCGGCGGTGATGGTGCAGGTGGCTGTGCCGGTGGCGAGGACCAGTTGGCTGCCGCTGGTCGTGCCGTCGCCGCTGCATGTCCACGTGCCGAGGCTGTAGCCGGTTGGTGTGGCGGTGGTGAGGGTGAAGGTGTCGGGCTGGAGCTGGCCGCTGATGGCGGGTCCGGGACCCGAGAGCTGGTTGCCGGCGATGGTTCCGGTGGCGGTGAGGGTGAAGTCGTCGGGCTGGCTGGTGCCGCCGTCGTCGTTTATGACCTCGACCTGCAAGGTCACTCCCACCGGACCGGGCGGTGGTGGTGGCGGCGAGTCGCAGGAGAGCGTTATCGAGCCTCCTTGACCCGAGTAGACGCCGTCGGGCCCCAGGCGAACCTGGACGACGGCCTCGGCGCCCAGCTCGATCTTTCCGGATCCAGGCGTCGTCTTGCGGTCTGGTCCGGATTCGACGTCGAAGAACTCGATCACGTTCCCCGCGGAGGAGAGCAGCAGGTCATTGTTGGCGTGGATGGAGCCCGGGCCGACCGTGGCCAGCGCGGTGCAACTCCGGCCACGCAATGCGGACGGAACGTCGGCCCGACTGAGGAACTGGACCGAGCCGACCGGACCTCTACTGACTCCGTCAGCCGAGAGGACGAAGCTGTTGGCGGTTTGCGCAGTCGACGGGCTGGCCGCGACCACCGAACCGACCGACAGCGCAACGAGCGCCAGGAAGGCGATCCGCTTCGTCAAACCGCACCGCCCGCTTCAGCGGCCCTCCACGGGAGCCGCGTCCGGACCGCGCGAACCATGGCCTCCTGTCGCGGCATCGACCTCCGGCTCGACCTCGGCCAAACGTCGCCATGGAGCGTACGCTCCTCTTCCTCCACGCTCCTCATGCCCATCTCCCTGACCTCTATATACCACCGAAGCAACGACTGCCGCAGCGAGACAGCAGGAGCGAAGTCACCTCCGGTGATGAATCGAGGACCAGGCAGGCGGAGGAGCCCCACCAAGAAGGCAGGGGTGAGTCCGGTTCGGCCGTCCTGCGGCCGGGAAACTCGCAGTCATCGGTGCGCGGCCTGGCACATCTGCCGAGATCCCGCCGCGACCAGCCAACCTCGGCCGGGCAACGCGGTCAGCTCGGTTCGCGCCGGGAGTTGCAGGCTGAACAGGTCGCCGTCGAGGATTTCGGGGCACAGAAGCACCCCGGTTCGCGAGGCGCGGACGGCGGCACTCCAGTGTCCGTAGCTGCCGAGCAGCCGGTCGGTGCGGCCGGCCACGATTGCGTGGAACTCAGGCTCGCCGTCGCCTCCCCGGCCGGACAGGAGCGCCGTGAGCGCGCCGTTCACATCGTCGAACGTGTCGGCGTCGTCGATGAGAAGCACGGTGGGGAGCGAAGCCCGGCGGGACACGGCCGCCACCGCTTCGCCGACGACCGTCGTCGCCATCGCGACCGTGGGTTCCGCCGACAGTGGCGAGCGCGCCGGGGCCAATGCCACGACGCAGGCGCCGGCCGCCGACAGTGAGCGCGCCATCGCGCAGAGGGCGCTCGACTTGCCCGTCCGCGCCCGACCGGCCACGAGGGCGTGCTCGCCCGGATACAACTCGAACCCGACGGGGGCCAGCTCTTCGTCGCCGATGCCGACCGGTATCCACGCCGCTTCGCCGTCGAGGCGCGGGTGGGCACCGAGCGCCTCCACAGTGATGTCGGTCGGCAGCTCACCGATGGTCGGGACCACCATGTGGTCGCTCGAGTAATGGGCGCCGATGCTCCCGACGGCGCGTCGCAAGCCCACGGCGTGGGGCAGGGCCACCTGCACCTCCTGGCCGGTGTCGGCCCGGAACGCGCGGCCGGCCGGCATCGTCTCGGTCGAGACGATACGCAGGCCGGCGGTGAGGTAGTCGACCGGGTCGGCCAGGCGGAACAGGAGAAGCTGACTGGTGACCGCCGTCAGTTGTCGGGGAATGGCGCCGACATGATCGCCGGTGATCGCACAGTGGATGCCGAGGGGTGGTCCGTCGGCGTACACCCGGACGAAGACGTCCATGGCGTCGGTGTGATGGCCCGACTCGAGGTCGTCACGCCACGAGCCGAATCCGTCGACCAGCACCACGAGTCGGGGTTCTCGGGCGAGCGCTGCGGTCGACAGTGCCGATCGGCGACGTCGCTCCCCGTCGAGACGCTTCACCAGGCGCAACTGACGGTTGCGGCCCGTTCCGTCGATGATGGAACCCACATGCGGGAGGTCGGCGAGCTCCCGCAGACCACCCGCACCCTGGTCGACGCCGTAGACGTGGAGCCGACTCGGCGACCAGTTGTCGGCCAGGGAACAGGCGATGGTGGCCAGGGCGGTGGTCGTACCGGAGCCCGTCATGCCGACGAGCGCGATGTTGCCGGCGTCGAGGTCCCAGTGAGCCGTGGTCTGGCGTTGACGGCGGGGTTCGTCGGCGATGCCGATGGGTGTTCGCCGAGGCTGGTCGGGACGCTCGGGCTCGGGCAGATCGCCAAGCGTGATCGCGGCGGGCAGCGCGTCGGGCCACGGTCGCCGGGGCCGGCCGAGGCCGAGCCGTTCGTGGGCGGCGCGGATCGCGGCCACGAGCCGGTCCAGATCGGAATCGGGCGACTCGTCGGCCGAGACGGCGCCGGCGACCTCGGTGGTCCCGGCCGACGCTCCCTGCAGGATCAGTCGCACCGGCCCGTGGCCACCAGGCTCGGAGACCCCGGTGACCAGAGCCGACTGGAATGGCACCACCTCGGTGGGTCCGAGCCGGACGTAGGCCCTCCCGGGCTGGTCGCGTCCGATCGAGGCGGCGTCGATGGCGTCGATCACGTCGGAGGAGTCGGCTGCGTCGAGCACGCGCAGGGCGATGCGCAGGCTCGTGTTGGTGCGGATGCTCGGACTCACCGCACCTGATGGCCGCTGGGTGGCCAGAATGAGGTGGACGCCGAGACTGCGGCCGCGTTGGGCGATGCCCACCAGCGAGTCGAGGAAGTCGGGAAGCTCGGCGGCCATGGTGGCGAACTCGTCGATCACCACCACCAGACGGGGGAGCGGCTCGGTGGACGCACGGAGCCGAGCGGCCGGTCGGTACTCGTCGATATCGGTGGCGCCGACGTCCCGTAGGACCTGCTCGCGATGGTGGAGCTCGGCCTCGAGACAGGTGAGGGCCCGCGCCCCGAGGTGTTCGTCGAGGTCGGTCACCAATCCGACCGTGTGCGGGAGCGAGGCGCAGGTGTCGAAGGCGCTGCCGCCCTTGTAGTCGATCAGGACGAAGTTGAGGTGGTCGGCGTCGTAGCGAGCCGCCAGCGCGGCCACGAGGGTCCGGAGCAGCTCGCTCTTGCCCGAGCCGGTCGTGCCGCCGACCAGTGCGTGGGGCCCGTCCCGCACGAGGTCGATCGTGAGCGGCCCCATACCATCGGCGCCGATCGGCGCGCACAGCCCGGACGTGTCGACGCTGTCGGCCCAGTGCCCGATTATCGACGCGGCGTCGACCACGGGCATCGACAGCAGATCCATCAACGAGACAGAGGCGGGAATGCCGGCCTCGGCGAGATCGACCTCGGGATCGGCGAAGCGAGCGAGCCGCCGGGCGGCGCCGGTGGCAGTGTCCTCGTCGGTTCCCGACAACAACACGTTCTCGAGCACCGTGGCGGTCTGCGGAGAGGCGACGCGACCGAGGCCGTCACTGTCGGTGACCTCGATCACGGTCGTGCAACTGTGGGGTAGTCGGTCGCTCGACGACGCGAGGACGATGCCTGCCGCCGGCCCGGCTGCGCCCCCGAGCACAGCGCGCGCCGGAGCGGCGCGAGCGGTGGTGAGGCCGTCGCCGTCGATGACACACAACAGCATCGGCCCACGGTCGCGGTCGGCCGACGCCACCGCGATCAGACCGGTGACCAGCTCACTGATGGCTGCCTCGCCCTCGGTCAGGGCGCGGTCTCGGCCTCGACTGACGCGGCTGCGCGAGTGCGGAAGCCATTCGGTGAAGCGCCAGGAGTGGCCGTGCCCGTCGGCCGCCAGCACGGCAACCTCGACATCGGCGGGTCCGTGGTGGATCGTCGCTTGCAGCACGAGCGAACGGGCCACGGCCAGGGCTGCGGCGCGTTCGCCGACCAGACCGATGACCTCGCCGGGCCGCAGCGATGCGACGATGGGCGCGTTGACGAGGTGGGCCAAGGAATCGAGGAGCTGGAGCGCTCGGGGCTCGGGGCGCCCATCGCTGATCGGCTCGAGCGGCCAGTCGAGGTCGGCGGTTCCCACCACCAGATCCATGACGTCGGGGTGGTGCATTCGCCGCTGCCACAATCGTGTGCTGGGTTGGTCGACTCGCCGGATCAGCTCGGCCAGGTCGGGGTGGCGGTCGCGTCGGCGCCGTAGCTCTTCGCCGCGACGGACACCGATCTCGTGGTCCAGGCGGGAGAGGGCCGCTTCGACGGCGGCGCGGCTGCGACGCGATGCCTTGGAGCTCCGGCGCCGGCTCTCGAGCCAGCCCCCGACCATCATCACCGGACCGAGCAGTGCGAACAGCGCCCACAACGGGTTGTAGAGCCAGGCCATAAGCGCGCCCATCGCCAACGGGGCGAGAAGCCCGGACCAGCTGAAGAACGAGCCGAGCCCGGCGGGAGACGCCTCGGCGGGAATGGTGATCGTTGTTTCGCCGAGCGGATCGTGGTGGCGAGGCGGACGGTTGAACGGCAGCGTGCCGCACGAGGTGCGACCCCGGAGCGTGAGCAACTCGTCGGGACGATCGTCGTCGGGTGCTCGGACCGTGAGCTGGGCGGCACCGACATCGATGATGGATCCGGCCCGGAGGCAGGTGGCGTCGAGCAGCCACTCGCCGTCGACGATGGTGCCGTTCACCGTGGCGAGATCGGTCACCATCAGCCCGTCGCGCGCGGGGTCGATGGCGAGATGGTGGCGGTCGACCGTGGTCGCCGAGACGACGACGTCGGCATCGGGAGAGCGGCCGACCACGAGCCGGCGTGACAGCACGGCGTGACGACGGCCGGCGTTCAGCCCGCCGGTGATGTCGATGCTCACCTGGGTGGCCTGGGGCCGCAGCGGCTCATCGGCGGGTTCGCTCGACACGACCGAGCCGTCGACGAGTGATGCCTCGGCCACCGACAGATCCACCGATACGAGGTGGTCGTCGACGAACACCCGATGGGGGAGGTCCGAGCCCGTGTGGTCGAGCAGATGGCTCACCGGGGCGAGCAGATCGTGCAGCGTGGTGGCGTCGTCGAGCACCCCGTCGGTGACGAGCAGGTTCTGGGACGATCGGTTGCGGACGACGATGCGCATGTGGGGTCCCGATGGTCGACGACATGGGTGGCGGATACGCGACGACGCCGGCCCGGAGGGGCGGGCCGGCGTCGGGGGCCGCGGGTGTGGCGGCCGGGTGGCGTTTCAGTCCATGGCCGAGACGGCGTTGGTGCGCTCTTGATTCAGGAAGTTGGCGTTCTCGGTCAACGCTGCTTCGAGCCGGGCCAGGCTCGGGGCGAAGGTGCCCTCCCACTCGCTGCGGAAGCGTCGAGCCCGGGCCCCGTCCCATGTGGTGCCGGCCAGGAGCTGGGTGATCTCGTTGCGGAGCTGTTCGACCTGCTCGGACTTCTGGCGGAACCGCTGCATCAGCGTGTCCATGTGGGCCTTGTTCATGATCAAGACATCGGACATGAGCCTTCTCCCTGGATGGTGGGTGACAAGAGCGCCTGGAGCACTTTCGTGCTGTTTCGGTCCTTTCAATGTATATCAGCGGTAGGCAAAGTCAACAGGAATGCACGAAATGTAGTACTGACGCGGCAATCTAGCCCTCGACCGAGCACAGCTCCGGGGGACACAGCCAGGTGCGGAGATCCTCGGTCGCCGCCGGGTCGATGGCGACATCGGGCGGCTCGACACCGCCGTAGTAGTCGGCGGCGATGATCTCCTCGTGGTCATAGCGCCCGTTCCAGGCATCGTCCCCCAGGTGATCGACCGCGGGCTCGACCGACTCGGCCCACAGGATCGGGATCACCGGAAGACCCCACGTGAAGACGTTCTGCCAGCCGAACCAGGTGTTCATGTCCCGCATCACCGCGGCGTGGACCTCGTCGCCGAGACGGGCGTCGGCGAAGTCCTTCAGCTCGGCGCCGGCGTCGCGTTCGATGGCGAAGTCGTCGCGTAAGCGTCGCCAGTTGCGGTAGATGAAGTCGTGCCGCAGGCAGGCGTCCTCGGCCGCGTCGGGGACCGGTCCGCTGCACGCCTCCCAGACGAACGCGCCGCTGGCGCTCCAGTCGAACGGTGAGCCGGCGGCCTGGGCGGCCACGCGGTACTTGAGGAAGGTGCGGAGGTCGACGGTGGCCAGATGATCGAGGGCGGCGAGCTCTCGGGCCGAGGGGCCGAGGCCGGCGAGCGCCGTGCTGAACGGTCCGTCGCCGAAGGGGCCAACGGGGTGCGGCCGCCGCGTGGGCACGGTGCCGATCACGAATGACGCACCGGGTTCGGCAACGCCGTGCGAGAGGAGGTGGTTGCGACGCCAACGCAGCTCGTCGGCATCGCGCCGAAGGCCGACGGCCGCCTGTCGGAGTACCAACCCCGCTCGGGGGGCGACGACGCGGCCGAGAAGGACCCGTGCCTGGCCCATCTCGATGCCGAGGCCGATGCGATGCCGATCACAGCTGTCGGCCGCGGTGGTGCCGGCGGCAAGGAGCTGCCCCGTTGCGTCGAGATCCATGCGAATCACCGACACTGTCGGCCCCCTGGCTGTCGGGGTGACCGTGGCCGGCGACGCAGAACCATCACGGTCAGCGCGGCCTCGCAGGAGTGGTCAGCTCGTCGACGCTGCGCTGCTGGGCCTCGATGGATTCGAGGCGAGCCGCGGCCTCGATGGCTTCGGCCCGGCGAACGAGCGTCCGCGCCTCGAGGCGATCGGCCTCGGCGCGTGCCCGCAGCAGGACGACCAGCGAGGCGAGCTCGGAGCGGACCGCCTCGAAGGCGTCGCGCCGCGACGTCAACGCGCGCCGGCGCTCGGTCGCCGTCGGTGAGTCCCAGGTGGACCGAACGTGGAGCGCAACAACGTGATCGAGCAGACCCC
>JAHEJN010000145.1 GCA_024638845.1 Acidimicrobiales bacterium | reverse complement strand
CCGACCGTTCGCTTCCCCGAGTCGGCGCCGGCCATGAGCGTGGCCTTGACTTCATCAGGGGTCAGATCGGGACGCTGCTCCAGGAGAAGCGCTGCGCCACCCGCCACCACGGCTGCCGCTTGGCTGGTGCCGGAGGCCCGCACGAGATCGTCTCCGACGCGACCTTCGAGGTTGTACTGATCGGAGAACGATCCCGGGTTGCGAAGGCTGATGATCGATCGGCCGGGTGCATGGATATCGACAGCGCGCATCAACCCGGTGTTCGTGAACGTCGATGTGGACTCGGACTCACTCGTCAGCTCTGAGGCGCCCACGGCGATGACGAACGGGGCTCGGGCTGGGCTCGAGAGGTTCCAGGCATCCCGTCCCTCGTTGCCGGCGGCGACGACCACGGTGATGCCTGAGAGCCACGCACGCTCTACGGCGAGCACCAGCGGATCTTGTGAGTATGCGAGGTCACCGCCGGCGCTGTACGCCAGCAAGAGCACGTCGATGTCCTGGGCTCCCGATGTGTGCTGGGCAACCACCCAGTTCACTGCTGCGATGACTTGGGTCACATCCGCCGCTCCGTTGGCCGCACCGGCCTTGACGGAGAGCAATTCGACATCCGGCGCAATCCCGAGTGCTCGATCGGGACGGCGCTCGAGGTCGCCCGCCGCCCACGCCTCGTCGGTTCCTGCGACGATGCCGGCCAGATGGGTGCCGTGGCCGTTCGTGTCACGGGCTCGGAGATCGGGGTTGGCGTCTTCGAAGGAGAAGTCGGGACCGATGGCGATGTTGCTGTTGCGCAGCCCGGTCACGTCGACCACGCCCGTGTCGATCATCGCAACGGTCACTCCGCTGCCAGTGGCGCTGACCTGCGGTCGTCCCCTGCTGTCGACGAGGCCGACGCGCACGCCCACGTCGTAGAGAGAGCCGGTGGTGATCGAACTCGCATCGGTCCGGTCGATGGTCACGAGCTCGGAATCGAGGGTGCTCGATTCGAGCGTTTGCGTCGAGGTGGACTCAGACGAGGTGGTCTCGACGGTGGCGGTCTCGGTGGGCCGTGCCTTCTTGGGCTTGGCCGTCGCAGACAGCGGTGTGAGCGTGAGCAGCAAGAGGATGGCGGCGATCAACGCCGTCAGCCTTCTTGGTGCGCCCCATTCGATTCCTCGCACACTTGCCTCCTTGCCGTGATGCGTACACCCTCCCCATCGACCCGTGACTAGCGGTTTCTAGAGGACTACTTGGCGATTGACGCGTTTTGACTAGGGATCCCACCAACGGAATGACTAGTCCGTCGTGGCCTCACCGAAACACAACTGCGCTGCAAGGCCCGAACACCTTCAGAAGGGCACCACACCTCCGAACGCCTCGGCGGAGCCTGCTTCTGGCTCAGCATCCCAACCGTCACCAATGACGCGTCGGCCCCCACCAGCAAATCCATCGGTGTCGCCTGAAACCAACATCAATCACACGGATCAGCCCATCACCCACAGCGATAGGTGCACCCACCAGCCTCCGGGATCCGCCACCATGCGCCAGCGATGGAAACGGGTACCAAGCAGGTAAGCCGCCCCGAAGGGCGGCCCTGACCTGGGTTTCTCTGGTCGGGACGGTGGGATTTGAACCCACGACCTCAGCGTCCCGAAGGCTCCCGGTATGGACTGGAGTGGACCCGTGCGAACCAAAACCCCAGGTCACAGCCTTGCCGCGACTGCTGCGGATCGGTGCGAACGCCTCCGGACGCGCGATGGACGCGCGATGGAGTGGTGGGGTTGCCCCTGTCAGGCGACCTCGAGGAAGCGCCGGATCGCCTCACGGATGATCTCGCTTGTGGTGGTGTGCTCGGCTTCGGCGCGGGCCTCGATCGCCGCCCGCAGCTCGGGGTCGATACGGACCGGCACCACGTCGGCCGGACCCGATCCCATCGGAGGCCGGCCCCGGCGGCGGGTCTTGAGGGCTTCCACGTCGTAGTCGGTCTCGGCGACCTCGGCTGAGAGGGCGTCGATCTCCTCGTCGGTGAGGACGCGGCCGCTGCGGGTGCGATGGGCCTTCGGTTCGGTCATGGCATGTCCTCCCTGGTCTGTGGGAGCAAGTCGTGGAATGTCGGTCGGAGAGGCATGGCGTGAATCACCAGATCGACGTTGTCGCCGAGTTCGAGCCAGATGACCTCCAGCAGATTGCCGGCTCGGTCGGGTCCGATGGCAAGAACCTTGGGTGGGTCGGCTTCGGGATCGAGGTCGATGATGGTGATGGCATGGTCGAGGGCGCGGAGGATGGCAGCATCGTCGATACCGTGCTTGCGGGCTCACCGGTGGATCTCCACATCGCAATATTGTAATACGAAAGTCAGGCGAATGGAACCGACAGTCTGAAACGCGGGGATTACACCTGGGTGTCAGCGTGTCGCCTGCGGCCGATCCTGGAAGTGCCGTTCGGCGCTATTCCGGGCTGCGGGTGTTCTTGTCCGGGATCCGCTGATCGGTGCGGGTAGCGGACGCCAGGTGCGCGATGCGCCTCGCCCCATTCCGTTACATCAGAGCGGAGGGAGGCTTCTAGAGCTTTGAGATGCCTCTTCCTGTCGAGATACGTCAGACTGGCCGCTGAAATCGTCGCTAGAAGCCCACGAGCGTGGAGCTCAGACGAGTGCGAGCTCATGCCCCGCTGACGATGACCAGTTCGTTGCCTTCGGGGTCGGCGACCCGCCAGCGGTTCTCCGATTCGGCGAGGAGCTGGCCACCGGCTGCGACGGTCGTGGCGAGACGCGACTGTGCGACGTCCGGCGGCACTGCGAGCTCGAAGTGGATGCGGTTGCGCTGCCGGCGGCGATCTGTCGCCGAAGCGTCGAGCTCTTGGAACACCAGCACCGGGTTCAGCCGACGCGGATCGTAGATGTCGGTGACCCCGGCTCGCCGGTCGTGGATGTAGCCGAGCGCGGCCACCCAAAAGGCGCGGACTTCGGCGACATCGGCAGCGTCAACGACGACCTGAACGAAGCGCGCTAACCCCGGATCCACGGTGGCGCCGACGTCGCGGGCGACGGCCTGGATCTCTCCGGCGAGTTCGGTGTAGTCGAGGTCGAGGCCGTGGGCGCCGGCTTCCCACTGATCCTTCCCACTGTCGATGACCACGAGCCCGGGACGCAGGTCGACCAGCAGCGGGAAGCCCGTGTCGTCGGCCAAGGCTGCTGCTGCGGCGGCCAGGTCACGCTGCTGCGTCGGCGAGGTGGTGCGGTAGCACACCATCGCGCTGAACACCGCCTGCCAGTCGGCCGTCCTGCTGCTCTCGCCGAGCACCTCGCCCGGAACCAGGTCGACCTCGTTGCCGTCGGGATCGGTGTGACAGACCCCGTACGGTCCGGATCCCTCACCAACGCTCACCTCCTGGACTGTCGCAGCCGGCCGCACTACGTCCATGTGGATACGGTTTCGAAGCGGCCGCAGCCCTGTCGAATGCCGGATCCGAATCGCTGCGTCGCGTCGCAACGGATCCACCAAACCGTCGCCCTGGCCAGGCTCGTAGTCGAGCACGCGCTGCCAGAACCGCCTCACCTCAGGAGGGTTCGCGGACTCGAACACAACGCTCAACTGCTGCAACACGGCAGGGTGTGCGGCCAGACCGAGATCCCGCGCCACCGCCGACACCGCGTCGGCGTGCCCGCCTGAGTCGAGGCGCACCCGCACGCCCGTTGGGCGCAAGTCGACCACGATCTCGGACGACAGCTCCACGATCCGGCCGGCCAGCGCCGCTCCCTCGGTCAGCGACGGCGTGTCGAACCACGCCGTCGCACCATCGACCACCCGCCAATCCGGCCCGATCGCTTCCATGCCGCCAACGTAGCGGGCGTTCCGGACGACCTTCTTCCGACTGAACGACGCGCACCGATCGACGACCACGTCGACGGCGTCGCCGTTGCCAATCGATGCTTGGGGACACTGGTCGGTTCAAGCCTCCTTCACCCCGAACATCTCGACGCACAGAATGCCCGTGTTGCCGTCCTGGTCGGCGATCACGGTGAGCGACGGCGCGTCGCTGTCATCGACGACAGTCCCGCCCGCGGCGACGACGGCGGCAATCCGTTGCTCAGCCACCTCGGGCGCTACGTAGACCTCGACATGGAACCGCTGACGCGGCTCCTCGTCTACGTCGGCACTTCCGAACCACAAATTCGGAACCCGTCCCGTGGCGTCGCGGACCTCATCGCCACTGGAAGGGTTCCCGGTCAAGAGCGCGGCCCATACCGGGGCAATGACCGCGGCGTTTGGGGTGTCGAGCCCGAGTTCGAACTGGCTGACCGAAGCAGGGTCGGCTGCGAGCCCGTGGTTGGCAGCAATCTCAGTAATCCGGCGGGCGAGGTCGACATCTTGCTGGGTGGGCCATTCGACAACATGTTCGGTGCCGTCTTCGGCGCGATAGATCGCGTCATTGGTGATCAACTTGAGATCGACGTAGCCGGTGCCCATCGAGACGCTCGGGTAATGACCGGCCTCGTCGCCCGCCTCACCCACTGCGGCGATGAACCGTGCGCCGGTGGTGAAATCGTTGACCTCATAGCGGGCGTGTAGCCCTTGGGCCAGCTTACGCCAGTCGGTCAGGTTGGCTTCGGCGATCTTGTCGCCCATCAGCATGTCCATGGATGAAACTCTCTCTCTCTCTTCAGTCGGACCGAGTGCTCGTCAACGTTGCTTTGATCGCACCATCTTCGCGCGATCGGCACGCCAGACCGGGTCAGCGCCTCGACGCCAAGGGCCGAAGAGGCCGCTCCATGACATCGCTCGACAATGCCGCTACGACCCCGCTCGGGTCCCGGCGTGGTGTCCCGGTTCGAATGGGAGACCCTGGGCTTGGTGCCGGTGTTGCTAAGCCAACCAAGACTCCGCCGCCAGCCATCATCAGGTGTTCGTCGGTAAACGAGCCCCGCGACCGGAGTTTGGAGCGGGACACTGGCCCGATAACGCACGTATTAGCGTCGCGTTGGCTTCCCAACAGGACACGTTCGAACCAGCCGCACAATATGTGCCGCTATGCGTGGCTCCGGCGTTGGCTTGTTATCGCTCGGGATCGGGCGATCGGCGTGGACAACGGGAGGGTGGAAGGCATGGCGTGTACGTTGGGGTCGATGGTTGCCAATCCGTTCGATCCGTAAG
>JAHEJN010000053.1 GCA_024638845.1 Acidimicrobiales bacterium | reverse complement strand
CGTGGTCCGCGATTGATGACGGGAACGATCGTGTCGGCGGCGACACCGAAGTCGAGCAGAGCCGACACGACGCGCACGAGGGAGTGCAGTCCCTTGACTCCGGGATTGCCGACGACGACAGTGAGCGAAGCTCGGCGGACGGCGGTGCGTGCCAGCAGGTTTCGGTCTTCGATCTCCACCACACCCGTCTCGGGCTCACCCTCGATGTCGGCATCGACATCGGCGACCACCAGTCGGTAGGAGTGCAGCAGACCGGCCACTGCGGCGTCGAAGGCGCGCGGTCGGAGTCCGGCCCAGTCGCGGTGGCGGCGGAGCCCCAGCAAGAGGTGATAGTCGCCCCGGTCGGTGGAGAAGACCATGGTGCGGATCTCGGCCGATGTCGGAGCACCGGTACGGAACGCCTCGACGACCTCCTGCACACCGGGTACGACGTCACGCGCATCGTGCAGTACGGCCTGTTCGGCATCGAGCGCCAGGTCGGCGAGCAAGACGAGTTGTCGGAAGCGGGGATCGGTGGAGAGCGCCTGAGCGAGGGCCATCGACACCACGGAGGCACCGGTACCGCCGGAGCCGGTCACGGCGATGAGGCGACCAGTCCAGCTCGGTTCGACGGTGTCGTCGGTCGATGGCCCGAGCGTCAGCGTGTCGGCCCGGCTGATGGGACGGGCCCCGTTCTCGAGCGCATCCAACAGATCACTGCGGGTGAAGTCGGCCGCGAGGATCCGGCTTGCGCCAAGTGAGAGCCAATCGCGTCTGAGGTGCCGATCGTCGATGACGAAGACCGCCGCGCCGGTCTCGGTGACGGTGTCGAGGAGGTCGCGGTCGGCTCCCGGGAGGCTGCCATCGATCAGGAGCGCCGAGTACGGGCGACCAGCGGCGAGGCGAGCTCGAACCTCTTCGACGGTGAGGCACTTCACGAACTCGGCGGGAATGGCCGCCGCGTTCGCCCATCGACCCACGTCGCGAAACCACGGCGAGCGTGCGTGGGCGAGCCCCAGCAGGACGAAGCGGTCAGCCACGACGGCCTCCGCGGCTGCGGCCTAGCGGCGCGGTCCTCAACCGTCGACCCCGTCGGCTGGGGCCGTGGTGGCCACACCGTCGAAACGGAACGAGTCGGGAAGCTCCTGATCGGCGACCTTGGTGGCCCGCACCACGGTGAGCTCCTCGGCGTCGTCGACCGCGTTCACCGCAGCGAGCACGGTCGACGGGTCGGCGAGGGCGACGGTGATCGTGACCCCGCCGGTGCTCGACAGCAGACCGTCGCTGGCCTCGGTGATGCGCAGGACCGGTGCGTCGCGAAACACCACGACGGTGTCGGTTTCGCTCTGGACGGAGTACGTGGCCACGAGGTCGATGGTCTCGCCCGGCCGGATCTGGCCGTCGACGGCACGAGCCGCCGCGATCGAGAACGACAACTCCCGCCATGGCGGGTCGTCGGGCTCTTCGCCGGGCGCCAACAACAACACGTCGCTGCGCTGGAGCATCTCGCCAGCCCGGAGCGGAACGATGGCGACGGCTCCGATGACCGCGCTCGGATCGCCGAACACCGTGGCGGTGACCGAGTCGGGGAGTTCGATGTTCTCCATCTGCACGTCGGCGGCAGTCACCCGTTGTCCGGCCTCGACTCGTTCGGCCACTACCACGAAGCTCGTGTCGGGCTCCCCGACGGCCTGGCGGTAGGCAACGAACAGACCGATGGCGGCCACGCTGACCAGCAGCGCACCGACGACGGCGCGGCCGGTGGGCAGGCCCCGGCGTCGGGTGATCGACGGCCCGGCGGCGCCGGTGATCTCGGGCGGGGTGGGGTACGGGCTCTCCCTGGCACTCATCGGCGAACCTTGGAAGGCTTCGGCATGGCACTGAAGGTATCGAAAGTATCGAAAGCTGTCGAAGAATGTTCTAGACTCATCGGCCTATGGCATCCGACGACACTTCCACCGAATCGGCGGCCGGCGCAGCCGCGAAGCGGGGCCAGGTCGAATGGCTGAGCACCAAGGAAGCGGCCCGCCGACTGGGCGTCACCGCCCGCACCCTCTACCGGTTCATCGACGAAGGCGACCTGCCCGCCTACCGGTTCGGGCGAGTCATTCGCCTCAAGCCGGCCGACATCGACGCCTACATCGAATCGTGCCGCATCGAACCCGGCACCCTCGAACACCTCTACCCCGAAGCCAACCCGCCGTCGGCGTGAGCACCGGGTAGCCGCCTCGGTCACGTCGAGGCCACCTCGGCGATCGACGCCACCGGAATCGCAGCCACGGCCCGGTCGGGGCCGTCGAGGCCGAGGTTCAAGAGGTCGCGGCCGACCGATCGCAACGTGCCGGCCACCGACTGGTTCGGGCCGCGGAAGATGATGAGCACCCGGGGTCGATCGGCGCTCAGCTGGTGCAGCGCCTCGGTGAACAGGATGTCGATGGTCAGCGTGCGATCACCGAAGGTCGCCGCCTCGCCGGCCTGCGGGCGAACGTAGGAGACGGCGTCGAAGGGAACCAGGATGTCGTGGTCCTGGAGGGTACGCATGAGCACGAAGTCGGCGCCCACCGCGCTGACCGCACCGCGGTGTTGGCGCCCCGCCACGGTCAAGATGCCCACCGGCCGACCGCGCTCGGCGAGGTCGACGAGCGCACCGGCGAAGGTGGCGTCCTCCTCGGTCTGCTGGCGTAGCCACCGCTCTCGCACCCGCTCCTGGGCCCGCTCGTCGACGCGCGCGTCGGCGGTCCAGCGCAACAGGGCGTCCTCGAGTGATCGTCCGCCCGAGAAGCCCAGCGACGAGTCGAAAGGAACATCGGCCATGGGGTGCCGCCACAGTAGAAGCTGGGGATCGGGCCGTCACGGGGGCCATGGCCATTCGACCCAGTGCCGCCGCAGGGCCCAGGGGCGCAGCCGTCCGTGCGGCCACTAGCCTGTGGAGACCACCATGCAGGCCACTCCGACCAAGATCACCGTCCCCGGCAACGAGCTCATGCCCGCCCTGCTCGGCGAGCGTGACGAATACCTCCGAGTCATCGAAGCGGCCTTCCCCGACACCGTCGTGCACGTTCGGGGCAACGAGATCACCGTCGACGGTGCCGAGGTCGACACCGTCGCCGATCTCCTCCGAGAAATGGTGCTGTTGGTGCAACACGGTCACCGGCTCGACATGCGCACTCTGCAACAGAGCATCGACATGGTGGCGTCGGCCGAGTCGCCCAGCGACGTGCTCACCACCGAGATCTTCCGCACGCCCCGTGGCCCGATCCGTCCCAAGTCGGTCGGGCAGAAGGCCTACGTCGAGGCCATCGCCAACAACATCATCACCTTCGGTATCGGCCCGGCCGGCACCGGCAAGAGCTGGCTGGCCGTCGCCATGGCCGTGCAGGCGCTGCAGCAGAAGAAGGTCGATCGCATCATCCTCACCCGACCCGCGGTCGAAGCCGGCGAGCGGCTCGGGTTCCTGCCCGGCGATCTCATGGCCAAGGTCGACCCGTACCTGCGGCCGCTGTACGACGCCGTGCACGACATGACCGACACCGACGGCATGGACCGCATGATCGAACGAGGCTCGATCGAGGTGGCGCCGCTCGCGTTCATGCGGGGCCGCACCCTCAACAACAGCTTCATCATCCTCGACGAGGCCCAGAACACCACCCCCGAGCAGATGAAGATGTTCCTCACCCGGATCGGCTTCGGGTCGCGCGCCGTCGTCACCGGCGACGTCACGCAGGTCGACGTTCAGGACGGCCGCAGCGGCCTGCTCGACCTCGAGACCATCCTCGGCGGTATCGACGGCCTGGCCTTCGTGCGCCTCAGCAGCCGCGACGTCGTCCGGCACCGCATCGTGCAACAGATCGTCGACGCCTACGAACGGGTGCCGCCCAAGTGACACTGCACAGTCCCACCACCACCGGGGAACGTCGATGACCTCGGTGGTGCAGGTGCACGGCATCCACGTCGAGGCGCGTGACGACCAGGAGGTCGAACCGATCGACCTCACCCGGTGGGCCAACCTGTTGGCCCGGGGCCTCGACCACGAAGGCGTCAGCGGTGGGGCCGAGGCCAACCTGGTGTTCGTCGACAGCGACACGATCGCCCGGCTCAAGGTCGATCACCTCGACGGCCACGGGGAACCCACCGACGTTCTGGCCTTCCCCATCGACGACGGCGACGAGGGCGAGTCCGACGGTCTCGACATCCCGCGCATGGTGGGCGACATCGTGATCTGCCCCGCCTACGCCCGCGCCAACACCACCCTCGATTCGCTCGACGACGAGATCGCCCTGCTGGTGGTCCACGGGCTGTTGCACCTTCTCGGCCACGACCACGCCGACCCCGACGAGCAGACCCGCATGCAGGCCCACGAGCAGGCGCTGCTCGATCGGTTCCACCGATGAGCACCGTCGACCTCCTCGCCGTGGTGGGCGTCGGCCTCCTCATCATTCTCGCCGCCCTGTTGGCCGCGGCCGAGACCGCCATCACCCGCATGAGCTCGGCCCGAGCCGAGTCGCTCGAGGAAGAGGGGCGACGGGGCGCCGCGACCTTGCGCCGAGTCGTCGACAATCGCGAATCTGCCCTCAACCCGGTGCTGTTCGTGCTCCTCGCGAGTCAACTTGCCACCGCGACCGTGGTTGCGGTATTCGCCGACGAACGTTGGGGTTTCTGGGGCGCCGTCATCGGCTTCGCCATCACCCTGGCCGTCGTGTTCGTGGCCGCCGAAGCCATTCCCAAGGCCATCGCTCTGGCCGACCCCGACCGCACCGCCCTTCGACTCGCACCCTTCGTTCGCGCCCTCAGCCTGGTCGCGCCGCTGCGTTGGATCGCCAAGGCCCTCCTGGCCCTGGCGGCGCCGATCCGACCCAGCCACGAGGAATCGTCGTCTGAGGTGACCGAGGAAGAGCTGCTCGCGCTGGCCGGCGAGGCGGTGGCGTCCGAGTCGATCGACACGGAGGAGCGCGAGTTCATCGAGTCGATCATCACCTTCGGCGACACGGTTGCCCGAGAGGTGATGGTGCCGCGTCCCGACATGGTGGTCGTCGAGGCCGACTTCCGGATCGCCGATGCGCTCGAGGTCGCCATCCTCAACGGCTACAGCCGCCTGCCGACCATCGGCGACGGCATCGACGACGTCGTCGGCATCGTGCACGCCAAGGACCTCATGCGCGCCCAACACGACGACCTCGAGGCCGATCCCGTCGGCGGTATCCTCCGTAGCCCTCGGTTCGTCCCCGAGACCAAGCGGGTCGCCGAGCTCCTGCGCGAGATGCAGGCCGAGACCTTCCATCTCGCCATCGTGGTCGACGAGTACGGCGGCACCGCGGGCCTGGTCACCCTCGAAGACCTCATCGAGGAGCTGGTGGGCGAGATCGTGGACGAGTTCGATGTCGAGAAGCCCATGATCGAGCGGATCGACGAACACCACTTCCGCGTCAACGGACGCGTACCCATCGCCGACCTCGAACACGAGATCGGCGTGGAGCTGCCCGATGGTGACTGGGACACCGTCGGGGGCCTCATCTTCAACTCGCTGGGCCACATCCCGGTCGAAGGTGAGACCCTCGACGCCGACGGGCACCTCCTCACCGTCGAACGGGTGCAAGGCCGCCGCATCGCGAGAGTCCGCATCGACGTGGGCCGGCCCATCGACGACCACGAGGTCGCGGGCGAACCAGCGTGACCTCGCTCGATGAGACCCCAGATGGCTTCCGGTCGGGGTTCGTCACCTTCGTCGGCCGCCCCAATGCCGGCAAGTCGACGCTGCTCAACCACATCCTCGGCACCAAGGTGTCGATCGTGTCCGACAAGCCCCAGACCACCCGCAACCAGATCCGCGGCATCCTCGATCGGCCCGACGCCCAGGTGGTGTTCGTCGACACACCGGGCATCCACAAACCGCGGTCGAGTTTCAACGAGAAGCTCAACGAAGCCGCCACCCAGGCCACCGCACAGGTCGACGTGGTCTGCCTGGTGATCGACGCGTCGGCGCCCATCGGCCGGGGCGACGAGTTCATCGCCGAGACCCTCGGGCCCGACACGGTGGTGGTGCTCACGAAGGCCGACAAGACCAAGCCCGACAAGATGATCGTGCAGCTGGCCAAGGCGGCCGAGTGGGACTTCTCCGAGTACTTCCCGGTCTCTGGTGTCACCGGCGCCGGCGTGCCCGAGCTGCTCGAAGGGCTCATCGCCCGGCTTCCCGAAGGCCCGCGGCTGTACGACGCTGACACCGTCACCGATCAGCCCGACGCTTTCTGGGTGGCCGAGCTGGTGCGCGAGCAGTTGTTGAAGATCACCCGCGAGGAGCTTCCGCACTCCATCGCCGCCCGGGTCACCGAGTGGGAGTGGCCCTACATCCGGGTCGAGATCCTGGTCGAGCGCGAGAGCCAGAAGGGCATCGTCATCGGCAAGAAGGGTGCCGTGCTCAAGGAGGTGGGCGAGGCCGTCCGCGAACAGTTACGCGAAGGCGCCTATCTCGATCTGCACGTCAAGGTGAACAAACGCTGGCAGGACCGTCCCGAACGCCTCGGCTACGGCGCCACTCCCGACCTCTAGTAGGCCACAATGCAAAGTGACCAATGGCCCTGGACGACCTCGCGAAATCGCGTGATCGTTCGCCCAACCTATGCAGGAAGGCTCGATATGCGCACTCGCTTGCCGTTCGCCACGCTGAGCTTCGGCGTCGTGGCGCTCATTGCCGCTTCGTGTGGTTCCGCCACCCCGCCCGTCACCGCCGACGAGCTCAGTGCATCCCAGAGCATCCCTCCCGAGTCAGCGCCCGAGTGTGACTCCTTCGATCCGGCCACCATCCAGCTGGCGGCGGCCGAAGATCACGCCGAGATGGATATGGATCCGGACATGAGCATGGATGATGACGCGGCCCATGACGATGCCGAGGCGCCTCACGATGACGAGGCCGCTCATGACGAGGACATGGACATGGACATGGATGCCGACGCGGCCCATGACGATGCCGAGGCCCCTCATGATGATGGCGCTGCCCACGACGAGGTAGCGCTCACGGCCGCCGATGTCGAACTGGCGTTCGAGGTCGGCATGACTGACTTCGCGTATGACTGCCTTGTACCCGAGGTCCCCGCCGGAACCGTCATAGCGCTGCGATTCACGAACCATGGGGCGGTGGAACACGAGGCGGTCGTTGGCGACCAGGCGGCTCAAGATGATGCCGAGGTGGCGATGCGCGAGCTGGGCTCAGGCGGTGCCACACACGCACACGACGTCCCCAGCATCACCGTTGCGCCGGCCGAGAGCGCCGATCTGCTCGTGATGCTCGACGAGCCCGGCGAGCTCTTCATCGGCTGTCACATCATTGGCCACTGGGACGCCGGCATGCACACCGACCTGCGAGTCGGCTCCGCCTGAGCGCGCTTTCGGCCCGCCGGGCCGCCCGACCCGCGACCAGTCATTCTCCACGAGGTGGCCGTGTACGCGCCGGAGTAGCAGCGGCGTCGAGACTGGCCGGCACCAGCCCACCTCCCCCGAAATCGGTTTGCCGGAGCCCATTAGCGGACTCCCACAAACCGATTTCGGGGAAGGGAAGGCAGGTCAGGGGCGGTCGCGGAGGTTGCGGAGGAAGGCCTCGACCTCGTCTCGGTCGCCCGATCGACGGAATGGAGGGAGCGCGTTGATGAGGTTCCAGCGGTAGCTCTTCGCGGTGGCAAGACGCGAGTCGAGCACCGCGACCACCCCCTTGTCGTCACCACGGCGGATGAGGCGACCCGCACCCTGCGCCAACAGCGTGGCCGCTCGGGGGAGATCGACCGCACCGAAGGCCCGACTGCCGGCGCGGTCGCGGCGGGCTTGCAGCAGCGGATCGTCGGGTCGGGGGAACGGGATGCGGTCGATGATGACCAGCGACAGCGAACGGCCGGGGATGTCGACGCCCTGCCAGAAGCTCATCGTCGCGAAGAGCGACGCCTCGGGATCGTCGGTGAACGCCTCGAGCAGCGCCTGCTTCGGCAGCTCGCCCTGGGTGAGCAGCCGCCAGGGCAGGCGACCGTCGAGGTGGTCGGCGGCGGCACGCATCATGCGCCAGCTCGTGAACAGGGCGAGGGTCCGTCCGCCGGCGGCCACGATGAGCCGCTCGATCTCGGCCACCAGAGCGGCCGGGTAGTCCGGTGACCGGGGGTCGGGCAGATCGGCCGCGCAGTACAGCATCGCGTTGGCCTCGAAGTCGAACGGGCTGCCGACGTCGAGCTCGTCGTAGCCATCGGCCGGCAGCCCCAGACGCTCGGCCACGTTCGCCGGCAGGGTCGCACTGGTGAGAACAGCCGTGGTCGCGGGCCACAGCACCTCGGTCAACAGGTCGCCCACCTCGACGGGCGCCAGCCGCAACTGCGGGGTGTTGCCGCCGGCAACCCAGGCCACGTGAGTGTCAGGCAGGGCGAAGGCGGCGTCGATGTCGTCGAGCAACGCACTGGCCGATTTCGTGACCCGTAACGCCTTGGCGGTGACGGTTTCGCCTGCGTCCTTGGGCACCTTGCGGGCCGCGTCGAGCGCTCGTTGCGTTCGTTCCTGGCCGAGCAACAGTGCGTTGGCCAGATCGGGGACCTCGGCGGGCCGAACCGCCACGTCGGCGGAGTCCTCGAGCGCGACGGCGAGGGAGTCGGCCGACGCGTGGAGATCGGCCACGAGCTGGGGATCGTCGATGATGGCGACCACCGCGTTGGCCAGGGCCGAGAACCGACCGGCGCCCAGGGTGACCCCGGCGGTGTTGGAGATGACCTCCTCCAGCTGATGAGCCTCGTCGATCACCACCAGGTCGTGGTCGGGAAGCACGGCGTTCTCGGCCGCGAGGTGAATGCCGTAGAGATGGGTGTTCACGACGATCACGTCGGCCTCGGCCGCCCGGTACCTCGCCGCTTCGGCGAAGCAGTTGGCGCCCTGCGGGCAGCGACTGGCGCCCGGGCACTCACGCAGCCCGACGCTCACCTTCTCCCATGCCGCATTCGACGGTTCGACGGCCAACTCGGCCCGATCGCCCGTGGTGGTCGTCGCCGCCCACTCGACCAGCACCTCGACCTCGGCCGCGACGCGCTCGCGGGTGCCCTCGATCTGGAGCTGCTCGTCGTCGTCGAGCTCGTCGACGCGCTGGCGGCACACGTAGTTCGACCGGCCCTTCAGCACGGCGAAGCTGAACGGCTGCCCGAGCGTCGCCGCCAGGTGCGGGAGATCCTTGCCGGCCAGCTGATCCTGCAACGCCTTGGTCGCCGTGGCGATCACCGCCGTGCGCTTCGACAACACGATCGGCACCAGGTATGCGAGCGACTTGCCCGTACCGGTGCCGGCCTGCACCACCAGATGACGCTCCCCGTCGATCGCACGAGCCACCGCCTGGGCCATGGCCAGCTGACCCGAACGGGGCTCGCCGCCGCCGGGCAGTTCACCGGTCACCCGGGCAAGGGCGTCTTCGACCAGGTCACCGTCGATCATCGCGACCTGAGACTAGGCAGGTCAGCCGACGATGCCGGCGGCGGCCAGCAAGGTCATCACCAAGAGCGTGGCGACGACGGCCGCATAGGTCAGTCGGGCGACTGGCCAAACTCGAATCGGCTTCTTTCCGTGCACGTGCCGGAGTTCCGATACCCACGGAGCTGGTTGCGTGTTGATGGCAAAAGGGTACGCGCTCGCCATTCCCCGAAGGTGGACCCACCGGGCGGTAGGTTGCCGAGGTGGTTCCGGTGCTCGACCCCTCCCGCATGCCTGCTCACGTCGCCTGCATCATGGACGGCAACGGCCGGTGGGCCAACGAGCGTGGCCTGAAGCGAACGGCCGGCCACGAACAGGGCGAGCAGGCGCTGTTCGACACCGTCGACGCCGCTCGCGAGCTCGGGATCGGCTGGTTCACGGTCTACGCCTTCTCGACCGAGAACTGGAAGCGTCCTCCCGAAGAGGTGAAGTTCCTCGTCAACTACAGCCGGGTGATCCTCGATCGACGCCGCCAAGAGCTGCACGACCGCAACATCCGCATCCGGGTGATCGGCCGGCGCAACTGGCGCGTGCCCCGCGGCGTGTCGAAGCGCATCGAACTGGCCGAGGAGCTGACCCGCCACAACACCGGCCTCACCTTCACCGTGGCGTTCAACTACGGCGGCCGGGCCGAGATCGTCGACGCGGTGCGGGCCATCGTGGCCGAGGGCACAGCTCCCGGGAAGATCGACGAACGCACCATCGCCCGGCACCTCTACGACCCCGACATGCCCGATCCCGATCTGTTGATCCGCACGTCGGGCGAGGAGCGCATCTCCAACTTCCTCCTGTGGCAGATCGCCTACAGCGAGCTGGTGTTCTCCGACACGTTGTGGCCCGACTTCGGACGGGAGCCCCTCATCGCGGCCATCGCCGAATACCAGGCCCGCGACCGGCGATTCGGAAAGATCTGATCGTGTCGCTGTACCGCGACCAGGCGATCGTGTTGCGCACCTACAAGCTGGGTGAAGCCGATCGCATCGTCGTTCTGTTGGCCCGCGACCACGGCAAGGTGCGGGCCGTGGCCAAGGGCGTCCGCAAGACGCGTAGCAAGTTCGGCGCCCGTCTCGAACCCACCAGTCACATCGACGTGCAGCTCTACACCGGTCGCGGCGAGCTCGACATCGTCACCCAGACCGAGGCCATCGACAGCTTCCGTCGCATCCGCGAAGACCTCGACCGCTACAACCGGGCCATGACGATGCTCGAAGCCGTCGACCACCTCGCCCAGGACGGCGAGCCCGCCCCGCGGATCTACCAGATGCTGCTCGGTGCACTGCGGACGCTCGAGACGAGCAACCCGCCGTTGGTGATGGCCGGCTTCTTCTGGAAGCTACTGGCACTCGAGGGCTTCTCGCCCGTGCTCGACGAGTGCGCGTCGTGTGGTGCGGTCGAGCCACTGGTGGCCTTCGACATCGGCCACGGCGGGGTGCTGTGCGACGCGTGTCGACGCGGTCTGCCGATCAGTGCCGAGGCCTTGCGCCTCCTCCGGTCGGTGCTCGGCGGTCGTCTGGGCGATGCGCTCGAGGAGCCCGACAGCCCCGCGGCCACCGAGCTGGAGAACCTGGCCACCCGCTCCGTCGAGCACGTGCTGGAACGACGGTTGCGCTCGGCGGGCCTGCTGGGCGCCTGAGATCTCCGGTCAGCCGTCGCGCCACTGACCGGTGGCGTTGTCGTAGACCTGCACGCGACCCGTCGGATCCCGGTGCACATAGGCGCCCCGTTCGACGTCCCACACCGGCTGATTGGTCGGAACCGGTGGGGGCGCACTCTGGTAACCCATGGACTCCGGTGAGCCGATGGCGCCAGATGCCACCGAATCGGCGCGCGCGACGAAGGTACCGGCGACCATGTCGCCCACCCGCGTGTTCTTCTTGGTCGCTGCGGCCGTGATGAAGCCGATGAGATACAGGAACGGCAACGAGTCGATCAGCCACATGATCTCCCGCAGGGCCGAGCGGCCGATGCCGGGCGGAACACCCTCGGCGTTCACGACCTTGAGCCCGAGGAGCTTCTTGCCCGGCGTGCGACCGTTGAGCCCTTGCGGGATGATCCGGATTGCGATCCACGTGGCCACGCCGACGAGCAGCAGGGCCACGACATCGCCGTCGGTGCCGACGAAGTAGTCGTCGTTCACGTTGAAACAGATCGGGTATTCGTCGTTGATCAGCTCGCACGCGTCGACCCCGAGCCCGCCGGCAGGCACCTCGACGGTTTCGAGCAGGAAGGAGCCGACCGCGATCACCACGATCCACGCCAGTATCAAGTCGATGACGAAGGCGCCGACTCGCACGCCGATGCACTTGGTGTCCATGTCCAGCCGGTCCCCTTCGCCGAGCGCGTCGAACCCGTTGTAGCAGGCGCCCGACCAAGCCGGGGTGACCGCGAAAGGTGATCGGCCCGCGACAGCACGCCGCTAGCCTCGACCGCTATGGCCGATGCCGAACTCAGCTCCGAAGCCGACCTCATGGGCAACATCGTGAACCTCGCCAAGCGGCGCGGAATCGTGTTCCAGTCCGCCGACATCTACGGCGGCTTCCGTTCCGCGTACGACTACGGACCCATCGGGGCGCTCATGCTCCGCAACGTGAAGGACGCGTGGTGGTACTCGATGGTGCAACAACGAACCGACGTCGTCGGTCTCGACGCCTCGATCCTCTCACCGCCCGCGGTGTGGGCCGCGAGTGGCCACCTCCAGAACTTCACCGACCCGCTCGTCGACTGCAAACACTGCAACGATCGCTTCCGCGAAGATCAGCTCGACGACCCCTCGACGTGCCCCAACTGCGGGGCCAAAGGGAGCTTCACCGAAGCGCGGGCGTTCAACCTCATGTTCAAAACGCAGGCCGGTCCGGTCGAAGGCGCCGGTCACGACGTGTACCTGCGTCCCGAGACGGCCCAGGGCATGTTCATCAACTTCAAGAACGTGCTCGAGACCAGCCGCAAGCGGCCCCCCTTCGGCATCGCGCAGATCGGCAAGAGCTTCCGCAACGAGATCACGCCCGGCAACTGGGTGTTCCGTACCCGCGAGTTCGAGCAGATGGAGCTCGAGTTCTTCGTGCCTCCGGCCGAGGCGGAGGAGTGGTACCGGTACTGGTGCCAGGAGCGGTTCGACTGGTACGTCGACCTCGGCATTCCCACCGACCACCTCCGGCTGCGAGCCCACGGCGACGACGAGCTCAGCCACTACAGCTCCGACACCAGCGACATCGAGTTCCTCTTCCCATGGGGTTGGGGTGAGCTCGAAGGAGTCGCCAACCGCGGCGACTACGACCTGAAACAGCACTCCGAGCACTCGGGCGAACGGCTCGAGTACTTCGATCAGCAGGCCAACGAGCACTACACGCCGCACGTGATCGAACCGGCGGCGGGAGCCGCCCGGTCGCTCATGGCCTTCTTGTTGTCGGCCTACGCCGAGGAGACGGTGAACGACGACCTCCGCACGGTGTTGCACCTGCACCCGAAGCTGGCCCCGTTCAAGGTGGCCGTGCTCCCACTGTCGAAGAAGGACACGCTCACCCCGGTGGCCCACAAGGTCTTCACCACGGTCGCCGAGCGCTACATGGCCGACTACGACGAAACGCAGGCCATCGGCCGCCGCTACCGCCGCCAGGACGAGATCGGCACCCCGTACTGCGTCACGGTCGACTTCGACACCCTCGACGACGATGCCGTCACCGTGCGCGACCGCGACACGATGCACCAGGATCGCGTGTCGATCGACCGGCTCATGGCCTATCTCGGTGAGCGCCTCTGAGGCCGGTCGGGCTACTCGCCGGTCACGGCACGGTGCACGAAGTCGAGCTTGGCGATCACCTTCGGCGAGAGGACGAAGGGGTACAGGTCGCCCTGGCCGATCGAACGAGCCATGCCGTTCAGGGCGATCGTGAGCGACAACCACCGTTGCACCATCGGCCCTACTGCGGTTCCGATACTGCTCACCGCCGCCGCGGTGCCGGCCGACAGCGAAGGCTCGCCCACCGAGAGTCCGAAGCCCAAGGACGTGTCGAGACCGGAGTCGATGTGCAGGTAGTGGGCGAAGGTCTCGGCCCAGTCCTCCCACGGATGCATGGTGGCGTACTGGCTCACGTGGTCGATCGACCAGTCGTAGCCGGCCTCGGCGTTCCGGTCGTAATGGCGCTGCATGGCCGTTTCGTAGGACTCGCGCTCGTCGCCGAACAGCGCACGGAAGTCGTCGCCTCGGCCGGCGTCGAGCACCAGCATCGGCCAGTAGTAGTGGGCGATCTCGTGTCGGAGGTGGCCGAGCACCGTGCGGTACGCCTCGCCCAGCTGTTGGCGGACGAACTCACGATGGGCATCGTCGGACTCGGAGAGATCGAGGGTGATCACTCCGGCCTCGTGTCCGGTGATCACATTCTGGCCGCGCGACGACAGGAACTCGAAGGAGACGCCTCGCTGCTCGTCGACACTCCGGTCGATCACGGGCAAACCGAGATGCCGGAGTTGCGCGAGCAGCCGCCGCTTGGCCGCCTCGGCGTGGGCGAAGGCCTCGATGGCATCGACCTCGGAGTCGTTGGGCCGCACCGAGGTCAGCCGGCAGCTCGTGCACAAGGCCTCGGTGTCGTCGACCGCCACCAGCCAGTTGCATCGCGCGGTGCTCAGGTTGGCGCAGCGCCGGAAATCGCCCGGCGTGCCGTCGGCGGCGCGGAGCGGGCTCGAATCCGTCTGCAGCGCAACCAGGCGGTTGTGCTCGGGGAGGAACCCCAGCGGCGACCCGCAGGAGAGGCAGCTCGAGTTGTCGAAGAAGAGCAGTTGATCGCACACCGCGCACCGAAAGGGCTGCATGGCTGCGGACGCTACCGTTCCGCGCTCACCGCGGGGCAACGTCGACCTCGACGGTGAGTGTGCTCTCGTCGGCGTCGGTGTAGATCACGCCCTTCATCGGCGGCACGTCGGCGTAGTCGCGGCCCCGTGCCGTGGTGATGTAGCGGGGGCCGGCCAACCGATCGTTGGTGGGGTCGACCCCGGTGAAGCGGCCCTCGCCCAGATACACACCGACCCAGGCGTGGGTGCGGTCGGCCCCGGCCAGGCGGGCCCGGCCCGGCGGGGGGTCGGTCTCGAGGTAGCCGCTCACGTAGCAGGCAGGAAGGCCCATCGAACGGAGGGCGCCGACCATCACGTGGGCGAAGTCCTGGCAGACGCCCTTCCGGAGCTCCAGCACGTCGTCGAGCGTTGTGGTGACATCGGTGGCCTTGGCGTCGAACGCGAAGTCGGTGTGGATGCGCCGACTCAGATCGAGCACTGCGTCGGCAAGCGGCCGTTCGGGGGCGAAGGATCGTGCGCCGTAGTCGGCCAGCGCCCGAGTTCGACCGACCAGCGGAGAGTCGATCGAGTACTCGAGGGCTGTGAGGTCGGCGGCGAAGCCCGCATTGGCCGGCGCAGCGAACGACTCCCACGGACGGTCTCCGGTATCGGCGAATCGGCTCGGTCGGGCTGAGGTGTCGATGACCGACCGGGCTGTGACCACGAGCTGGGTGTGCGACCGGTGGATCGCGAACGTGGCGGCCGTGTTGCCGAAGTAGTCGGTGTGTTCCCGATGGCTTTCGGACTCGGGTGAGGTGGCCACCGTCCGTTCGAGGCAGCGCTGTCCGTCCATGTCGGCGGGGAGCAGCCGCACCGACCCGAAGCTGGCCGTGACCGGCGCGTCGTAGGTGTACGACGTTCGGTGGACGACGTCGTAGATCACGATGCTCGCTCCGGGGCCTCGGCGGGTGTGACCACCGAGTGCTGGGGGACGAAGCGGGTGAAGTTGTCGGATCCGACGGCGTCGGCGCAGCGTCGCAGGGTGGAGGTGATGCTCGACGTGAGCTGGTCGAGCCGAACTCGGCGGCCGGCCGGGTCGGCGTCGGCGAGCAGCGACGACTCGGCCGTGTGCACCATGTGCGCGAGGTCGAGCACCAGAGGCGGGGCGGTCGACGCGGTTGTTCCACTGTGTCCGGCGTCGATGGCCAGGAGATCCTCGTGGAGCCGATCGATCTGGAAGCGCAGCGAACGGGGATTGCCGGCGTCGGTGAGCAGCAGATCGAGCACGGTCGACGCGCGGGCCCGCGACCGGTAGCGGCGGCGGTAGGTGATGATGCTCTCGGCTGCTGTGAGCGTCGACTCGACCACCAGGCTCTCGGTTCCCGGGTCGTGCTCGTCGGCCAGCGTGCAACCGACCAGGGCGCACACCTGGAGTGCTCGTTCGAGCCGGCGGCCGGCGTCCATGAAATGCCATCCCTGATCACGCACCATCGACTCGGCGGCGAGGCCCGAGAGCGCGAGCAGGCCCTGGAGCAACGCACTGAGCACATTGGTCACCGCCTCGTCGCGGTCCGCCGATGGCGGGTCGAGCGAGTCGAGCTCCCGCTGGAGCGACCCGATGACCAGCCAGGTGTCGACCGACAGCTGGTCTCGCAGCTCGTCGACCGCGTCGAGCATGTGTCGTACGGCATGGGCAACGGTTCCGGGTCGGCTCTCGTCGACGACGAGCGCGAACAGCTCGTCGTCGGGATCGAGGTGGAGCGCAGCCCGGTCGTCACCGACGAATCCGGGGTAGGTGCCCGTGATTCGGGTCAGCGAGTCGAGCAGCACGGCGACCGCAGTGGGTCCGGGGCTGGCCCCGCGGTGTTGGAACTCGTCGCGGCGGGCGTTGATCGTGCGTAGCAGACGTAGCGTCGACTCGGCCCGTTCGGCGTAGCGGCCGAGCCAGAACAGATTCTCGGCGGCGCGGGCGGGGAGCGTCGACATGGGCGGTGAGGCAGGTTGGCCGGGCCCTGCCAACCAGAAGCCGCTCAGGGTTTCGGGTTCGGAGCTCAGCACCCAGATGTCCTTGGAGATCGCTCCGGCGCGGTTCGCGATCGGTGCGCCGCTGTCGTCGTTCGCGGTGCGGGCCAAGCCGCCGGACATGACGACATAGGAGTCGTCGCGCGCCACTGCGAAGGTTCGTACGACGGTGTCCCGGGGTCGGAGGGTCGCGTCGGCGAGCACGGGCGCCGTGGTGGGCTGGAAGCGTTCCTGGCCCACCCAGTGGGCGGGCTCGCCTTCGATACGGCGTCGCCACTGTTCGAGCTCGGCCGACGAGAGCAGGGCCGTGTCGATCGAATGGCCACCGGCGATTCTCGAGCTGGGGCGAAGGACGAGCTCTCCGAGATTGGCGACGACGTGGGATCGACCGGCGGTGTCGCCACACCACCACGACGGCACCGACTCGAGCTCGAGGTCGGATCCGAGGATCGTCCGGGCCAGCATGGGCAACCGCGTTGCCAACGCCGCGTTCTCGAGCACGCCCGAGCCGAGGGTGTTGACCACGCTCACCGCACCGGCACGACAGGCGTCGGTCAGGCCGGCCACGCCGAGGGTGGACTCGGGATTCAGCTCGAGCGGGTCGCAGAACCAGGCATCGAGGCGTCGCAGGATGACGTGAACCGGCATCTGCTCGCCGACGCTGCGCAGCCACACCTGTCCGTCGCGAACCTCCAGGTCGCTGCCCTGCACGAGCGGATAGCCGAGCTGGGTGGCGATGAATGCGTGCTCGAATGCCGTCTCCGACAGCGAACCGGGCGACAGCACGACGATGGAGGGATCATCGACTCCGACAGGGGAGACCCCCTGCAGTGCCGCACGAAGCGACCGGACGAAGGGGGCGAGGCGGTGCACGTCGGCGTTGCGGAACAGACTGGGGAAGACGCGCGACAGGATCCGGCGATTCTCGAGCGCATAGGCCGCCCCCGACGGTGCCTGAGTGCGGTTGCCGATCGCCTTCCAGCTGCCGTCGGCGCCACGGGTGAGGTCGATGCCGTACACGACGAGCTGTTTGTTGCTCGGGAGCAGGATTCGGTCGCAAGCCCGGAGGAACGACGGATCGCCGAGCACGAGCTCGGGCGGGATGACTCCGCTGCGAAGGAGCTTGCGTTCGCCGTAGACATCGCGCAGCACCAGGTCGAGCAGCTCGGCTCGTTGGGTCATCCCCCGCTCGATGGCGGCCCACTCGTCGCTCGGGAGCACCAAGGGCAGCGGGTCGAGCTCCCATGGACGATGCGGTCGGCGCCGGTCGTCAGCGACGTTGTAGGTGACACCGTCCTGCTCGAGCAGCAGCGAGATCTCGTCCTGGCGTCGGGCCAGCTCCGTTGCCCCCAGCGCGCGGTACGACTCGACGAGCTTGGCCCAGTGTGCCCTGACCGCCCCGGCGCGATCGATCATCTCGTCGTGAGCGGAGCCTGATGGCCGGTATCGGCCGATCGGGTCGTCGGTGGCGAGGATGCTCATGGTGTCAGTCTGCTGGTCCCGGCGGGGCGAACCGTCGGAGGTCGAGAGTTCGGGGATACTCGCCCGACCGAGTGGCCGCGAGAGCGTCGAGCGTCGCGATGTCAATCGGCCCCGATGTGTGGCCGTGGGCGAAGAAGCGGCTCATCCGGCGAGCTTCGGCCTCGGCGGCGTTGACCGGAAACGTGTCGTAGGACCGACCGCCGGGATGCGACACGTGATAGGTGCCGCCGCCGAGCGAGCGGCCGGCCCACCGGTCGATCACATCGAAGGTGAGCGGACCGTGCGCGTCGATCGTGGGATGCAGCGCCGACCAGGGCGCCCAGGCCTTGAAACGCACCCCGGCGATGCCACCGCCGGGCTCTCCGTTGGCCTGGAGCGGGAGCGGCACGCCGTTGCACGTCACGATGTGGCGAGCCGGATTGAGCCCGCTCGCCCGCACCTGGAGACGCTCGACCGACGAGTCGACGTATCGCGCAGTATCCGTTTCGGTCACTTCCTCGCCCAGCACGTGCCAGGGCTCGATGGCCGACCGGATCTCGAGCGACACGTCGTCGACATGCAGCTCACCGACGAGCGGGAATCGGAATTCGAGGAACGGTTCGAGCCAGGCCATCTCGAAGTCGACACCGTGTGCCCGGAGGTCGGCGACCACCTCGGCGATATCGGTCCGCACGTACCAGGGCAGCAGGAAGCGGTCGTAGAGATCGGTGTTCCACCGCACGAGCGGGCCGGCGTAGGGCTCGTGCCAGAAGCGTGCAACCAGCGCTCGGACGAGCAGCGACTGCACGAGGGCCATCTGGGGATGGGGCGGCATCTCGAACCCTCTGAGCTCGAGCAGACCGAGCCGGCCGCGTTCGGAGTCGGGGCTGAACAGCTTGTCGATGCAGAACTCGGCCCGGTGGGTGTTGCCGGTGAGGTCGGTGAGCAAGTGGCGGAGCAACCGGTCGACAACCCACGGAGCGGCATCGTCGCCCTGACCCTCGAGCTCGGCGAAGGCGATCTCGAGCTCATAGACCGTGTCGGCGCGGCTCTCGTCGACGCGTGGTGCCTGGCTGGTGGGGCCGATGAAGCCGCCCGAGAACAGGTACGACAGCGAAGGGTGGTGTTGCCAGAACGTGATCATGCTGCGCAACAGGTCGGGCCGTCTCAGCAGCGGACTGTCGGCCGGCACGGCGGCGCCCAAGGTGATGTGGTTGCCGCCGCCGGTGCCGGTGTGGTGACCGTCGATGGCGAACTTCTCGGTGCCGAGACGCGCCAGCCGTGCGTCCTCGTACAGCGTGTCGATGACCGAGCACATGTCGGACCA
>JAHEJN010000144.1 GCA_024638845.1 Acidimicrobiales bacterium | reverse complement strand
GACGAGCCCATCGAGACCGTCGCGACGGCAACCGAGGAGGCGCTGGTGGCCACGCGGGCGGCCGACTCGCCGTGGCTGGTCGCTCCGATCGATTCGCGCATGACCGAGCTGCTCACCGAGCTCGAGGAGAGTGCTCCAGCCCTCCGCAACGCTGCAGATTTCGTGCACATCGCGCCGGACCTGCTCGGACAGGGCAGTCCGCGCCGGTACCTGGTTCTCTTCTTCACGCCATCCGAGCTCCGTGGCCTCGGAGGGTTCATCGGCGGGTTCGCCGAGCTGCTGGCCGACGACGGTCGACTGGAACTGGTCCGCACCGGCCGACCGGTCGAGCTCAACAACATCTTGCGAACGGGCGAGCCGCGACTCAGCGGCCCCGACGACTACCTCGACATGTGGGGCCAGTACTCCCCCGAACGCTTCTTCCAGGACATCTCGTTCTCGCCCGACTTCCCCGATGTCGCTTCGGTGGCATCCCAGCTGTATGCGCAGTCGGGTGCCGGTGCCGTCGACGGGGTGATCGCGCTCGACCCCACGGCCCTCGGAGCCCTCACCGAGTTCACCGGCCCGATCGAGCTGAACGGCGAGCGCCTCGCCAAGGACCGGCTGGCCGACTATCTGCTGAACGGGCAGTACCTGGCCTTCGAGGACGACAACGACGAACGTTTCGACACGTTGGAGACCGCGCTCGGCGAGGTGTTCACCGCGTTGTTGTCGATCGAGACGCCATCACCGCGGACGGTTGCCAAAGCCCTCGGGCCGGTCGTCGAGAGCGGACGTCTGATGGTCGTCACCACCGACTCCGCCGAGAACGAGACGTTGCGGTCCATCGACGTGACCGGCGACTTCCCCGTCGCCGGAGGTCGCGATCTGCTGGCCGTGACCGCGCAGAACAACTCGAACAACAAGATCGACTACTACCTCGAGCGCGTCATCGACTACGGCGCCGTCGTGCAGGGCAACGGCCGCGTCGATGCCACCGTCACCATCGATCTGACCAACACGGCCCCGGTGGGCGGAGGCGGCCTGCCTCTCGCCATCGTCGGCAGCAACGACCGTGGCCTCGAGCTGGGGCTCAATCGCACCGGAGTGACCGTCTACACCCCTCACCGCCTCACGGGTGCGACGGTCGACGGCGAGGCGATCGGAGCGCGCCAGGGCCGCGAGAACGATGTGACCGGCTACAGCTTCACCATCGATGTGTCGGCCGGTCAGACCCGTCGCCTCGAGCTCACCCTCCTCGGCGCACTCGACACGCCCCGCGCCTACAACCTGGTGATCGCGCCCCAGCCGACGGTCCGACCCGATCTCTACCGAGTCCGTGTCGATGCGCCGGGCGGGCGCACCATCGACGAGGTACTGCCCGGCACGGCTGACGTCGTCCTCCGCTGAGCCTGCCCGCGTGGGCCGAACAGCCCAATGGCTTTACCGAGAGGCCGTCGATCCGATGATTCCTGTGATAGTTTGCAGGGGTTCTTGACCGCTGAAGGGTGTCCAGACATGCGCAAAACCTCGGTTCTCGTTGCCTTCGTGATGGCAGCAGTCGCATGGGCAGGATTCGCCGCGCCGGCATCGGGCCAGTACGTCGGAAGCCTGGTTTGCCAGTTCTCGGTCGTCGAGCCCGGTGCCACCGTCACGGTTTCCGGCGATGGGTTCGACCCGGGTTCGTCGGTCACCGTCTCGGTCACCAACGGCCCACTGCCCTCCTACACCCTCGGTGGTACCGGTACCGGCACGGGCACCTTCAACCGTACTGTCCTCGTCACCCCCGCCGATGCCACCGGCAACTTCAGCGCAACGTTCGTGATTCCCGCCGACACCCCCGACGGGAACTACAACGTGCTCGCCGCCGGCGTCGACTCGGAGCTCCAGCCCCGTGCGCTGGCCTGCCCGGTCGAGGTCGCCAGCGAGGCCAGTCCGATCGCCTTCACCGGTAGCAGCACGAGGCCCATGGTGCAGATCGCCCTTGCGATCATCGCCCTCGGTGCGCTGCTCGTGTTCGCCACTCGTCGTAGGAGCGACGAGGAGCTGCCCGTCGGCACCAGCGTCTGACTCCGCCACCTCTCGGTGGTGACCGCTCGATGACTCCGAACAAGCTAGCGGTCATCGGCCAGGGCTACGTCGGACTGCCGCTGGCCATGCGCGCCGCCGAAGTGGGCTGGTATGCCGTCGGGTACGACGTCGACCGCCACCGGATCGCACAGTTGGCCACGGGCCAGAGCTTCATCGACGACGTCGACGAGGCCACCATTGCGATGGCGCTCGCCAACGGCACGTATCGCCCGACCGCGGACTCCGAGGACCTCGCCGCTTTCGACGTCGCCGTCATCTCGGTGCCCACGCCGCTGCGTGACGGCGATCCCGACCTCAGCTACGTGGAGTCGGCGGCCCGCACCGTCGGACGCCATCTCCGCGCCGGAGCCACCGTGGTGCTCGAGTCGACCACCTACCCGGGTACCACCGAACAACTCGTCGCTCCCATCCTCGAGGCCGAATCGGGCCTGCGGGCAGGAATCGACTTCCACCTCGGGTACAGCCCCGAGCGCATCGATCCGTCGAACAAGACGTGGACCTTCGTCAACACCCCCAAGGTCGTGTCGGGCATCGACGCCGAGTCGTTGGCTGCGGTCGACGGCTTCTACCGCGAGCTCGTCGACTCGACGGTGGTGGTCTCGGACCCGAAGATCGCCGAGTTGACCAAGCTGCTGGAGAACACGTTCCGTCATGTGAACGTTGCACTGGTGAACGAGCTGGCCATGTACGCCAACGACCTGGGCATCAACCTGTGGGAGGCCGTCGACGCGGCCAGCACCAAGCCGTTCGGGTACATGCGTTTCACCCCCGGGCCCGGCGTCGGTGGCCACTGTCTGCCCGTCGACCCGTCGTATCTCTCCTGGGCAACCAAGAGCTCGCTCGGCAAGTCGTTCCGGTTCGTCGAGCTGGCCAATCGGGTGAACGCCGGGATGCCCGACTACGTGGTCACCCGCATCGAACGGTCGCTCGAGGCCGCGGGCACCGATCTCGATGGCGCCCGCGTGCTGCTGTTGGGCCTGGCCTACAAGCCCAACACAGGCGACGCCCGCGAATCGGCGGCGGTACGGGTGGCCAAGCACCTCTTCGCCGCCGGAGCGCAGGTGCGGGCCATCGACAGCCATGTCGACGATCGTGATGTGCCCACCGGCATCACCCGGGTGCCCTACAGCGCCGACGAGCTCCGCACCGCCGACCTGGTCGTGCTGCTCGTGGCTCACAGCGACCTCGACCTCGGTGCGGTCACCGAGCACAGCCGTCGCATCCTCGACTGCCAGAATCGCCTCCGCGGCGATCGTGTCGAGCTGCTCTGATCACTCAGAAGAGCTCGATGTCACCGAGAGCGAACGCGAAATCGGCGACCGACTTCGGTGCCGATTCGGCGAGGTCGCGTGTCGTCAGCATCGGTCCCGCCCACGGCACCGGTAACCCACCCGAGACGCCGGAGCGTGCAGCCACGAGATAGTCGGCGCCCGAGTGCCGCAGCAGCTCTGCCAGAACCGCACCGCTGCCGACGTGCTCGCAGACCGTGCACTCGGTCGCCCCGCCGCGACGCCTGAGTCGAAAGACGGCTTGCCCCTCGTCATGGTCGAACCCCCGGTAGTGCAGCGGTTCGAAGCCGTACCGCCAGGCGAGGTAGTCGCCGGATCGTTCGGTGGCGATGCCTCGTTCGCGAACCGTCGTCAGTCCGGGCACGACGACCTCGACCGGCGAGCCCGAAGCGGTCGGCAACGACCACTTGTCGGCCGATTTCCTCGCGCCCCTCAACCGCCATGGCCGACGGAGGCGCGCACGAATGGGTACCGAGCCTGCCTCGACCCAACCCATCTTCAGGTAGCCGGGCCGGCTCTGCGCGTTGGGCGTGTTGAACACGAAACCGGTCCCCCCATCGGTGAGCGCAGCGACGGCGTGCCGAGTGAGCATCGAGAAGACCCCCCGACCCTGGTGGTCGGGGTGCGTCGCGGTGTCGACCGCTCGAACCGCGTCGACGGCTTCGACGTCCCCTGGTCGACGGAATCGCCAGCGCAGGAAGGTGCGGAAACCCACCACCTCGCCATCGATCTGAGCCACCCACATCGGTGACACGCCGGCGGGGTTGTCGAGATGCTTCCACCGGAACAGGGCCTCGTTGGGCTCGTCGGACCGCCAGCCGAGCGCGGCCCCCGCAAGCGTCACCACCGTCGCGATGTCGGCCTCGTCGGCGTCACGGATCACGACACTCGATTCCACACCTGCCACGGCGTGCCACGTTACGGTGAATCGGCGTTCACACGATGGAGGGTTCGATGTCGATGACCGAGCGGGCGCGACGCTCCGTGCGCGTCGCGGCCGCCGCGATCGACCGGGTGAAGCCGCCCCCCGCCGGCGTGGTCATCCTCGTGTACCACCGGGTAGGGGCGGGGACATCGAGTCGCGTCGACCTGCCAACATCGATCTTTCGCGACCACGTCGCCGAGCTGGCCGAGTCGAACCGGACCATCGGGCTCGACATAGCGCTCGACGTTCTCGCCGGCCGCGTCGACGCGCCGCACCCACGTCCGGTGGTGGTCACCTTCGACGACGGCACCGGCGACTTCCTCGACAACGCCGTGCCGATTCTCGCCGAGCACGCGATCCCCACCACCTTGTACGCAGCCACCAAATGGATCGAGGAACAACGCCCGTTCTGGGGCGACGACACCGCCGTGCTGTCGTGGGCGGGCCTGGCCGAAGCTGCGGCCAGCGGCGTCGTGACCATCGGCTCGCACACCCACGATCACCTCCTGTTCGATCGCATCACACCGGCCGACGCCCGCGACCAGATCCAACGGTCGGTCGGGCTCATCCACGACCGTCTCGGCCTCGACGCAGTCGACTTCTGCTACCCGAAGGCCCTTGCCCCCTCGGCCGAGAACCTCGCCCTCGTACGCCAGCACTTCCGTTCGGCCACCCTCGCCGGCACCCGCCCGAACCTGGCCGCGACCCACGACCCGCATCTGCTCTGGCGCTCGCCGATACAAACCATCGATGTCGGCGGTTGGTACTCCCGGAAGATCAACGGCGGTCTCGGCCTCGAAGATCGCCTCCGCGACGGCATCAACCGGGTTCGGTACCGTGGGGCGACCCGGTGAGCGACCCGCTCCTCATCCACGTCACGACGACCGACATCAGCCTCGATCTCCTGCTCGGGCCGCAGCTCCG
>JAHEJN010000143.1 GCA_024638845.1 Acidimicrobiales bacterium | reverse complement strand
TACGGCACCGAACCGGTGTCGATCGCCGAAGCGACCCGCCGGCTCGTCGACGGCGGTCGGGTCGATCACGTCGACCTGAACTTCGGGTGTCCGGCCAAGAAGGTCACGCGGCACGGTGGCGGAGCGGCGCTCCCGGTGAAGCGCAAGCTGCTCGCCTCGATCGTGGCCGCCACCGTCGACGCCGCCGGATCGGTCCCGGTGACCATCAAGTTCCGCAAGGGCGTCGACGACGACCATCTGACCTTCCTCGACACGGGGCGTATCGCCGAGGCCGAAGGTTGCGCGGCAGTGAGCCTGCACGCCCGCACGTCCGAACAGCTCTACTCCGGCACCGCCGACTGGAGCTCGATCACTCGCCTCAAGCAGCATGTCGACATCCCGGTGCTCGGCAACGGTGACATCTGGGACGCAGCCGACGCCTTGGCCATGATGGAGCAGACCGGGTGCGACGGCGTGGTCATCGGCCGCGGGTGCCTGGGCCGACCGTGGCTCTTCGGTGAGCTGGCTGCGGCCTTCGACGGTCGGCCCGCGCCGTCGTCGCCGACCCTGGGTCAGGTTCGCGACATCATGAGCGAGCACCTCGGGCTGCTCGTCGACTGGATCGGCGAACGCCGTGCGGTTCGGGAATTCCGCAAGTTCACCGGCTGGTACCTCAAGGGCTACCCGGTCGGGCCCGAGCTCCGTCGGTCGCTCAACCAGATGCGATCGCTCGCCGAGCTCCGCGAACTTCTCGACGTCGTCGATCCATCGGTTCCGTTCCCGGTCGAGGCCGCTCGCATGCCGCGGGGCCACACCGCCGGCCCGCGCCCGGTTGCCCTGCCCGACGGCTGGCTCGACGACCCCGACGAGCGGCTGGAACTGGGCTCGGGAGCGGAGGCGCCCGTTTCGGGCGGTTGAGCCGAAGAGCCCAGTCCATCGACCCATCGAGCCCGTCAGTGCAACAATGGACCCACGCACCAACCGCCCTACGGTGCGGCTCCGGCTCCAGCGACCGGGCGATCGAAGGGAACCGTGGCCCATATCCGCGTTCGACTGTTCGGAGACCCGTCGGTGGAGATCGCCGACGAACCCGTCCGTTTCGCGTCGCGCGCGGCCACGTCCCTGTTGGCCTTCCTCGTGCTCGGTGGCCCCCGACGAGTGTCACGATCGCTCATCACCGGCACGTTCTGGCCCGAGATGTCCGAGGTGAAGGCCCGTCGCCGTCTGAGCCAGGCGTTGTGGCAGATCACCTCGACTCTCGACGATGGCGCCCGATTGCTCGAGGCCGAGCGCGAACACATCGAGGTGATCGGTTCCGACACGTGGGTCGACGTCTGGGCCTTCGACCAGTGCCTCGAACAGGTCCGAAGCCACCCCGAGGACGACCACTTCTTCGCCCTTCGTGACGCAGCGGCGCTGATGGGAGGTGAGCTGTGCGACGGTGTCAGCGACGACTGGTTGGTGGCGTGGCGCGAGAGATATCGCGAGCGCTTTGCGTATCTCTTGTCGGAGCTGGTGCAGGCCCACAAGGCCCGCGCCGAGCTCGACGAGGCCCTCGACGTCGCCCGTCGGGTGGTCGAGCTCAACGAGTTCGCCGAGGAGCCGCATCGGGAGGTGATGCGGCTGCTGCATCTGCTCGGTCGCTCGGCCGAGGCCGTCGAGCACTACGACCGCCTCCAGTCGCTGCTCGACCGCGAGCTCGGTTCCGAACCCGAACCCGAGACCCGCGCGCTGCTCGATCGTCTTCTCGACCAGGGCGACGTCGCTCCGGTCGAGCAACAAGTCGCCGATGCCGAGACCGCAGCGGCCGACGAGCGCTGGCCGGTCGTCGGGCGCGATCGCGAACGCTCTCTCCTGCGTCGGACGCTCGACGAGGCGCTGGTAGGAAGCGGCGGGGTCGCCCTGGTGGAGGGCAACCCGGGAATCGGCAAGTCGCACCTCTTGCGCGACCTCGGCGAAGCCGCCCGATGGCGAGGGTTCGACGTCGCGACGATCACCGGTCGAGGTGTCGGAGCACCCTTCGCCGCAGTGCTCCCCGCCATCGGAGCGGCTCTTCCCCGGCTGCGGGTATTCCAGATCGCCGACACGATCGAGCCGATCTGGCTCCAGGAGCTCGCCGCCCTCGTGCCCCGTATCTCCGAATGGCTTCCCGACCTCGGCGCGCCCGAAGCCCTCGCACCCGCAGAGAGTCAGCGACGGCGCACCGAGGCACTCGTCCAGGCGCTGGTGGCGGCGGCCGCCATCCGGCCCTTGCTCGTCGTCGTCGAGGACCTCCACGAGGCTGACGCCGAAACCCTTGCGGTGGTGCGGGGGCTCGGCCTCGCCAGTCCTCGGCGTGAACTGGTGGTGGCCATCGGGTATCGACCCGGCGAGTCCCGGCAACGATCGGAGGTCTGGCAGACACTCGTCGATCTCGAGCCGGTCGTGCGCCGACAGATCCGGCTCCTGCCGCTCGACCGCCCGGCGCTCAGTGCACTGGCGTTCAACGCCGGGATCGAGATAGGAGCGGAACGGCTCGACGAGATCCAGCGGGAGACAGGCGGCAACCCGCTCTTCGCGCTCGAAACACTGCGCGCCCATGCCGAGCACGCCGACCGATCGGGGGCCGCCATCGCCGACAGCGTCCAGAGCGTGATCGCCAGTCGCGTGGCGCTGATCTCGGCCGGCGCCCGGTCGGCGCTCGAAGCGGTGGCGGTGCTCGATCGGCCGGCCGACGTCGGCGAGATCCTCCGCCTGTCGCAGCACGGGGGCATCGGTGCTCTGTCGGCCGATCTCGAAGACCTTCTCCGCCGCACGCTGGTCGTCGAGAGCGGCGACGAGTTCACGGTGCCCCACGCGCAGATCCAGCGCGTGGTGTACGACAGCATCGAGGCCGACCAACGGGCGGCCATGCACGCCGCCGTCACCCAGCTCGAGCACATCCCCGAGGCTGAGCTCGCCTGGCACGCCGAGGCCGGCGGGCTGCTCGACCGCGCGGCCGGCCACTACGCAGCGGCGGCCGGGGTGGCCGCCGGAGCCGCGGCCTACCTCCAGGCCGTCGATCACTACACGAGTGCGCAACGATTGCACTGGCCCGATCGCCTCGCGGATTCCGACGACGTCTTCGCGTTCCATCTCGCGTTCGAGACTGCACTCGACGTGATCGGCGCCGTCGAGGCGAGACGCGAGACCATCGAGCGGCTCGAGGCGGCGGCGCGTGGGCCCGATCAACGGGCGACGGCGCATCGTCGCCGAATTGCTTTCCTGGCGGGACAGGGACGGCTCGACGAGGCAACCAGGTCGGCCGACGAGCTGATCCGATGGGCCGGCGAGGCCGACGAGCATGCAGTGGTGCGATCGGCTGCCGTCGTCAAGGCCCATGTCCTCCTCGATGCCGGATCGCCCGTCGCCGCCATGGAGCTGCTCGACAGCATCGACGTCGAGGTGCTCGATGCGTCGACGCGCCTGGCCGCCCTCGGTGCCCGAGCCCGGGCGTTGCAGATGATGCAGCATCACGAGGCGGCCAATGCGGCCTGGGCCGACGTGCGGCTCGCCGCCAGTGCGGCGAACGATCCACTGGCCGAGGTCGAGGCCATGGGCATGGCCGGTATCTCGGCGGCCGAGAGCGGGCGTCAACGAGATGCCCTCGAGGCCTTCGGCCAGGCCCTCGAGCGGTCACGACAACTCGGCCATCGCTTCGCCATCGGCCGCAATCTGGTGAACCGGGCCGCCCTGCTCCAGCACAACGATCCCGGCACTGCTCTCGACGAGTACACCGAGGCGGCCCAGATCTTCGCCGAGATCGGGAACCGCCGGGGCGAGGCCTTCGTCGGCGGCAACGTGGCCGATCTCCGACAGATGCTCTTCGGTATCGATCCCGTCGCCGAGGAGCTGTGTCGATCAGCCATGGCGTCCCACGCCGAAATGGGCAATCTCGGCCAGCTCGGCCACATCCAGCTGATCGCCGGTCGTCTGGCCCACGCCGCCAGGGACCTCTCCGCCGCCGAGGTCCTCTACCGCGACGCGCTCGACAACACCGCGGTCGATGATTTCCGCTTTGCCCGCATCCAGGTGCTGGCGGCGCAGGCGCGCCTCGCCATCGACCAAGGACAGCCGGTTGAGGCCGTCGCCGACGCACGCGAGGCCGTCGCGGTCGGCATCGAGATCGACGCGCGTTCGTTCCTTCCCATGCTGTTCGCCGTCCTCGCCGATGCCGAGGCGGCGAGCGGCGACCTCGACGCGGCGCGAACCACCGCCCGGAGCGGAACCGAGCTGGTCGACGAGTTCACCCACGCTCCCCACCTGGCGTGGTGGTCCCTGAGCCGAGCCAGCCGAGAGGCGGGCGATCTCGCCGCCGCCGACTCGGCGCTCGAGACGGCATGGACGTGGGTCGAGCACATGATGCGGAATCTGGTGCTCGACGACCGCAAGCAGGCCTTCGACTCCAACCCGGTCCTGACCGCCATCGAGCGCGCATGGGCCCGTCTCCAGCCCGAGGTGATCACCGTCGAGCTGCCGGCGATCGACGCTCCATCGGGTCGACCTCTCCGAGCCGAGGACCACGTGACGGTGCTCTGGACGGTTGCCCATCGCGACGACCCCCACGACACCCGTGCGGCCCGAGCCGCCCGATTGGTGCGCCTGGCCGACGAAGCAGCCCGGCAGGGCGCGGCGCCGACCGTCGATCACCTCGCGTCGGCCCTGGGGGCGAGTCGCAGCACTGTCCGGCGGACGCTGGCCGACCTCCGAGCCGACGGCATCGACGTGGTCACACGCGGCGCACGCGACTGAGCCCACGCCGACGCGGGAGCCGAGACACTTCCGAGACAACCGTGGCCCATCATGGGCCACAGCCGTCCCGAGCGCTCGCGTGCTTCTGTCGCACATGTGTGCGTGTCCAAGCGTCCGCCCGGCAGTGAACCCATGCTTTCTAACATGACTATGCGGTGTTGAGACACTCCTGAGACAGCGCGCGTCCACAATTTCGTTGACCAACTACGTCGCAGGAGACCCGCTCATGAAGAAGCTCGCTGGCATCATCGCTTTCCTCGCACCCCTCGTGCTCTGGGCCGACGTCGCCGGCGCCGTCACCTTCATGGGCTGACCTTCGCCCTCGTCCTTTCGACAGGCGGAAAGACGCAGCGGTTGCCCACCCGCTCAGTCAGTCCGTACTGGTAACTGGCCAGCGCATCAGGTGTCGTGCCCATAGCCCACGGGGTTACGACTCAGCCGATGCGCTGGCCAGTTGATCTTTTGCGGCCGAGCGGGTCGGCCGCAGATCAGG
>JAHEJN010000142.1 GCA_024638845.1 Acidimicrobiales bacterium | reverse complement strand
TCGGATCCGGCCGCCGGCAGCATCTCGGGCGGCGGCTTCACCGAGACCGGCCCCGGCACGGGTGTGTATACCGTCACCGGCCTGACCGATACGCAGGCCAACACCGCGCTCGACAACGCGCAGTTCACGCCCACCGACAACACCGGCTCCACGGGAACCTTCACCACCGACATCTCGGTCACAATCAACGACCAGGGCGGGGGCGGCGAGCAGGACGTGCTGAGCGCGACCACGGTGACCATCACGCGCATCAACGACGCACCGACCACCACCCCGGTGACGCTGACCGCCATCGCCGAGGACAGCGGTGCGCGCACCATCACACAGGCCGAGCTGCTCGCCAATGCGAGCGACGTGGAAGGTGACAGCCTGACCGCAACGGGACTGACGGTCAGCGCAGGCTCCGGCACCCTGGTCGACAACGGCGACGGCACCTGGGACTACACCCCGGCCGCGGACGACGACACCGCCGTGTCGTTCACCTACACCATCGGTGACGGCACCGACACCGTGGCAGGCAGCGCCAGCCTCGACATCACGCCAGTCAACGACGCCCCCTCGGACCTCGTCGTCGGCAGCGGCGCCGTCGGCGGCCTCGGTCTGAACGAGAATGGCGGCAACGATGCCTACCTGCTCGCCGACGAGGGTCTGCCGGCGCCGCTGACGCAGCTCACGGTCGAAGTGCAGTTCGAGGCGACCGGCGCCTCGTCCGAGCTTCCGTTTATCTCCTACAACCTGCCTTCCGGCGACGAGCTGAGCATTCAGACCCGCCTGAGCAACGCGCTCGAGCTCGATTTCGGGTCGGGCCTGGTCATGTCGTCCGCCATCGACTACAACGCGGTGCTGCAGGACGGCAATCGCCACACGCTGTCGGTGACCTGGGAGAACAGCGCCGGCAACTGGGAGATCTACATCGACGGCGCGCTCGTCGACGGCGGCGCCGGGCTCCTCACCGGCGGGACCATCCAGACCGGCGGCACCCTGCTGTTCGGCCTGGAGCAGGACGCCGTGGCCGGCGGCTTCGAATCACAGGAGTACTTCAGCGGCACCTTCTATGACGTGCGCCTGTTCGACGACGTGCGCACGGCGGCGGAAATCGACACCTACAAGGGCACCACGCTCGCGTCCGGCGAGCCGAACCTCGTCGCCAACTGGCAGTTCGACGGGCTGTCTGCGGACGGCGTGGTGACCGAGATCGTCGGGGGCAACGACCTGTCCCTGCAGCACCACGTCGCGGCCGGGTTCACGCCAGGGACCGCCGAACAGCAGCTCAGCGTGGCGGAGAACGCGGCCAACGGCACCGTGGTCGGCTCGGTGTACGGCGTCGACGCCGAGCGCGAGGCGCGGGTCGCATCGCTGCTCGCCAGCGATCCGGACCTCGTGTACAGCGCCGAAACGGGCAAGTTCTACAAGGTCAGCTCGACTGATGAGACCTGGACGAATGCCAACAGCCTCGCCGCCAGCGAGCTGCTGAACGGCGTCGGGGGCGAGCTCGTCACGATTCACTCGCAGCACGAGAACGACATCGTCTTCGCGCTCGCCCAGAGCGTCGGCGACGTGTGGATCGGCGCCTCGGATGCCGTGACGGAAGGCGAGTACAACTGGTACTCAGGGGGCGCGGAATCGCCCGACCGCCTTTGGACCGGGGACTCCTCCGGCTCCGCGCCTGCGGGCGTGTATACAAATTTCGCTGGCGGCGAGCCCAACGACGGCGACGCCGACCGCGACTATATCGATCTCGACAGCGGGAGCGGGATCTGGCGGGTCGAGCGCGCGACCTCGTCGCAGAAATACGTCACCCAGTGGAACGCCGACGAGGTGCTCGACGCCACCGATGCGCTTGATTACTTCATCGAGTCGCAGACCGTCGCCGGCGCATTCACCATCGATACGGACACGGGCGAGATCACGGTGGCGGACGGCTCCCTGCTCGACCACGAGACCAACGCCACGCACGTGCTGACGATCCGAGTCACCGACAGCGGCGGCCTGACCTATGACGAACTGTTCAACGTCGACGTCACTGATACGAACGAAGCGCCGACCGCGACAGGCGAGAGCTACACCACCAGCGAGGGCGTGCCGTACACGGCGGACCTGGGCGTCAATGACCTGCTGCACAATGACAGCGACCCCGAGGGCGACACCCTCACCGTCAACCCGACGCCGGTGTCCGGACCCGCGAACGGCTCGCTGCTGCTGAACACCGACGGCACCTTCACCTACACGCCCAACGCCGATTTCAACGGCACCGATTCCTTCGTCTACGAGGTTCTCGACGGCAACGGCGGAAAGTCGCAGGCGACTGCCACCTTCACCGTGCACCCGCGCGAGATACGCATCCTGTTCAGCACGCAGTCGGACGTGAACTCGAGCAAGGTGCCTGGGGTGGACTCCTGGGACGCCGGCGACATTCTCGCAATCGGCGATCCGAACCTGTCCTTCGAGCCCGCAGGTTCGGATGGCAGCGTATTGCCGTACATGGATCTCGAGGCGTTCTCCGCCAGCGGCAACATGACGCTGAACGGGCTGCACTACGTGAGCAACGACATCACCGTCGGCGGCACGAACAGCGTCGCGCTCGAGCGCGGCGACCTGCTGTTCGTCTCCAACGCCAACGACACGATGACCAGCAGCAACAGCCTCGCCATCCAGGCCGGCGACGTCATCGTGTTCCGCCCGGACGCGACCGACAACTATTCCTCCGGCACCTTCATTCACCTGCTCGACCAGCCCGGGGCGGCGATGACCACCGGCATCACGCTGATCGAGAACGACGTGCTCGTCGGCGACGTCACGCTGCAGGCAGGCACCTTCCTGTTCACGCAGGAGAGCGTGGTCGAGGAGAGCAGCATCCACCACTACACCGCCGACGAGGTGGGCGCCGGGACCACCTCGGGCACGCTGTCCACGCTGATCAGCAGCGTCGACATCGACGTCAACTACAACAACTTCGTCGGCGTGACGATCGTCAGTCAGGACCTGTACCTCGACGGCACCATGGTGCCCGCAGGATCGATCGTGACGACCCTCGCCGGCGGCGACCCGTCCGTCGGGAACAACGGTATCCTCGTCGACGAGGATCAGATCGTCTACCTGACCGTGTCCCAGACCACCATGGGCTCGGGCACGACGGTTGCCGATGCCACGGTGCTGTTCGACGGCGGCGACATCGGGCTCGGCAGCAACCAGAAGAAGATGCGCAGTCTCGCCATCATCGAGGAGGTGACGGTCACGACCAACGTCGACCCTGTGATCGGGCTCTCGGCGGGGGCGCTGTCCTACACCGAGGGCGACGCGGCCACCGTCATCGACGGTGCCGCGACGCTGACCGACCCCGACTCCACCGACTTCGAGGGCGGGATCCTGCGGGTCGACCTCGGTACATCCGGTTCCTTCGACGACCGCCTCGCCATCCGCAACGAAGGCACGGCTGGCGGGCAGGTCGGGGTGAGCGGCGCCAGCGTGACCTGGGGCAATGTCACCATCGGCACGTTTACCGGCGGCACCGACGGCAGTGACCCGCTCGTGGTGATCTTCAACGCGAGCGCGGATCGCGCCGCCGTGGAGGCGGTGATCCGCAACGTCACCTTCGACAACGTCTCGGCGAGCCCGTCCACCACCCAGCGCTCGGCCGAGTTCCGCGTCACCGACGGCGACGGCGGCGCGAGCAGCCCGGTGACGCGGGGCATCACCGTCAACGGCGTCAACGCGGCGCCCGTTCTGAGCGGTGCAAACGACCTGAACGCCATCGACGAGGATGCCTACTCCAATGGCGGGACCCTGGTCTCGGGCCTCATCTCCGGCCGGGTCACCGATGGAGACGCGGGCGCCGTCACCGGTATCGCCGTGGTCGGCGTCGACAACACCAACGGCCGCTGGGAGTTCTCCATCGACGGCGGAGGCAGCTGGACGGCGCTCGGCAGCCCGAGTGCGAGTGCCGCGCGCCTGCTGGCGGCGAACGCGGACACCTCCGTGCGCTTCGTGCCCGACGAGAACTGGAACGGCACGGTCACGAACGGCATCACCTTCCATGCCTGGGACCGGACCGCCGGCGTCAACGGGGACGAGGTCGACCTGACCGCCTCCGGAAACCTGCGCGACCAGTTCGACAGCGTCTCCTACGCGAACAGCGACGGCTCGGCCGTGTGGACGTCCGACTGGGCGGAGAGCGATGACGACAGCGCCGCCGGCAGCGGCAACGTCCGCGTCAGTGGCGGTGCGCTGCGGCTGGACAACCAGGACGGCGGCGGGCTGGAGAGCGTGATCCGTTCGATGGATCTGTCGAGCGCGGCGTCGGCGTCGCTGACCTTCGACTTCACCGGCAACGGGGCGGGAAGCCTCGACGCCGTGGCCTTCGAGATCTCGGGAGACGGCGGCGCCACCTGGGCCCTTCTCGGGTCGATGAACGTGGTGGGCTCGGTGAGCGGAAGCGGAAGCTACGACCTCGAGGACTTCACGGCTCTCACCGAGGACATGCAGCTCCGTTTCAGGCTGCTGACCGGCTTCGACGGCGCCGGCGAGTACTTCAGCGTCGACAACGTCGACATTGCCTTTGCGGGGCCGGGCGTCGACGGCTCGGGCGCGGTCAGCACCGCCACGGCAAGCAGCAGCATCGTCGTCAACGCCGTGAACGACGCCCCCACGATGACCGCCTGGTACGACGATGCCTGGTCGGCTCGCAAGGCCCTGACCATCGATGCCAGCCTCGTTGCCGGTGATGTCAGCGAGTTCCCGATGCTGGTCTCGCTCACCGTCGACGCGGAGCTCGCCGCCGAGGCGCTCGCCAACGGCGACGACATCATCTTCACCGCGGGCGACGGCACCACGCTGCTCGCACACGAGATCGAGTTCTTCGACGAGGCGACCGGCGAGCTGCGCGCCTGGGTGAAGACAGACCTGTCATCTTCGGTCGACACCACGATCTACGTGTACTACAGCAACGTCGACGCCACGAACCAGGAAAATCCGACCGGCCTGTGGAGCGCGGACTACGTCGGCGTCTACCACCTCGACGAGACGCCCGCCGGCACGGCAGGCGAGATCATCGACTCCAGCGGCAGCGGTAACCATGCCACCAGCGAGGGCGGCATGAATGCGGCCGACCTGGTGCCCACGCAGATCGGCACCGGCCTTGCCTTCGACGGCAGCAACGACATGCTGCGGATCCCCGACAGCGCCAGCCTGGACGGGCTGAACGACGCGGCAACCTTCTCGCTGTGGATCAACTGGGTCGACTCCGCCGACGGTGACCACCAGATCGTCATGACCAGCGCCAACCGCTACAGCGGCGGCGACGGCTACGAATGGGCATCCCAGGGCGACGGCGACCACTTCTTCTATCCCG
>JAHEJN010000141.1 GCA_024638845.1 Acidimicrobiales bacterium | reverse complement strand
CTAGCTCCTCGACCTAGACCTGTTCCTCCCCGTGAACTTCTCGGGGAGGAACAGGCCAGGGCGGGAGCAATCCGCTCGGAGCAAGAGTCCAGGCCGAGATACTGCTGGCACTCTGCATCGGCGAGGTCACGAGCACATCGCCGCACTCGCCGGGCGCATCGGGGATCTCCCCCTCGACGTCGTCACCTTCGCAGCCGCCGCCGACGGTGTGCGTCATCTCGTTGACCAGGCCGTTGATCTTGGGGCCGTGCGAGCGCACGATGACGTGGAAGTCGGGGTTGGCCGACGGGTCGAACGAAACGACGACGCCGAAACCGGCACGGTGTTCGATCTCGCCGGCCGGCGCCACGCGTCGCCCCGAGCGCACCGGGGTCTACTCCCGCTCCTTTCGGCGGTTCGTTCTTCCGAGCTGCGGACCGATCCGCTTCTTCTTCGGCGGGTTGGACGAATCGAGGCTGGGGTAGGACGTGGCGATGTTCTGCGGCGGTTGGTCGTAGGGCACGGGAGAGTCGGACCCGCTCCACACCACGACCTGGGGGAAGGCGATGGTGATGTCCTCGGCCGCGAACGCCTGGTGAACCGCAATCGTCAGATCGGTTCGGGTGGCCAGTTCGGAGGGCACATCGCTGGCGTGCCAGTAGAGGATGGAGAACCCGATGCTGGATTCGCCGAAGCCGTTGAGGTTGAGCATGGGGGCCGGCTCGTCCAGAATCCGCGGCACCCGGTCGACCGCTGACTGGAGGGCATCCCGAGCCCGTTGCAGGTCGGTGTCGTACGCAACACCGACCTCGAGCGTGCTTCGTCGAATCGGTTCGCGTGTCAGGTTGACAATGGTCGAGGAGAGGACCTTTGCGTTGGGGACGCGCACCTGGGTCCCCTCGAGCGACCGCACGAGCGTCGTTCGGGCGTCGATGTCGGCCACGATCCCGACATGACCATCGAGCTCGACCGTGTCGCCGATCGTGAATGGACGTCGAGCCTGCAGAATGATCGAACTGACGAAGTTCTCGACCACGCTCTGGAGCGCGAGCGCGAGAACGAGGCCGCCGAGACCGAGCGCTCCCAGAAGAGGCCCGACCCGGACGCCCAGTGTCGTGAGCGCGTAGAAGAGACTGACCAGGAAGACGGCATAGCTCGCAACGCGCGCCAGCATGATCGACGCGAAGCCGGGTCCGATTCCGTGGGCGATCACTCTGCGCAGAAGCTGCGAGGTGATCACCGCCGCCACGATGCCCCCGAGCAGAATCGCTGATGCGCTAATCCAATCGCCGCTGGTCAGGGAATCGTCGATCAGGACGTCGGTGCCCTCTTGCACAGCACGGAGCAGCATCGAGAGTCTCATGTCGGACCATTGTGGCATCAATGGCGTCGGAGCTTCCGGCTTCGGGGAGCAGGGTACCGATGGGTCAGGAATCAGCCGGAGGCCGCCGCGACAGGGCGCTCTCGGCGCACCGTCGCGCCTCTTCCTGGGGAACCGCGAAGATCCCGTGGGACCTCGCCTGCTCATGCTCGAGGACGTCGGGGAGATGCAGATTCTCGATGTCGTTCAGGAGACAGAAGACCGGAATCGTCCGCTCGTGGACGTGAGCACCGATCGGGTCATTCGAGAACAGCGGCGTCAGCGGCAAGAACCAGTCGACGAAGGCGACGAGATCGTCGACCCTCATCGCCGCGTTGGTGGTGGCTGTCCAGAGGTCGGTGCCGCCGTTGTCAAGATGGTTGTGTATCAGTAGCGGCAGGTCGATCCCGTATGCCGTGTCGAGTGATCGGCTCAGCCAAGGACTCGCGTGCAGATACATCGGATGCGAAAGCGGGAATGGAACGTATCCCACGATGCGATGGCCCTCTCGCAGCGCCGTCTCGGTGCGCTCGGCGAAGTCGGCCGAAATCGTGACGTCGTATTCGAGAAGTGCCACCCGTTTCGTGGTGGCGAGCCCGTTCCTGGCGATCGCGTACCACGCGGTGAAGCTCAAGAGCAGCGGATGGTGCTCAACGTTGTCGGGGAGCGATCGGGCGACAATGACGTCATCCCTGCCACGCAGCCCTTCGGTGCTTCCCATCCCGACGAACAGATACCTGTACCGGGGAAGATGGGTGAAGGTGCGTAGTCGCTCGTGCTCGAGGAGCGCGCGTTCATCGTGGATGACGACGAAGACCTCGAGCTCGTTGCGAAAGGTCATTCGGCCGTCGCCTTTCCGCGATCGAGCGAAGCGGCGAGGAACGGCACGGCTTGATCGGGAATCGTGCCGAGGTAGATCGCCGAACGCCGTGGCTTCTCGTAGCGCCTTCCGCGCAGCTCCTGGTACTGGACGAGGGCACGACCTACGTAACCCGACTCCTTTGGTGCGTTGGTGGCGACTCCTCCATGAATCTGGTGAAACGTGCCCTCTCCAAGGAGAACGACGAGGGTCGAGTCGGGGAGAGCACAGCACCGTTCGTACAGATCGAGATTGACAGCACCGCCTCCTGGGAGCGTGAAGCGCTCATCGAGACCTCGCAATTCGTCGACGAGCTCCCGTGGCATGAACAGGGCGTTGCTCTCCGCGATCGGGCGGAAGAAACCTTCTTCGCTCGAGCCGGCGAACGCCGCAATCGTGAAGAGATCGTAGCCATTGGCCGGCCAGTGGATCGACTCGAGGAGTGCATCCTCTGCCGCCGTGTCGTAGCCCTCCCTGACAGAACGCACCTGGGTGGTCGGCCCGAGGTGCCAGCCGAGAGTGGACACGATGGCGCGCTCCGACATCCGCAGGCCGAGCAGAGCCATACTCAGCAGCCCAGGCGTCGCGATCCGGGCGCCGTCGATGAGGAGTCCGACGTGACGGCCGCGTGCCATGGAGATGCCAAGGTTCATTGCGGGCGCAGGCGACGGGCTGGCTTCCTGCACGTAGTGGTAGCGGAAGTTCGGGCCACATGCCCTCACCGAATTCTCGGGCAGGGCGCGTGCTGACCCGTTCTCGATCACGATGACTTCGTAGTCGGCCCCGGCGATTCCCTCTTGGTACGCAGCAGATAGCGAATGGAGGGTGCGTGGCGCCTCGCGGACCATGTCGTGGACGACAACGACGACCGAGAGGACCGGACTTCCTGTCACAGCGTGGCGTTTCCAGACGACCTGAAGAACACCCCGTCGACTTGGAGCGCTCGACCGGTTGAGTCATCGATGAACCCGGGCCGAATCCACCACAAATCGAATCCGAGAGCACGTAGCCGGGAGAGCAACCATTCAAACCCGGGTTCGCCGTCGTAGAGGGGAACGAGGGACATCTCCACCTGAACGCCACGGATCTTCGGGAGCAACCGGGTGGCGCCCTGCAGCACTTGGTCCTCGAACCCTTGAACATCGATCTTGAGAAAGGGCGCTCGTGCCGAAGCAGCGTGCTCAGCGCCGGTGTCATCCAGGGTCCGAACGGGCACCGCTTCAGCACCGACGTATCGGCTTCGAGGCGCAGCTTGGACATGGCCGTCGAGCATGGGAAGCAGCGAGCTGGATTGAAGATTGCCGGCGATGTTGATGATCGCCTCGCCGGTCTCGGCCCCGAGAGCGCACCGCTCTGCCGCAACCCACGGCCCGTGATCCTGACTGGACCGCTCGAGCTCGGCATGAGCTTCCGTGAGTGGCTCGAACGAAACAATCCGGCCCGCGTAACCAGCCGCGATCAACTCCCGGGCGAACTGCCCGACATTTGCGCCGACATCGAAGACGAGATCGATGTCGAAGAGGCGCAGGAACTCCGGCAGTTTCGGATCCATGTAGAGACTGGCCGTCGGGTTCGCCAACTGAGGTGGGGTCTCACCCAAGACGTTCTCCTCGAACCATCGTCCAGGACGGACGCGTTCGCGACCGGAGAGGCTTGACGCGCTCTGCTGGTCCGGAATCTTAGCGCTGTCGCCAGCAGGCGGCTTGCGAATAGTGTCGCTACTCCGGGCATTTCGATCGAGGAGGATCAAGATGGCTGAATCACTGGCTTCGGTGCGTGGAGTGGTCAACAACAACGTGCAGAGCTTCACCAACGTTCGCACGGGCCCGACGACCGACGAACCCGTCGCCTTCAGGATGGACCGTGGATCGATATGCACGGTGCTCGGAGAGGTGACGGGCAAGCCGTACCGGGGCAAGCCGTGGTACGAGGTCGAACAGAACGGACAGCGCGGTTATGGCGTGGCCCACAACATCGACATCGTGGTCAGGGAGGGCCGGGTCAACGAGAACGTGCAGAGCTTCACCAACGTGCGCACGGGCGCGGGGACCAGCGAACCCATCGCCTTCAGGATGGACCGTGGCTCCACATGCACGGTGCTCGGAGAAGTGACGGGCAAGCTGTACAAGGGCAAGCCGTGGTACGAGGTCGAACAGAACGGGCAGAGCGGCTATGCGGTCGCCCACAACATCGACATCGTGCCGATGCACACGGCGCCACTCGAGATGCCTCACGGCGAGGAGGTACAGGCGGCTCAGGGCATCAGCCCGGGCAGTGGCTACTCCATGAAGGTCACCGAACACATCACCTACGGCGAGATCGCCATGCTCGAGGAAGAGCGGCGCTTCCAGAACCAGGGACAGTGCGACATCTGCTTCGAGCTCTGCCTCTTCATCGAGCGGGTGCGGGCGAACTTCGGGAACAACCCGGTCACGATCACCAGCGGGCACCGCCCCCCGGAGGTGAACCGCCGGGTCAAGGGCGCCGAGGGCTCGGAGCACCTGTACCGGGCCGGCGAGGGCGCCGTCGACTTCGTCATCGAGAACGCCGACATCACCAAGGTGCAGAAGTACTGCGACGACAACTGGCCGTACTCGGTCGGATTCGGCGCCGCGAAGGGGTTCATCCATCTCGGCATCAGGGCGGGCCGCCCCCGGGTTCGATGGCCCTACTAGAGCGCCATCTCCCCAGAACTTCTGCTAACTGAAGTTTCAGACGCTTTGAAAGTTCGTCCAACGCAAGTTTTGCTCTAGTGTTGCCGCATGCACGCGCCCCACGCACGCAAACCCGGCCGCCCGAGCCGCCGGGCCGACGTGCTCACCGCCGCCCTTCGCCTCTACGGCACCAACGGCGTCCTGAACGTCACCCCGACCGATCTCGCTCGGGCGCTCGCCATGACCGCCACGGCCATCCGGTACCACTTCGCCACCACCGACGATCTCCTGCATGCGCTGGTCGACGGGTTCCTCGACGAGCTCGAAGGTGCCCTCGACCGACATCCCAGCGACCCGTTGTGGCCCGAGGGAGTCGAACGGCTGGTGACCGACTTCGTGTCGGTGGTGTTGGCCCACCGCGACATCGCCGTTCTGGTCCGTCGGGACACGTATGTGGCCGACCACGAGGCGTTCGGAGCGCGCCTCGACAGAGCGTC
>JAHEJN010000140.1 GCA_024638845.1 Acidimicrobiales bacterium | reverse complement strand
AGCAGTTGGAGGTCGATGTCGATCGTGAGCTGGATGTCGCTTCCCGGTCGGGGCGATGTCGTGCCGACGACTTCGACGATGTTGCCCTTGGCATCGACGATGATGTCGGTACTGCCCGGAACGCCCCGCAGGAGATCCTCGAACGAGAGCTCCACGCCTGATTTCCCGATCTCATCGGAGGGCTGGTACGGCTTCAGGTCGTTCTGACGAAGGTCGAGCTCGGCCTCGTTGATCGGACCGACATAGCCCAACACGTGGGCGGCGGCCATGCCGTAGGGATAGGCACGCACCGTCTCCTGCACGATGCGCACGCCGGGGTACTCGAAGGACCGCTCCCCGAGCCACACCTTGAACTCCTTGGTGACCCCCTCGGCGATCGGGATCTGATCGAACGGGCCGTACTTCGGATCGTCGAAAGCGGCCATGATGCTGTCGACCTTGGTGAGTCGACCCGCCTCGCTCAGTGCGGTGGCCAGTCGAAGCGCGAGCGCTCGGCGATCGTCGGGATCGCCCAACCGGTCGTTGAGCACGAAGTTGTCGACGGTGACGACCAGCGTGGTCTTGTTGTCGACGAGCACGCGTCCCTTGGTGTCGATGATGCGACCCCGGGGTGCCTGGATGGGGATGCTGCGCTCGATGTTGGCGGTCGCGATCGCCTGGAACTCGGCCTCTTCGAGAACCTGGAGGTAGTACAGCCTGGCGAAGAGCGCGACGAACAGTGACAGGGCCACCACGCCGACGAGGTTCAGGCGGAAGCGCTGGGAATCGCGAATCGACGCCATTGCGGTCTAGTTCACCAGACCCAGAGGGCGATACGAGGTCGCGGGGCGGTTGGGCGCACCCCAGACCCAGCGCATCAGCTTGGTGAGCGGACCACCGATGACCAGGCCGATGGTGGTGGCAACGAGCACGATGCGCCAGAGATCGGGGGTGTAGAAGTTCGGCTGTCCGAGTATCTCGCCGAACAACACGTACAGACACAGGCCCACCGCCGTTCCGGCCGCCACCAGCGGAGCCGCGGCCACCCAGCTGGTGTCCGAGACGCTGTTGGCGAACATGCCGGCGAGGTACGCAACCAGGCAGAACGCGAGCGCGCTCAGGCCGAAGGGCGTGGCGAGGAAGAGGTCGAGCGCCAGCCCGGTGGCGAACCCGATGATCGCGCCGTTGGTGGAGCCGCCCGTGATTCCGGCGGCCACGGCCAGACCGAGGGCGACCTCGGGGGCGATCCCCGCCACGCGGAGCCCGTCGAAGAGGGTGAGCTGCAAGAGCACGGCCGTGATGACGGTGAGCGCAGCTCGGGCCCAGGCCGTCATGGCGTCGTCTCGTCTTCGGCCACGGGTTCGTCGAACACACCGACGGCGGGTGTGGGGACGGTGTCTCCGCCGTTGGTTCCGAGGTCGAGCTGGAGCTCCTCCTCCAAGTCGTCGGCTTCGAAGAGCAACACGGTGACGAATCGCAGCGTTTCGAGGTCGCCCGAGGGCTCGATTTCGAGTACCTGGGTGAGGGCACCCTGGTCGAGACGCGCCTCACTGATGAACCCCACCGGGATGTTGGCCGGATACAGGCTGTTGCCCAACCCGCTCGTGACCACGCCGACACCCTCCTCGATCGGCACCCGCGGGTTCACGTCCTCGGTGACCAGAAGCGGGTTGCCCCAACGATTGCCCCGTGCCAGCGCGAGCTCCTCGTCGTAGCCGACGACACGGACACCCACGTTGAACTCGGGGTCGACGATCAAGACGATGCGGGACCGGTTTCGACTGACCTCCTCGACCCGGCCGATGAGGCCCCCTTCGCTCACGACGGGCATGTTCACGCCGATGCCGTCGGCGCTCCCCTTGTCGATCTCGATGTGGAAGTCGTCGAAGTTCCCGATCGATCCTGCGACGACCTGAGCGACGACCCGGTCGAGATTGCCCACGTAGGGGATGTCGAGCTGGAGCAACGCCGACCCGAGCAGATCCTCGGCGTTGGCCTGCGCAATGAGCTCGTTGCGGAGCTGCGCGTTCTCGGCCCGGAGATCGTCGAGCTCGTCGCTGTCGGCTCCGCCCGAGAACACCGATGCCCAGGCACCGGTCACCGGCGAGAACACGGTCTCGCCCGCGCTGCGAAACGGGTTGAGCACATCGCGCGCGGTGGTCTGCAACGACGCGAACGGGCCGACGTTGCGGAAGTCGAGCGTCAGGAGCGTGACGGACGCGATGACCAACACCAACAAGATGTGAGGTCGACTGCGGCCCGCCTCGTGACGTCGTGTCACGGGCACCTCGGAGGTCAGGTTTCGGGTGAGGAGAAGAGTACGCCCTGGAGCGCCTCGAACTCCTCCAGCGACTGTCCGGAACCGAGCGCCACGGCGTAGAGGGGATCTCTCGCCACGTGGATCGGCATTCCGGTCTCGCTCTGCATCCGTTCGGGAAGGCCGTTCAGCAGTGCGCCGCCACCTGCGAGCATGATGCCACTCTCCATGATGTCGGCCGACAGCTCCGGCGGGGTCTTGTCGAGGGTGACCTTCACGGCGTCGACGATAGCTGACACCGGTTCGGACAGGGCCTCGCGGATCTCCTCGGAGCTGATGACGATGGTCTTGGGCAGTCCCGAAACCAGGTCACGACCACGAATCTCGGCGTACACCTCTTCCTCGAGGGGCCAGGCCGAGCCCATGCGCACCTTGACCTCTTCGGCGGTGCGTTCACCGAGCGCGAGGCTGTACTCCTTCTTGATGTACTGGAGTACTGCGTCGTCGAGCTCGTCTCCGCCGACGCGCACCGACTGGCTGGCAACGACGCCGCCGAGGGAGATGACCGCCACCTCGGTGGTGCCACCGCCGATGTCGACGATCATGTTGCCGGTCGGGTCCTGGACCGGGAGGCCGGCACCGATGGCCGCGGCCATGGGCTCTTCGATGATGTAGGCCGGCTTGGCCGCGCCGGCGAACTCGGCCGCTTCCTGAACGGCGCGTTGCTCGACACCGGTGATGCCCGACGGCACACAGATGACCATGCGAGGCTTGGCGAACCGGCTGCGATGCACCTTCTGGATGAAGTAGCGCAGCATCTTCTCGCACACGTCGAAGTCGGCGATCACGCCGTCTTTCAGGGGGCGGATGGCCTGGATGTGGCTCGGTGTCCGGCCGATCATGCGCTTGGCTTCCTGACCGACGGCGAGGGGCTCGCCGGTACGGATGTTGATCGCGACCACCGACGGCTCGTCGAGGACGATCCCTTCTCCGCGCACGTACACCAGCGTGTTGGCCGTGCCGAGATCGACCGCCATGTCGCGGCCGACCATGCCAGTGAATGAGTGAAGGAGCTTGGCCATGGTGTCGTGGCACAGCGCAGGGGAAAGCGGCGGAAGGTGGAGCGGCCCCTACGTCACGCCGTGGTCGGAGTCTAGATGGTCGTAACCAGATTGCAATAGCTCAGCGTTGCTGGTGGTGCCAGTGATGCTCGTGTGGCCATCGGGGGTCAGCCGAAGAAGATGGCGATCTCGCGCGTCGCCGACTCGGCCGAGTCGGACCCGTGCACGAGGTTCTCGGTGAACAACGCGCTGAGATCACCGCGGATGGTGCCCGGTGCGGCCTCGGCGGAGTTGGTGGTTCCCATCATGGTTCGTACGATCTGCCACGTGTCCTCGGGTCCCTCGACGACGACGGCGACCGCGGGCGACCGACCGATGAAGGCCACCAGGTCGGCGTAGAAGGGTTTGCCGACGTGTTCTGCGTAGTGCCGGGAAGCCAGCTCCTCGTCGATGGTGAGCATGCGCATGGCGACGATGGTGAGGCCCTTGCGCTCGAAGCGAGAGATGATCTCGCCGACGAGTCCACGCTCGACGGCATCGGGTTTGCAGAGGACAAGGGTCTGATTCATGGCCCAGGAGCGTAACGGTTCGCTGCGGCGGCCCGCGCTCAGCCGATCGAGCCTGCCCCCGGCAGGTCGATCACCGTGACGTCGCCGGTCGGCGTTCCCGTGTCGCAGTCGGCCCCACCCCAGAAGAAGACCCCATCGGGAATGGCGGCAACCTCCGCTCCACAGCGATTCCAGCGTTCGGGCAGCGGCACCGGCACCACCGTGCCGTCGGGCGAGCGCAGGTACGCCGCCCACCCGCCACGGTCGGTCAAGGCCGCGATCACGAACAACCCGGCGTCGGTCACGACCGCCGTCTCGATGTAGCTGATCGGCGACGGCGGGAAGACGGTCTGGCCCCACGGCTCCAGGGTCTGCGTGGGAGCGGTGAACAGCGTTCCCGCTCCCATCGGTGCAACGGGTCCGCGACTCAGCCCGAGCGCCACGCCATTCGCGATGAGAAGATCGGTGACCGGGGCGCCAGAGCTGCCGTCGTCGGGGCCGACCGTCGTACGCCACCGGTCGGTCACCGGATCGAAGGCCAGGCCGGTCTGTGAACCGAGGAGGAACACCGCCTCGGAACCGGTCCACGCCCCGACGCTCGTGGTTGCCGAAGCTTGCGGGGCGCGTGGGAGCAGCGCCCAGGAATCGGCTCGAGGGTCATAGCGGGCGCCGAGGCTCCGTACCGCTTGCTCGTCGTCGGGCAGGGCGACCGCAGGACCGAACGCGATGACCTCGGTGCCCGTCCATACCACCGGCGGCTCCCACCCGAACCCGACCCCGGGCGCCCACTCGGGCAGCTCTCGCCACGTGTCGGTCGACGGGTCGAGGCCCAAGCCCCGGTTCAGGCCTGCATTCCAGACGAGGAGCTCGGCGCCGGTCCAGACCGACCGATACCCGTTGGCCGGCTCGAGGGCAACCGGCGGCTCGGGCAGCATCCGCCAGGTGTTGGTCCTCGGACTCCATCGGGCCCCCTGTTGTGAGGCCGTCGTCGCCACTGGCGTCGGATATCGGTTGCCGTCGAGGACGAGCCGGCTCACCAGCGGGTCGAAGACAGATGTCTGGTAGTCGGAGGCGCCACCCCACACGACCACCTCGTCGCCGGTCCAGGCGACGGCGGCGTCATCGACAATTGGCATTGGAGGAGCCGTGACCGACGAGCGGTTGGGGACGTCGGCTCGGGCGACGACGCGCATCAGCCCGATCGTCGCCTCGGCCAGAGCGATGTCGGCCTCCGTGGCCTCGGGCCCGACGACAATGGCGACCTCGACGGCGCGGCCGTTGTCGGAGACCCGTGCCGTGCGGACGTCGAGCTCGGGGATCGGGCACTCGAACAGGGAGGCCACCTGCGCCGGCTCGTACACGAACCCGCGTGATCGTGGTCGCAGTGCTCCGAGTCCGAGCAGCTCGACCATGCTCACGATCACCGAATCGGGCGCAGCAGTCGCCAGAATCGCGAGCTGGGCGGGGGTGCAGGCGGCTCGGATGCCTGACGAGGCCGGAACCTCGATCGGACGATTGGCGGCGACGAAGACCGGCCCGACCTG
>JAHEJN010000139.1 GCA_024638845.1 Acidimicrobiales bacterium | reverse complement strand
ACAGCCCATTCATCCTCGAAGCCACAGGCCCGGTAGCCCTCGTCGTGGTCGCAGTCCCGCCACAGCACCGGCAGTCCGGTGTCGACGAGGTCTCCGATCTCGCCTTCGACACACTCCCGGTCAGTGCACGATTGCACGCTCTCGCTGGTCCTTGTCGCCTGGATTTCGGCGAGCTCTACGACCGTTTGGCGGACGACATCGTTCTCGTACAACTCGGCGGTGACATTGACAGCGCTCACGTTCAACCCGACGGCGACGATCAGCCCGTACAGGAGCATTGCCCAGCGCGTACGCTTCTTGTACCAGGTCGAGACGCGCTCCATCGCAGTGTCGAACCAGCCTTCGATCGCTTCTCGGAACTTGAGGATGTCGTGTCCGGCTTCTTCGTAGAGCAACTGGAACTGAGACCTCAGGGCAGGGGGGAGCTGGTCGATGCCCTCGTTGATCCGATTCCACGCCTTGTTGTCTCCCTCTTCCGGCGTCAGGATGTCGACCATTGCCCTGGCGAAGTCGACCGGGGGGATGTGGGTGATCTTGCTCGGCCGGTTCAAGCGGGCCGGGTCAAGCCGGCCGATGATCGGATGGTGGAACAGCTGGTCGAACAGTGAGACGCCCTGTGCGCTCCCTGCGTTCTGTGGCAATTCGCTCCGACTGGGGGCATCGCCGATCCTGGCGGTCACTTTGGGGTCCTGCGGCGCCGCCTCGACTTCGCTGAGAATCCTCCGAGTTGCCGTCCAGAGCGTCTTCGACCTCGTGTTCAGGAATTTCCTGACGGCCTCGTTCATGCCCGAAACCGCAAGACTGCACACGAAAAAGACGAAGAGCAAGCCGATCACGACGTTGAAGATCGTGTTGGCGAACATGCCGAACCACCCCCAGTGACGTCTGTGTATCGACATTAGACTTGGGCCCGCAATTTTGGCCAGAGGGAGTGCTGGTCCTGCGGTTTCGGGCTCGAGAGCACCGTGGGACACTAGTGACGTGTTGTGGCGTGTCGCGGCCGACGTGGTGCTCGTCGTCCACCTCGCATTCGTTGCGTTCGTCGTGTTCGGCGGCTTCCTCACGTGGCGGTGGCCCCGCGTCGCGCTGGTGCAGGTCCCGGTCGCCCTCTACGGCGTGATCATCGAGATCGCCGGGTTCCGATGTCCGCTCACGCCACTCGAGAAATGGCTGCGTCGCCGGGCGGGCTCAGCCGGCTACGACGGCGGATTCGTCGAGCACTACATCGTCGGGGTGCTCTATCCGGGCGAGTTCACGAGCGGCGTCAAGGTACTCCTCGCGGGCATCGTCATCCTGATGAACGCCGTGGCCTACCACGGACTCAGGAAGCGCAGGCTCAGATCGGCTCACCCGGCACGAGAGACGATGGGTTCGTGAGCCCCCCAACCGACGTTCGGACTACTCGGTGCGGAAGAACCCGACTGAAATCGTCTGGTTGCCCGACTCTTCGATGGCGAGCACCTCGACCTCGTAGAGATGGTCGTTCTGCAGGAAGCCGTCAGGCACCGGGAACGAGGTGACGTTGTCGGCGACGTGGACGTCGTAGACGGGCCGAGCCCACCCGTCAGGGTCCTCGGCCTCCTCGTCGGTGACGATGATCTGGTACCCGGTGATCGTGACGGGCTCACCGTCGATCGTCTCGGTCACCGGCTCCCACTCGACGACGAGACCCGTCGCCGGGATGACCGGAGGCTCTTGCTCCTCGAAGTCGTCGACCAACGGCGGGAACGTGATCCCCGGCGCAGCTGGGATGTCGTGGGTGAATCTGGCTGTCCCGACCCGGACGATGCCCTCGAAGTCCGTTCCCGCAACCCGGTAGTCACCCTCGGCGAAGTCACCCTTCAAGTCATCAATCGAGTACTCGTCGTTCGGGGGCTCGCGGGACTCGAAGAAGAAGTCGGCGACGCCGAGCTCCCCGAGCGGGCCCTGCGGGTCGACAAACCACAGCTGTTCGCCGTCCGGGGCGACGACACACAGGTCGGTCCAGCCCTCGATCCCGAAGAACCCGTGGAAGCCGGTGTCCTCGTCGGTGGCGTTGTGCTCGATGTAGGCCCGGGCGTCGCCCCACTCGTCTCCCTCGACGGGGCATGGATCGGGCGGCGCGCTGGTCGACGTGTCGTCGTTACTGCACGCGGCAAACCCCACGATCAGCAGTGGGAGTCCCATCAACACAGCAGGGCGTCGCATGGCCCGAAGGTACGCCTCGAACCCTGACCGCCAGCTGACCACCCAGCTCGGGACCCAACTGCACTGACCACAGACCGCGACGCAGTGCTCTCGCGGCCGATGGGTCGCCGGTCGGTGTCACACCTTGATTGGCTCGGTTCTCCACGACAGCGTCTTGTCCTCGAGGCGCAGCTGGTCGAGCTCGGCGTGCGCGTCGCGCTGGCCGAGCTCGGCCGCCGCTTCGAAGAAGGCAGGGTCGAACAGGAAGTAGCTGAGCAGTTCCTCGTGCTGGCTGCCTTGGCGTCCGAGGAGCCAACCGAACGCCCGCAGTTCGCTGAAGCCGAGCTCCCTGGCGACGTCGCCGGCTCGTTGACCGAGCAGCCCTCGGGTGCTTGGGCCGACGAACAGGTACTGAATCGGCGACTTCCCGGCGCGCGCGTCTCGGCCAAGCAGGGTGTTGACGCCTGCGAGTCGCCACATGTCCTCGATCAGCGGATCGGCGAGCGCGGCCTGGAGCGCATGGAGCACGAGGTCGTCGGCGTCGGGCAGGTTTGGTGGCCGGGGTGGGAGCGAGGTGGCGTGGGTGGCCGGATCGGTGGCGACGATGGCAACACGGGTCGCGCCGAGCTCGATCGCCGGCTTGATCGGGGTGTTGAGTCGGAGCCCTCCGTCGACGAACCAGTCGGTGGTGTCGATTCCAGTTGCGATCTCGATGGGCGGAAACACGATCGGGATCGCGGCCGACGCGAGTACGTGCTCGACACCGATCCCGTCGACCGGGGCCCGGTACTCGATGCCCTTCTTGAGATCCAGTTCGGGGAGCTTGCGATTCCCGACGGCTCCAGGCACGCCGCCCTCGACCCAGACCACCGTTCGGCCGGTGGAGGCAGCCGTCGTCACGACCGCCAGCGCGTCGACGTGACCGTTGTCGACGTTGTCGCGGATCTGGCCCCAGTCGCGGATCGCCTCGTTGAGCGTGTGACCGAGTGGACGCGTGTCAACGACACCGCGAGGCCGGCCTCCGATGCCGAACTCCAGCAGTGCCATCTGCAGGCCAGAGAAGGGCGAGTACGCGAACACGTCCTTGCGGCCCATGCCGAGCCACAGGTCGAGCAGCTCCGTCGTCGCCCGGTCTGCGGCTCGATCGGCACGATGAGCGAGGAACGCTGCGTTCAGCGCGCCGGCGCTCGTGCCGACCAGCACGGTGGGCCGTTGCCCCTGTTCCTCGAGCGCCGGGAGCAGCACCGAGAGCGCTCCCGCCTCGTAGGCACCCCGGGCGCCGGCCCCAGCCAGCACCAGACCAGTGCGTCCACTCATGGCGAACCTCCCCGACGCAGAACAACCGCGGTCACCTTCAACCTACGGCGACGTCCAGCGCGCCGATAGGTCCATAAGTCCGCACCCGCCGTCGTCAGGGCACTTCGTTGGCCACTGCAAGGCGCCACGTCGAGCAGCTCGCTCAGGGCAAGCTGCATCGTCGGCGACACCGGTCGACGGCGGCGGAAACGAACGCCCCAGAAGGGCCGGAAACGTGGGCCCTGGAACACCCCGCCTCCGGCCCGGCGTCTGTCGTGGCCAGGTATCACCGTCGAATTCACCGACCTGCCAATCTTCCGTGAGGATCGGGTGATGCAGTTCGTCTCCTGGGGGGCCGAAGAGTCGGTTCCGCCCATCAGGACTGCGGGCGGATCAGTTCACCTGCTGACACCTTCCACGGAGGCGGCCCTTCGCGCTGCCATCGGTGACGAACTCCTCTGGGCAGCGCCCACTCTCGTGGACACGATGACATCGAGACTCAGGATTGGAGAGCGTGATGCGTCGAGCTTTCGGCGTTGCCGTTCTGGTGCTGATGGTCATGGGCGGTTGTGGCAGTGACCCCACCGATACCGCGACCGAAACCACACCCGCAGTCGAGGCGCCCTCGACACCCGACGCGGTCGAAACCCTCGAGCCCTCCCCCACCGCGGAGCCCACGCTGGAGCCGACCGCGACGCCAGAATCTGCGCCGGATATCGAGGCGCCCGACACTCCAGAGGAACCCATGACCGTTGGATCCCCGTCGTATCTGGTCGCCGGGCCCGAAGGCGTGTTCCGCGTTGTCGACGGGGTACGCACCCGAGTGGCGGACCGCAGTGACGTGCAGGTCGCGCTCGACGACGGCGCCGGTGGTGTCGTGACATATGCCTTCGTCGCTGACACAGCCACGGTCGAGCACCTGACCGCCGGGGCGACCGAACCGGTCGTGCTCGCGACCGACGTCACTCCCGTCTTCACCACCTGGCTGGCCGGGCGTCCCACCCTGGCACTCAACTGGGTGAGGACCGGGACGTGCGAGGACGCCGATGCTTTCGACTTCGTGCTGGTCGACCTGCCCACCGGCGACAGCCGCGTGTACCAGTCCTGCATTCCGCTGGAGACCGGCGAGAGCCCTCCATCCTCGATGGGCGGCAAATTGGCGGTCTCGGTCGCATACAGCGGCTGGCCAGAGGACGAACCGATCTCGTCGGGCATCGTGTTCCGGGGCATGGACGGTGACGAGATCGACGTAGCCGCCAACCCGTGGTCGCAGCGCTGCCGCTGGTGCGAGCTGCATCCCCGTCTCTCCCCAGGCGGGACCATGCTCATCATCGCCGAGTACACGCCCAGCCCCACCGACCTCGGCGCCAACAGCTGGGACGACGTCGCCGCACTGCCCCTCGACGAGCAATGGCGCCGATGGGACCAAGCGCGACCGTCGGGCGCCTTCCGCCTGCGGCTGGTCGATCTCGACACCGGGGCGACCATCTACACACAAGACCAAGCCATGCCCCTGGGCAGAACGTTCTTCGATGACTTCGAGTTCGACGGACGATACGTGCTCTGGAGCAGCTTGGACACCGGCGAAGTCCACCTCATCGACACCGTCACCGGCGACGAGACAGCGGTGGACACTGGTGGCGCTGTTCGCCTCATGCTGCCCAGTAATCCACCGAGCTGAGCAACGGAGCCGTGGTCCGCTTGTCGGCGTTTGCCCAGCTCAAAACGCATTTTGGGCATGATTCGGTACCTCCCGAAACCGGGCTGACGTCGCTCGTAGTCCGCAGGTTCTGGGTTCAAGTCCCCGGGGGCGTACACACTGAAACCCCAGGTCAGACCCGCTTTTCGGGCCGCCTGGGGTTTCGTCGTCTTCCGCAAGCCTGCCCCGTGGTCAATCGAGCGTCAGCGGCGATCTTGCCCGACAGTCCCGCCTGATCGCTG
>JAHEJN010000052.1 GCA_024638845.1 Acidimicrobiales bacterium | reverse complement strand
CGTCGCGACAGACGCCGATCCTCATCGTCGGGGCGCGCGTTCTTCTTGCAGGCCGTTCGCGAGCCGACACACTCCACTACCAGCAGTGGCGATGATGTGCCCGAACAAGTGTCGTTCACCGATGGGCGTGAGGGAGGAACTCCGTCGTTCTGTGCTGCCCGCTCCAAGCGACAGGGAGCATCAGGCCCAACAACTCGACGGATGTGCTGTCGAGGTCGGGCTTCCGGCTTCGCTGAATGCGATGTTGGCGGATGCTCATGCGCTGGCCGAGGGGCCAATGAACGGCGTCAGGTCTTCCAGCGGGTTGCCGTCGACCCGAAGGAGGTCGGCCCGGGCCCTTTCCTCGATGACCCCGAGGGTCGCGGCGCGTGCGATGCGGTTTCCTTCGACCAGACCGCTGGCGTTCTCGAGGAGGGCGTCTGGCGTGCCATCGAAGACGTGGACGTTGGTGATCAGCGTGGAGGACACGGATCCTGCTTCGAATATGGCGCTTGCTCTCGGTTCGGTGAACCGAGGGCGGGTTGTGCTGGGCGCGCTTGAGGTGGCCTCAGTCGACAAGACCAGCATCCGCGACTTCCGAGTCGGCGACATGCGAGCAACAGGACGCCCACGATCGGCATTGATGGGTTGTGGCGACGGCTGGAAGTGTTCCTTGATGGCAATCGATGTGCGAGCTGCTCCCCCGCTCTGACGTGATTGTCGACGGATGTCTCTCCGCCGATGGGCTGTGGTCGACCGATGACGCACTCCGGACGGTTCTCGGACTCACCTGACCACACCGGACGCGACGGGCCCTCACCGGTGCACGGACCCACGGATGAATGGTCATCCTGTATCGATTCCTGCGCCCACACCGGCAGGCGACTTAACCTGGCGACCATGACGACATCGCAGCTACCCTCGGCCGACTCGGCACGGCATGGCGGGAACCACGACCAATCCGACGAGGCGACGTTCGCGCGATGCGGCGATCACGGCACCATCGACGGCGGACGGTTCGCTCCAGGGGCATTCGTCGCGCGCAGGCCTCTGTGCGCTGTCGCCGGCAGCTCCGCGGGGCATGGTGAGGCGAGCCGAGCCGAGGGAGTCAGCTCGTGAGCGGTCCGGACAAACTGCCCGGCGACTCGCTTCCACACCCGGCCAAGCTCAAGCGGTCCCACTACGAGAAAGAGTTGAAGGCGCTTCAAATCGAGCTGGTGAAGGCCCAGAACTGGGTCAAGCGGCAAGGAGAGCGGGTCCTCATCATCTTCGAAGGGCGTGACACTGCGGGGAAGGGCGGCACCATCAAGCGGTTCCGTGAACACCTCAACCCCCGCGGTGCTCCGCACGTCGCCCTGCCGGCTCCCAACGATCGAGAAAGAACCCAGTTCTACTTCCAGCGCTACCTGCAACATCTGCCGGCCGCAGGGGAAATCATCTTCTTCGATCGCTCCTGGTACAACCGGGCCGGTGTCGAGCGCGTGATGGGGTTCTGCACCAACCAGGAGTACTCGCTGTTTCTGCGCCAAGCGCCCGGGATCGAAGCCGGCCTCGTCGAAGACGGCCTCCGACTGTTCAAGCTGTACTTGGCCATCAACAGGGACGAACAGCTCAGACGTCTGGAGTCGAGGCAGCAGGATCCGCTCAAGACCTGGAAGCTCAGTCCCATCGATCGTGAAGCTCCCGCTCTCTGGGACCACTACACCCGCGCCCAGAACGACATGTTCCTTTTCACCCACACCCACGAGGCGCCCTGGACAGTCGTCAACTCCAACAACAAGCGTCGAGCCCGCCTCAACGCCATCCGCCTCGTTCTCTCGAGCCTTCCCTACGACAGCAAGGACCATGACGTGGTCTGGCCTCCCGACGAGGAAATCGCGGCGGCGCCGGGTGTCATGTGGCCCGACCTGATCGAACGGAGATGACTTTGCCCCGGGGGCTCGGCCGTGTCGTACCCGCCCTCGGGGTTCGGGCGCCCAGGCGTCGTCGGCGCAGCGCGGGGATCGTGACATCGGCAAAGGCACGGGCGAGTCCGCGCAGGGACCGAACCGATACGTGCAGGGTTGCCTCGATAGCGACTGCGTCCAGCACCCAATCTTCCCGGACCGGGAGCGCATGCCGACAGAGGCAGCGCGAGCGTTGGTAGCGGCCTACCACTTGGCCTCGGCCTGACGGCCGCCACCGTCAGATGTATTCGTTGGTTTCCAACCACTGAAACGCGAGCCAGCCCGGCAGGATCGGGAACCAGAACGTGAACAACCGGTAGAGGAACACTGCGGGGACGGCGATCGTGTTGTCGAGTCCCGCGGCGACGAGCCCGGCGATGAGCGCAGCCTCGACGGCCCCCAGCCCGCCGGGGGTCGGGGCTGCTTGTGCGATGGCCGAGCCGACGAGGAAGATCGCGCCGACGGTTGCGAACGGCAGGCCGCCGCCGAATGCCTGCGTGCTGAAGTACAGCGTCGCCAGGTACGAGAAGGTGACGAGCGTCGATCCCCCGAGCAGCAGCGCGACCTTGCCGGGTCGGCGGAGCACCGCGGTAACGCCGTCGAACGCTTTGGAGATGACCGGGAGGAGTCGCGTGACCATGCCCGAGCGAACCGACGGGATGGCCAGGCCGATCAGGAGCAGGCCGACAACGATGCCGATACCGACGAGGAACCATTCCGGGTTGGGAAGCTCGATGCTCCCGAAGGCATCGCTCCCAGCCCAGATCAGGAAGATCCCGACGAGGGTGGCGTGGCCGGCCAGCCCTGCGATCGTGTTCAACCCGACCCCGGACACCGCAACGGTCTGGCCTATGCCCTGCTTCTGCAGGAAGCGGACGTTCAGCGCCATCCCGCCGATCCCGGCCGGAGCGAGCTTGCTCGCGAACGACGACCCGAACGACGTCATCAGGAGCGGACCGGCCGGAAGATGCTGCGGAATGGCACCTGCCATGCTCATCGACGCTGCGACGTAGGTCATCGCCGAGAAGAGGATGATCAGCGGCGCCCAGCCCCAGCTGGCGTCCTGGACTTGATCGATGATGCTGGGCAGGTCGGCGAACTGCGGGAACAGGAAGTAGGTCGCAGCCGCGAGTGCGGCGATCGTGATGATCATCTTCCGGTTGACCCGTTCGAGCGCAGCGAATTGGACGTCCCCGACGCCGCTCTGGTCGATGACTTGCTGCTGCAGCTCTTCGAGCAGCCCGTTGTGTTCCTTCAGCGACGCCTGGGTTGCTCCGCTCAGTGCTGTCATCTGCAGTCGTGGCAGGGCGGCACCGACCGCGTCCGGGCCGATGGCTGCGACGGCGGCGCCCACCGTGCGCTCGGCCCCGGCGGCGACGGCGAGCGAACACAGGAGTTGGGCAGTGTCGGCATCGAGGATCTCGTCGTCGACGGCCACCTCGGAGAACCCGAAATCGATCAACCACGGCTCGCCGTCTTCTTGGACGAAGACGTTCGCACGGCGGAGATCGCGGTGGGCGATGCGGTGCGATCGCAGGATCGCGACCTGGTCCCAGATCCCGATCATCAACTCATCGGAGATCTCATCGCCGTCGAGCCCGTCGAGCGACACGCCGCCGAGCATCTCGTAGGCGAGCAGCATCGAATCGGTGCCGACCTCGACCACGCCGCGGAGCCGTGGTGTGCGGACGTGATCGTTGCGGGCGAGCAGCGCGATCAGGGCCTCGTGTTCGACGGTGCGCCGCAGCGATGAGAACGGACGATCGTCGCCGACGTTCTTGAAGCGCAGGAACCGATAGGCACGGAACAGCAGGTCTGCGGCGCGCTGCTCGGAGCCGAGCACCTTCACGAACAGACCCGTTCCGTCGGTCAAGGTCGCGAAGTACGGCGTCGAGCCGCGGGCGTCGACCTTGGCCTGGCGCACCTCGACGACGTCCAGCCCGGCATCGCCGAGCGCCGCTCGGATGGCCGACAACGTCGGGCGGCGGTCGGGACGACCGAATGCGAGGAGGACAGCTGCGCCGCAGGCGGCGCCGAGCGGGAGCGCAACGAACATGTCGGTGGGCAGACGACGCGACACCAGCAACGAGAGCAACGTCACGACGAGCACGGTGACCGCTCCGGCACCTCGCCACCGGCGCGACACGAACGGCCCGAAAGCGATGAAGACGGCGACGAGTTGCGCGAGACCCGGCGCACCCACCGACACGTCGTCACCGATCCCCGCCCTCTGGGCGATCTCGTTGACGAGCACTGTGGACGCCTGGCGTTCAACCAACCAGTCCACGAGCGCCATCAACGCCGAAGCGATGGTCGACGCTGCGAAGAGATAGCCGAACAACCGATACCGCTTCGTCAGGAGCGGGATCACGAGCAGTGACAACGTGACGACGATGACGACGACTTCCAGAGCCCCCAGGAGCACGCGTTCGACCGTCGAGCTCAGGAAGCCGAACAGCGCAATGACGTCTTCTTCGAAGCCGAGGATCGAGTCCTCGACCCACAGGGTGAGTCCGAGGAACACCAGGGTGATCGCGGCGAACAGGACGAGACGGAGCACGTCCTCGGGTGAGCGCACGTAACGCCGGATCGCCTCCTGGGCAGCTCCCGACCCCGAGACGTCGAGCTCCGTTGCGCCGTCGGGTTCGGTGAGGGTCACGTGATGGGCTCCGAATCGGTTCGGTCGATGGGCCGTGTGGCGCCCTGAATTCATTGCCACCGCAAGGTACTCGCGCGTGTGGTTGAATCTCGGGAATGTCCGTCGCCGAGCAACCATCCGGTCGGCTGGCGACATTCCCCCGCGCCGGCGCGATCACGACGGCGGCGCTCGTGGGGTTGGGCGTGTCCTACGTCGTGGCGGTCCAGGATCCGATTCCCACGGGGGAGCTCGACCTCACCCAGTGGATCAACGACGTACCCGACGCCCTCGCGGCGCTGATGTATCCGATCATGCAGTTCGGAACGCTCGGCGGCCCGATCCTGGTCGCGGCTGCTGTCGGGGCATGCACGAGGGACCGGTGGCTCAGCGCAGCCACCGTGGTCTCCGGGTTCGTCACCTGGTTCGGCGCCAAAGGTGTCAAGAAGATCGATGATCGCACTGGGCGCCCTTGCCGTGCTCGATTGGATCGAACCCGATCGCCGCACGTCGGTGAGAAGCGAAATCGAGGAGGCGTGACCATGAATTCGGACATGACCGTCCCAGAACCACACGGCCGACCATCGGATCTCGAGGTGGGCAACCGTCTGCGGTGTCGCCGTTGCAGTCGCCGTGGTGTGCGGTGTGATCGCCTCCCAACGGCGAGGTGTCGGGCTGGGAGGAAGCGGCCTTCCACGCGATCAACGACCTCCCCGACTGGCTGTACGCCCCGATGTGGGTCTTCCAACTCGCCGGTCCGCTGTTCGTCCCCGTGATCGTGGCCGTCGGCGCTGGGTTCTTCCGACGCTGGCAACTCGCCGCAGCCCTGATCATCTTCGTCCCACTGAAGTTGATCGTCGAGAAGCTCGTCGTCAAGCAGTTGGTCGAGCGCGAGCGACCCGGAACGACGATCTGCGGGGCGCCTGACGACTTCGACGAAGCCTGCGGCAACTTCCGCGGCGATGTGCCCCTCGACGGGCTGTCCTTCGTGTCCGGCCACACGATCAAGCCGTGCTCAACGCGACCGTCCGCGTCTACCTCGGCGCCCACAACCTGCTCGACGTCATCGGCGGTGGCGCGGTCGGCGTGGCGGTCAGCGCGGTGCTGGTGATCGTGTTCGACCCCGAAAACCCCACGTTGCCCCTCCGTCGAGGCGACAACTCACCGCCCGCTGTTTAGTCTCATCCCGTCCCAGCCTCACGACAAAGGAATCGATATGGACCTCCGACAGAAACTGATCGACCTCTCACGCGAAGCCACCGGTGACCCGACCATCACCGTGGCCGGTGACTTCCAGCCCAAGGGCATGGTCTGGAAGGTCGCAGCCGGCGCGGCGGCCGGGTCGGTGCTCGGCGACGCCGCCGGAGGTGATGTCGCGCAGAGCATCGGCGCAGCTGCGGGCTACACCGCCGGTCGCTACGCGGCGACATCGGGCGAGCTGCCACCCGTCATCGTGCTGGCGGCATCACCGACGAAGCTGTACCTGATGACGTCGAACAACGCGAAGGGCATCATCCTGGCCCGGCACCTCATGCTGATCGACACGCTCGATCGGGAGAACCTCAGCGTCGAAATGCACCAGAAGGCCACGGTTCGCACTGCCGTGATCACCGACACCTCGACCGGACACGAATACAAGATCGAAGGCAAGCGCATCTTGTTCCACCACATGAACGCCATGCTCGACGCCCTCTCCGCCCACGACGCGTCCGACGCCGAACACGAGACCGCCGTCGCCGCCGAGTGACCGTACCCGCCGTCCCGAACGCACTACCCGAGGTTCGCGTCTCCCAGCGCGTCGACGGTTTCGTTGACGTTTACCAGCTGAGGGAGCAGCGAGTAGAAGGCGAGGCTGCTGGCAACGATCATCAAGATCGTGCGCGGGCGGACATGTTGGAGAAATGAGAAAGACCGTGCCGCTCTCGGTCTCGCCGAGGCCGACGACGGCCGAAGCGGCAGACGAGGCAACGGTTGTAGCGAAGGCTTCGTGTTCGACTCTCCGCTTCAGGCTGTCGCTCTGCGCCGCCGATCGTGTTCTGTGCAACGCACGTTGAGAGCGAACGAGCGTCGTCCGAGCACAGACGACTCACCCGCCGCACATTCCGTGATGGTGCAAGGTTGCGAGATATCCGGCTGACGTCCGGCGTCGCCGTCGCAGGAGGCGGCGATGTCAGCCGTTCGTTTCGAAGAACTTGTCGGATTCCTCGTTACCGTACAAGGCCCAGAGAACGAAGACGCCAAGGAACAAGGTGAAGACTCCTCGGTACACGTAGCCGCCGACGTGATGCCCAATGAGAGTGAACACCGCGAGCGCCATCGTCAGGCCCTCGACGATTGCTACGAAGAGCCGATACCCCTTGCTCCCCGTCATGATGCCGCGACCGACGACGAAGAGCAGGCCCGCGGCGACTGCCTCGCTGACGATGGTGCCAGAAAAGGCTCCATCGGCAAGCGGAGAGCCTTCCTTCTCGAGGAAGTCCAGTATGTCGTCGCGCCAGATCAGCATCGAAATGGCGGCGATGGCAGCGAGCGCCGCCTGGATGTAGAGGATGACTCCGATAAAGCTGACGACACCGGGCCGTCGGGTCGATGCTCCAACGCTCGTGCTCATGATCGATCAAGATCCCTTTGTATGTTGACTCTCTTGGAAAGTTACGTTCTTCTTTCCGCCCCGAAAGGTGACGGCCGCGCCCCGTGGAGTGGTGGGATTCCGAGTCGTGTGGCTCAGTGTGGTCAGGCCTCGAGTTCGGGCGTGACGGGGTGAGTGTCGCGTAGCTGGTCGAGTTGTGCCATGGAGCCCTCGGACAGGTAGCGGCGGGCGATGGCCCAGTCGTCGTGTTGGTCGGCGAGCACGGCGCCGACGAGGCGGGTGACGGCGGCGTCGTTGGGGAAGATCCCGACGACGTTGGTGCGGCGCTTGATCTCCTTGTTCAAGCGTTCGAGGGGGTTGTTCGACCAGATCTTGCGCCAGTGCGCCGGCGGGAACACCGCGAACGCCAGCACGTCGGTCCGGGCGGTGCGCATCGATTCGGCGGCCTTGGTGAAGCCGTTGGTGTCGAAGAGGTCTGCGACCTCGTCGTAGCGGTTGTGGAGGTCGTCGGGGTCGGTGAGCGCGAAGATCGATCGGAACGCCGCGGCGACCATCTGCTGGTGGGCCTTGGGGACCTTGGCCAACAGGTTGTGGGCGTAGTGCACGCGGCAGCGCTGCCAGGAGGCGCCCTGGAAGCACTTGCGGATCGCGGCCTTGAGGCCTTCGTGGGCGTCAGAGATCACGAGCCTCACCTCGCCCAGGCCCCGCTTCTTCAACGATCGCAGGAACTTGGTCCAGAAGGTTTCGTCTTCGGAGTCGCCGACCTCGACCCCGAGGACTTCACGGTCGCCGTTGGCGGTGATCCCGGTCGCGACCACCACCGCCCGCGACACGACCTGGCCGAGCGCGTCGTCGCGGACGTTCACGTAGGTCGCGTCGAGATAGACGTAAGGGAACCTCACGTGTCCCAGGGTTCGGTTCCGGAACGCGTCGACTCGTTCGTCGAGCCCGGCGCAGATCCGCGGCACTTCGGACTTGGAGATTCCGGTGTCGACTCCGGCCGCGGCGACGAGGTCATTGACCGCTCTCGTGGACACGCCGTGGACGTAGGCCTCCATCACCACCGCATACATGACCTGACCGATTCGGCGCCGCAGTTCGAGGATCTCTGGGAAGAAGCTGCCCTTGCGCGGCTTGGGGATCCCCAGCCGCAGGTCGCCGGCCATCGTCGACAACACCTTCAGTCGATGCCCGCTGCGATGCGCCACCCGCCCTCCGGTGCGTTCATAGCGACCCGCGCCGAAGGCTTCGGTTGCCTCGGCCTCGATCAGCTGCTGGAGCGCCCAGCGGGCGAGTTCCCGCACGAGATCGGTCCCGTCCCCGACAGCGATCGCGTCGAGCAGTTCTTCTACGGCAGACTCTGACAGAGCCATCGGCGTGTTCTCCTTGGTGTGCACTTTGGTAGGTACACACCGAGCATCACGCCGGTGGCTCACCCGCGGGTGGACCCAAACCCCACCACGCCAAGGGACTCATACACGGTGAGACGCCCTGATCACACACGACCCGTGAGCACCAGACCGGGTCAAGTCCATCGCTCCAACTCAGTGAACCGGAAAGGTGACGAGGAGCGAGGTCCCTCCCAAGAAGGCGACCAGTCCGAGACCCACGAGTATCACTTTGGTCCTGCGATCCGCGAACTTCGTGCTGATTCCTGCGAAGAACAGCACCGACGCGAACAAAACGGTAGTGAGGACGTAGTTGTCCCCGGTCTGGTTGGCGTCCAGAGCTACTCCGGCCGAGGCCTCTGCTTCGGAGCGGAGCTCCTCAGCTTCGTCTGCAGCAGCGATCCGGTACTCGTCCATCTCGAATGGGTTGTGTGGCGCGTCCGGGTTGGTGAACGGGTCCGTTGTCTGCCACGCCTCGAAGGCCGGAACGAATTCGGGTCGGAAGCTGTCCTCCACCCGCCGCTGCAGCGTCTCGTTGCCTGTGGCGCTCCCATCCAGCCAGATGGCGAAGTACTCGACATCGATCGTCAGCTCCGCGTCTGCCAGATCCGATGCCCGGACCGATTCGGCACGAGTCGCTCCAGCCTCCGCGAACGCAGCAGCCTGCACGCCTCCCCAACGCGTGGCCTGATAGGCGCTCCATGCCGACGCGATCGTCGCCAAGGCCAGGACAGCAGCAGCAATCACCTCGACCCAGCGATCCGTCGCATCGATATGGGTGGTGGCGCGAATCGCGTCGCTGAGGGCAGCTATCTCGGAATTCTCGTTCGTCTGCTCCGGCCCCAACCACTTACCCTTCCACTCGCGACCCGCCGCCAAAGACACCTCGCAGCGCAACCAGGTCGAGCGTCTCAAGATACCCATCCTCTCTGCAACCCGGGGAGATTCAACCTCTGCAACTGAGCATCACCGAACCGGCGGTCGGGCGTGGTCGGCGATGACGGGGGTTGGCGGTCATGGTTTCCCTAGACTGAGGCACTCCCCCGACCACAGCCAGCCCCGATGACCCAGACCCACGAACCGGCCCCCCAAGGCGTCCCTCTCGGCCAACCGAGCGGGACAACGCAAATGACGCCCGAAGCAACGCGTCACGCGGCGAGTGGTGTGCCGCCGCGTATCGAGCTGGACGCATGTCTCCAAGCAGGTGTGGAGGACAGCCGCCGCCTGCTCGTGGTGTGGTTCGTGAAGAAGTCGTTCTGGTGGATGTTCTTCGGCGGCGCGGCCATGGCCAGCGTCGTGCACTTCGTGGAGCGTGTCGAAGACGAGTTCCAGGTGAACTACCGCTCGCCAGAGTCGGTCGAACACGGTCTGCTCTCGGCGTGGGTTTTCGTCGTTCTCGCCGTCCTTCTCCGGATCGCGATCGGCTGGATCGCCATTGCGCTCGCCTACCCGCTTGCACGCGCCCACGAGATCGGTCTCGCTCCGCGCACGGGCTTCAACCGCCATTACGCAACGCTGAGCGACCGCTACAAGGTGGCCAGGGCGTTGCGGGCGCTGCGGTGGACGCACAACGTGCGCCAAGTTGCCCTCGCCCGGGTGTCGCCCGGACCTGGCTGGTGGCGTCGCCTCGACCCGATCATCGACGTGGTCAACTTGGTGGGCGTCGTGGCCTTCATCGCCACCGGGTTGACCCTCACCACGGTCAGCGTTGTCGACCTGATGCAGTGAGCCCGCGCTCGGGCACCTGGCGAGTCTCACGCCGTAGCCTTGCCAAAGGAGTTGGACTCAGCCGTTGGTTCGAAGGACAACTCCGATTCCTACATGGACCTCACACGCAAGGGGCGGGTGCAGATCAGGCAGTGCAGGGCGTCGATGCGTTCATGTTGTTCCGACACGAAGCATCAACGGCCACAGGGACGCTTGGTGCCGAGGTGTCGGACATCGAGGGGTACTCACACGGAGAGACCGGATGGCGATGCCGGCGATGCGACGGCCTCATCAACGAATACCGAAACGCCGCTTGACCTGCGACGACACGCTCTACGGGCACCACAGGCGTCACTGATGTTGGCCCGCATGAGCACCGAAGGTCGCCAAGTCATGCGTAGCTCCGTTCTGATCGAGGGGGACGTCGCCGAACTCGACATACCGTCGGAGGTGCGATGGTCGATTCTTGACGGCCACGGCGTGCTCACGGGCGACGGCGTCCGCCCTACGGAGAGCCTGCGTCGAAACGATCGCTGTCCATGCCGATCAGGCAAGAAGTACAAGCAGTGCCACCTGCCCAGGTGACGCGCCAAAGGGACAGCGGACGCCGGGCATTAGCAAATCCATTTGCAAACGACACCCCTGGGAGCTTTGGCACCCGCTCTGAACAGGGAGTTCGATGGTGTCGGAGGGGCGAGTTTAACCCAAAGTACACGCGCGCCCTGGAGCGTCGACCTCGTTGCGACGTAGGCGTTTCGCCTGATCGGAGCGGTCTTGGCGAGCCACGCACAACGTTGTGCATGTCACCGCTGACGTTCCCCCTTCGTCCCGACCGGCCCCGTTCGCGAGTTGTCGATAGACGTACTGTCAACTATTCTAGACATTATGTCTACTAGATCTGTAGGGCCGGTCATCGTGGCCAATGCTCTGGCCAAGCGGTTCGGAGAGGTCGTCGCCGTCGACGATGTGAGTTTCACTGTCGGTGCGAGCGAAGTTCTCGGACTTCTGGGTCCGAATGGTGCTGGCAAGACGACGGTGGTGCGGATGCTGACGACGTTGAGCTCGATCGACTCGGGCTCGGCATCGATTGCTGGACATGATGTCGCTGACGATCCGGATGCGGTCCGACGGGTGATCGGTTTGGCCGGCCAATCAGCCGCGGTCGACGAGAAGCTCAGCGCCCGGGAAAACCTGGAGCTGTTCGCACGCCTCTACAAGCTGGCAAAGCCGATCCGTAGGCGGCGGATCGCTGACCTGATCGAGCGCTTCGACATGGGCGAGTTCGCCGACCGGCCAGCCTCGACCTATTCCGGTGGGCAGCGACGCAGGCTCGACATCGTCGCCGCACTCGTCGCCGAGCCACTGGCCCTCTTCCTCGACGAACCCACGACCGGGCTCGACCCTCGCAGCCGGGCCGAGGTGTGGGACGCCGTCCGATCGTTGGCCAACGAGGGAACCTCCATACTTCTCACCACCCAATACCTCGACGAAGCCGACCAGCTCGCCGATCAGATCCTGGTCATCGACAAGGGACGCACCGTCGCCACTGGCACCCCCGAGTCACTCAAACGCGACGTGGGCCGAGACGTTCTCGAAGTCAGCCTGCTCACCGACGACGATCTCCAGTCGGCTCGACGTCTGCTCGCCTCCGAGGAAGGCGTGTCGATCGACCCTGAAGACTGCCGGATCGACTTTTCCATCACCGGCGGCACCCGGCAATCGCTCGACGTGTTGCGACGGCTCGAGGACCAAGCCGTGAACATCAGCGACTTCCAACTGCGACGACCCACGCTGGACGATGTCTTTCTCGCCCTCACCGGCTCGTCGGCCGACGAGCCCGAGGAGATCAGCCGATGACGACCATCCAGCCCACCCACCGGAGAGGTGCCACCCGGTTGACCGACGCTGGACGCGACATCGCAACGATGTTGTGGCGCGACACCATCCGAACCGCCCGCCAACCTGAAATGCTGGTGTTCGCCGTGGTGATGGGCGTCTTCTTCCTCGTGCTGTTCAACTACGTGTTCGGTGGAGCGATCGGCGCCGGTGCCGAGGTCGACTACCTCCAGTTCCTCGTCCCCGGTGTTTTCGTGATCACGGCCCTCCAGGGCGCACAACAATCCAGCATGGGTCTCGCCACCGATCTCGCCGAAGGCGTGACCGACCGATTCCGTTCGCTCCCGATGAGCCAAGTGGCCGTCATTGCCGGACGCACCCTGGCCGACGCGTTCAGAAACCTCGTCGGCCTCGCCCTTGTCGCATTGTTGGCCCTCGTCATGGGCTACCGATTCGACTCCGCCACGGGCGCTGTTGCCGCGATCCTTCTGGCCACCGCGGTGGGTTTCGGGTTCTCCTGGCTCGGCGCTGCGATCGCCGCCAAGGTCCGCCAACCCGACATGGTCGGCATGCTCTCGATGTTCTGGCTCTTCCCGCTGATGCTGGCCAGCACTGCGTTCGCCCCCGCCGACTCCATGCCCGGCTGGCTGCAGCCCTTCGCCACCTACCAGCCGATATCTGTCGCATCCGATGCTGTCCGCGGCCTCTGCGACGGAGCGCTCGACACCGGCGACCTCGTCCTTGCCGTCGGCTGGACGGTCGGGCTTCTGGCGGTATTCGCTCCCCTGTCGATTCGCATCTACACCGAAACGGACTGAGACCGATGAACACCACCCGAGAACGCATCATCGAAGCGGCTCTGACCCTCATCACCAATCGGGGACTCAGCGAAGTCACCATGATAGAAGTCGCCCGCACCGCCGGCGTCGCCCGCCAAACCCTCTACAACCACTACCCCGACATTCCCACGATCCTCACCGACGCCATCACCCACCACAACACCGCCGCGATCAGCCAACTCGACCAAGCCCTCACTGTCGTCGAGACACCGAGCGAGACCATCCGCCAGATCGTTCGCCACGTCGCAGCCATCAGCACCCACGCAAACCACACCATCGACAGCCACGACAGCCTCCCCGCCGATCTGCAACACCACCTCACCGGTTTCGACGAAGCACTCGAGGCGCACATCCGTACTGCGCTCCGTGATGGGATCGAGCGAGGCGAATTCCGCGCTGACCTCAACATCGACACCGACAGCGCCCTGATCCGTCACGCCCTCGGCGGTGTCTCCGCACTCGTCGCCGCCACACCCGACAACGCACCCCAGATCGTCAACGACGCCACCGCAACAGTGCTCGCCGCCCTGCAACGAAAGGAACGACCATGACCTGGTCGATCAACGACAAACAGGTGGTTGTCACCGGCGGTACCTCCGGGATCGGCCGAGCCACCGCCACCGAGCTCGCCCGACAAGGGGCGCACGTCACCATCACCTCACGCTCAGAGGCAGACGCCGCCCAGGCAGCTGCAGTCATCTCCAGCGAGACCGGAGGCCACGTCAACGGCGAAGCCCTCGACTTGTCATCGCTCGAGTCGGTTCGGGACTTCGCGGCCCGCTACCGAGACAGCCATGACGGACTGGACGTGCTGATCAACAACGCCGGCACCATGTCCAAGACCCGACGTACGACCGAGGAGGGCCACGAATGGACACTCGCCGTCAACCACCTCGGCCCATTCCTGCTCACCAACCTCGTCACCGACCTGCTCCTCGCCAGCTCCCCATCCCGGGTCATCACGGTCAGCAGCGAAAACCATCGAGGAGCCAAGAACGGCCTCGACTTCGACGACCTCCAGATGACCAAGGGCTACAACTCGTCCAAGTCCTACGCTGCGTCCAAACTGGCGAACATTCTGTTCACGGTCGAACTCGACCGCCGACTCGCCAGCCAGGGCATCACCGCGCGGGCACTGCACCCCGGCGTCGTCGCCACCAACTTCGGAAAGAACGCCGAAAGCCCGCGATGGATCGGGATCGCAATGACCCTCCTCAAACCCGTTCTCGCCACACCCGCCAAAGGCGCGGCAACGAGCGTCCACCTCGCCACGGCCCAGACCGACGAGATCGAATCCGGGATCTACTGGTCAAACCAGAAACCGAAACAACCAAGCCCCCCGGCAACCGACACCGACGCCGCAGCCCGCCTGTGGGACCTCAGCACACGACTGGTCGGGCTGCCCACCTAGAAAGCGCACGATCCTAGGCGAGCCCGCCGCCCGCACACCTCAGCCTTGGAACACGTAACTCGCCAAGAGCCCGGGAAGTGCCTGCGCGAACCTCGACGACATCCATTGATTCCTCGTGTTCGAATCGCCTAAATCGAACACTTGTTCGGTGTCGGAGGGGCGAGTTAAACCCAAAGTACACGCGGCCCCTGGAGCATCGAACTGGTCGCTGCGCAGGTGTTTCGCCTGGTCAGGGACGTGTTGCGGGGCCGATCCTCCCAGGCTGGCCCCGAATACCGACTGCTCCTGTGGGACCCGAATGGTGTTCAGTTGGCGATCTCGTCGAGCCGTGCGGCGATGAGCTTGGCTACGAGGTCGCCCGCGGGCGGGGTGTCGATCGGGAACTTGAGTGCGCCCTTGGATGCCGTGAGGCCTTCGAGATCGCCTGGTTGAAGACTGCTCAGTACAGTGCCGCTGTGTGGGAGGTAGCTGAGGTGGTTCTTGGCTGCTGAGAACCCGGCGATGACCTTGCCGTCCACCTTGAAGGCTGGGACACCGTAGGAGAGACCTTGCTCGGCCTCCGGGAGAAGTCCGAGGATCGTGTGGCGGAGCTGTTCGAGCGTGGCCCGCTTGGGCTGGTCGAGTTCTTGGAGGTAACGGTCGATCTCGTCAGCGGACATCGACTCCCCTTCAGGTCAACGAGATCGTCGACGCGATCTCGTGCTGTTGATCGTTGGCGGCCACGATCGCTTCGGCCATGTCTGTGTCGGGACCGGCCTGGCGGAACTGTTCGACCGATTCGGCGTTGTCCCACTGTTCGAAGACGTTGATCCGCTCCGCGTCGAGCGCATCGGGGCTCAAGTGAAAGTCGAGACACCCCGAGGCGACTCGGGCTGCTTCGATCACTGGCCGACAAGCTGTCAGGTACGCCCCGCGCTGGTCAGCGTCGGTTCTCAGCCAGCCGCAAACGATGATCATGAAACACCCTCCTGGCGATGTCGGATATCAGTGGGTCCGGTCATTTCGACTCGAGTCGCCGTCGCAGGATCTCGACGCCAGGCCCAGCTGACTCGAGGAGCGTTGTAACGAGTTGCCAGTACCAGCCCGATGACGCAGCACCGTGCAACAGCAGGAAGGTCGACACCCCGCTCACCTGCCCACTGCGAGCGACGGGACGGCCAGAACACATTCCAAATATCGGCGGAGATGGTCGATCGCTTCAAGCACGAGAGCTGGATCGCTTGCAGCCTTGGACAACACGAACGCGCCCTGAAGAACTGTCTGCGTGTGTCGAGCAAGGCTTGCGGCGCTGACTCCCCTATTCGCGTCATCGCCACTGTTGGCAAGGGCGGCAGCGAAGTCGGCTTCGAGGGTTTCGGCATGGCCGAAGATGCTCGCCGCGCACGCGTCACGCACTGCGGGGCTGGTGTCGAAGGCTTCCTGGGTCATCGTGCCGACCAGACACGTGTAGTCAGCCGGTTCGCCTGAGATCAGGGATGCTCGGAAGTCCAGGTAGGCAAAGACCCGGTCGGCCGGGTCATCAGGATCGTGATAGGGCGCCGCAGCGAAGAGCGCTCCGGTGGTTTCAGACCAATGATCGGCGGCGGCGACTGCGAGGGCTTCTTTGGAGGCGAAGTGGTGGAAGAACGCTCCCTTCGTCACGCCCGCCGTCGCGCAGAGATCATCGACCGTTGTCGCATGCAACCCTTGAGCCCTGATCACATCAACGGCCGCGTTCAACAGCGCAGACTTCGCCTCTCCATACCCCGACCGTCGGGCAGCGTTCACTCCGACACGCCAGCGGCCGCAGCCCGCATCGCCGCCAGGTCGAGCTTGCTCATTCCCATCATTGCCTCGACTGCCCGGCCGGCCCGTTCCGGATCGGGATCACCGAGGACCTCGCCGAGCTGGTTGGGAACGACTTGCCACGACAGACCGAATCTGTCCTTCAGCCACCCACACCTACCTTCTTCGCCACCTTCAGTGAGGGCGTCCCAATAGTGATCGACCTCGGCCTGACCGTCGCAGGGCACCACGAGCGACACCGCTTCGGTGAACGTGAACTGGGGACCGCCGTTCAGGGCCTGATACGGCCTGCTCATGAGCGTGAAGCTGATCATCATCGGGCCGTCGGGACCAGGACTCACCCCGTCGATCTGCGAATCGGGGAACAGCGACACGTAGAACTCGGCCGCCTCCAGGCCATTGCCGTCGAACCAGAGGCACGGAGTGATTGTTGCCATACTGGACATCAAACCAACCAGTCGGTATGTTGTCAAGTGACCACCTCACTCGACTCCTGTTATCCGCCCGGAGGAACACAATGGCGCAATACCTGCTCTCGGTATGGCACGACAAAGAATACGAAGTCGACTTCTCAAGCGACGACGCACAACGCCAGGTCGCCCAAGTCGGCCAATTCAATGCCGACCTCGAGACTGCTGGCGCCTGGCTCTTCGCTGGCGGCCTGCAACCGGCCAGCTCAGCCACCGTGCTGCAATGCAACGATGGTCAGGTCTCAACCACCGATGGCCCCTACGCCAAGCACCCCGAACAGATCGGTGGGTTCTGGATCATCGAAGCCCCCGACCTCGACGCAGCCCTGGACTGGGGACGCCAAGGAGCTCTGGCCTCTGAGGGCACAGTGGAGGTCCGACCCCTGCAGGGGTGAACCTCGACGCCGTTGACGAGTTCAGCGTCGGTTGGAAGACTCGCTGCATGGGAATCGAGGTACGACCGGCGACCGTCTTCGAAGACGTGAAAACCATAGTTGGACCCAAACGGGCCGACGCAAGCGTGTGTTGGTGCTTGAGCTATCGCCTCACATCCTCCAAGGAGAACCGAGAGCTCGAGGGCCCCGCACGAGGAGAGCGTGTGAAACTGCTGGTGCAGCAGACCCCTCCGCCTGGAGTGCTCGCCTACGACGACGGTGAAGTGGTCGGCTGGGCCGCCGTGCACCCCCGCGCTGACACGAGCTTTGCCCGCAGCCGGAAGATTCCACACGTCGACGACCTCGATGTGTGGTCGGTGTGGTGCATCCGGGTGCGGCCGGGTCATCGCAAGGAGGGCATCTCCCACCATCTCCTCGCAGGGGCGGTCGACTTCGCCCGCGCCAACGGCGCTGTCGCTATCGAGGGCTACCCACTCGACAACAAAGGCGAGCGAATCGACTCCACCATGGCCTACGTCGGCACGATGGCGCTCTTCGAGAAGGCAGGATTCACCAAGGCCACCGATACCGACTCGGTACTGAACGGCTTCCCACGCGTCCTCATGCGACTCGACCTCCGTTGAGCCGAGCCAAAGCGATACCTGCGACCCGAGACACGTAGCTGGCGCGGCCCGTCTTCGAGAGTCAATCGAACACTTGTTCGGTGTCGGAGGGGCGAGTTTAACCCTAAGTACACGCGCCCCCTGGAGCGCAGAGCTGGCCACCGCGTGACGCGAATTACCTGGTCAGAGGCTTGCACATCACCCAAGCCGAAACCGGTCGCTAGCGAGACCGAGACCGAGACCGAGGCCGCTCGGCCTTCAGGCAGCGAGCAGTGACCGACGGAGCAGTCGTGTCATGGCTTCGACGTAATGGTCGTCGGTCCAGTCGAGTTGTCCGGTGAGCTCACGCCACGTGTCAAAGTGCGCAACCGCATAGAGGAGGGCTGAGGCATCCTCGACAGTCCACTCGGCAGCGAGTTGGCGCAGGTCGGCGACCCGTTGGATCATCATCCCGAACGCCATCTGGCGGAGCTCCATGCGGTCACGCCACGCAGCACCCAAGGCCTCGTCGTCGTGCTGGGCTGCCTCGAGGACCTGGGCGACGGGTTGGATGGCATTCCAGAAGTCGGTGTTGAGCCGCATTGCTCGTTCGAGTAGCTCTGCGCCGTTCGGCGCGGCTTGGACGTGGGCCAGTGACTCGCCCAAGTCGAGGGACTCATCCATGTGATGAACCAACGCGAGCAGGAGGCCGCTGCGGTCACCAAAGTGGAGGTAGACGGCCTGGCGAGATACTCCGGCTCGTTCAGCGACCTCGCTGAGCTTGAGACTCGACCCGCGGTCGGCCACCAGTTCCCAGGTGACCGCGAGGATGCGGGTTCGGGTCTCTGGGTCGCCGTAGGCGCCCGCATCGGTTGACATGACGTAAACCTCACCGTAGCTTGCTTTACACAGTGTAAATCATCGAGATCGGGGACGCAGCTATGCCGACGCAATCGTTCATCGAGACCCAGACCGCAGTGCTGAACCGCTACGGAGTTGATGCAGAGGAACGCTTCGTCGATGTCCCCACCGTCGCCGGACGCGCCCACGTCATCGTCGCCGGAGACGGTCCGCCGGTTGTGATGGTCAACGGCATCGGCACCCCAGCGGCCATGTGGGCCCCGCTCATGGCCCAACTCGATGGCCACACGCTCTACGCCGTCGATCTCCCCGCCTACGGACTCACCAACACGACTCCCAGCCTCACCAATGACTTCAGATCGACAGCGGTCCGGTTCCTCGGCGACGTTCTCGACGGGCTCGGCCTGGACCGACCGTCGTTCGTGGCCAACTCGCTTGGGTCGTTGTGGGCCATGTGGTTCGCCATCGACCGGCCCGAACGCGTGGGCGCAATGGTCCATGTCGGCTGCCCGGCCATCGTCTTGGACACGTCCGCGCCGCTCCCCATGCGCCTCCTGTCGATCCGCACCCTGGGGCGACTCATGATGAAGCTGCAGCCCCCGTCGCCCAGACAAGTGAAACAGCTGTCGAAGATGGTCAACGAGCACCCACTCCCACCCGAAATCGCCGACCTCGTGCTCGCCACTGAACAACTCCCCGAATTCGAACCAACGTTTCTAGCCACACTCCACGCCCTCGTCAGGCTGCGCGGCGCCTGCCCCGACATGGCACTCACCGGCGACCAACTCGCCCAAGTCAACCAACCATCACTGCTGATCTTCGCCGCCAACGACCCGATGGGAGCCGCCCCAGTCGGCGAACAGCTCGCCAAAACGCTCCCCCACGCCGAACTCCACATCGTTGACGGTGGCCACGCACCCTGGGTCCATCACGCCGACCAGATCGCCCCCCTGGTCACGGCATTCCTGAGCCGCACGCCCGACCGCCACCTGGAACGAGAGTCGGAAGACACGCCGTGACCTGCACCCCAAGAGGCGTTTGCCGAAAGGGAGTTGTGAATCGAACACTCGTATGGGGTATCTGCTTTAGTCCAGTAGGCTCGCTGGTTGTGGGATCTGATGTTGAGAAGCCTCGAGCGGGTCGTGATTATCCGGGGACGTGACAGGCGTTCGAGGACTGGTTTCATTCTGAGGATGCGTGTCGGGAGTTCCTGGTCGGTTCATGTGTGCGTCGTGTGGCCGCCAGACGTCGGTGACGGCGGGGACGATCTTTCATCGCACAAGATCCGACGGGCCATGGTTCGCCCCGATCGGGACCGGTTGGGCGGTGTTGGTTGCGCGGTCGAGCTCGATGAAACGTTCGTTGGCGCAGGGGCGTCTTGCGACCAGCCGGAGTCCTGAACCTTCGCACCTCCGGGATTGCCGAGCACCGCACTTGGACCGTAGTGCGGTGCCGCTCTACTCAGTCCCCGGCGCGTGAGCCGACGAAGGAGATCGTTCCCAGCTCCACGCTTGCCAGACGATGGCTGCGAGTGCGATCAACATGAGACCGAAGTGGAAGTAGTCGTCGAGGTCGCCAGCCATTCCGATGAGGGTGAGCCCCCAGAGTGGCGGGATGATGATGTT